>NZ_JBEAFN010000048.1:0-16423 GCF_040061795.1 Klebsiella sp. GN_Kp190
TCCAGCCGTCTGCACGCCGTAGCCCGGACAAGGCGCGTCAAGCGCCGCCTCCGGGAATGCTGTCAGGCTAAAGGCGGTTAACCATTCCCGGATATATTCTTATGATGAATTGAGATCGCTATCACGTATATTTCTTCCTGAAATGTGATCTGAATTATAATTATTCCTCAATCCCTCTCTTCGTTTTATTTCTGTCCGGATGTCTGGACAAAATTTAGTATTGTTGTTTACGCCTCTGCTACTTATATTTATCCTCAATGATTTATGTAGCGCTCGCGTGGTATCGCGCTGGCCTCCAGACATTAATCTGGTATGCAATAAGGGTAAATAATGCAAATGATTACCTCACGACAGAACAGATTATTGAAATTTCTCCTGCCCCGCAGAGAATACGTTACGCTGATGAAAATTGCTGAATATTTAAATGTGTCAGAAAAAACGGTTCAGCGTGATTTACGCTTTTTAGAACAGTGGTTATCTGAG
This sequence comes from Klebsiella sp. GN_Kp190, assembly GCF_040061795.1. Classification (NCBI taxonomy): domain Bacteria; kingdom Pseudomonadati; phylum Pseudomonadota; class Gammaproteobacteria; order Enterobacterales; family Enterobacteriaceae; genus Klebsiella; species Klebsiella sp. GN_Kp190. The sequence goes on from NZ_JBEAFN010000048.1 coordinate 484, forward strand.
TGGAAAATGACTATCGACAAACGCTCAGGTACCGGCGTGATGCTGATCGCTGATAATGTCACGGATCTGCTGCAATTAGACCAATTACTCAGTAACGAGGGGGAGGACAGCGATGTCATGATGAATAACTCCCGGCGCGTGAAAATTGCTTCGCAGCTCTTAAGTGAGACTCCGCGGGAGACATCAATTAATAAGCTCTCTGAGCGTTATTTTATCAGTAGTGCATCTATCGTTAATGATCTGAAAATTATTGAGTCATGGATTGCTCCGCTCGGCTTAACGCTGATTCGTAGCCAGAGCGGGACGCATATTGAAGGCAGCGAAAACAGCGTCCGCCAGGCGATGGCGTCGTTAATTAATGGAGTGATTAATCATAATGAGCCCGGCTGTATTATCCATTCCCGGCTGGACTCAGGAAGCTATAAAGCGCTGGTGCATTATTTTGGTGAGGATGACGTTTTATTTGTTCAGTCATTATTACAGGAAATGGAGCGCAAGCTGTGCTGGTCATTAGGCGAACCGTATTATGTGAATATTTTTACCCATATCCTCATTATGATGTATCGCATTACCCGTGGGAATGCCTTACCGCGGCGTGAGCAGGGGCAGCAGATTTTTGATGAGACGATATTTAGCGTTGCTCAGAATATGCTGCGAAAAATTGAACACCGTATTGACCATTCGCTGCCGGAAGATGAAGTCTGGTTTATTTATCAGTACATCATCTCCTCTGGCGTTGTGGTGGAAGAGCGAGATGATGTCAGCATGGTGCGCTATATGCATTCTAGCGATGAGGCCCGACAAATTACCGATCGTCTGATTAGCGCTTTTTCCACCATGATTGATCTCGATTTAACCGCCGATCGCGCGTTATACGATGGTCTGCTCATTCATATCAAGCCGCTCATTAACCGCCTTAATTTTCGGATTTATATTCGTAACCCTCTGCTTGAGGATATCAAGGGCGAGCTGACGGACGTGTGGCCGCTCACCCAGCGGGCGGTCAATCAGGTTTTTAGCCGCTGGGGCGAGCGTGCGGTTTCCGACGACGAGATTGGCTATCTCACCGTTCATTTCCAGGCGGCGATGGAAAGACAGGTCGCCAGCAAGCGAGTTCTGCTGGTTTGTTCTACCGGAATCGGCACATCTCACCTGTTGAAAAGTAGAGTGTTGAGAGCGTTTCCTGACTGGACCATCGTCGGTGTGGTTTCGGCAAGCAGCCTGCATACCCTTCAGCCGCAGGACAAGATTGAACTGGTTATTTCGACGATCAATCTGCCGGAAATAGCTTTGCCGGTAGTCTATGTTAGCGCATTTTTTAATGATACCGATATCCGACGGGTTACGGAAAAAATCGTTACCGACAAATTACATCGTGCGGCAATATCTGCTGTAGATAATGAAGTTTTATATCCATGAGGTAAAGAATATGGACATAACCAGGATTTTAAACACCAAACGCGTTTTGTTAGATATGCACGCTACGAATAAAGCGGAAGCCATCGAGGAGTTAACCGACTTATTACAAAAAGACGGGGCGATAAGCTGTCGAGAAACCTTTATTCAGGATGTCTGGCAGCGTGAGTCGGAAGGCTCAACGGGGTTTGAAAATCATATTGCGATCCCGCATGGAAAGTCGTCCGCCGTTGTTAATACCACCCTTGCCATTGGTCGCACCCGGCAGGATATCGCCTGGGAAACGCTGGACGGCAGCCAGGTACGCTGCATTATTTTATTTGCCGTTCGTCTGGAAGATCAAAATACCACCCATATTCGCCTGTTGTCCCAGGTCGCCGGAGCGCTGGCGGATGATGACATTATTGAACAACTGCTCAAAGAAACCAGTCCGCAGAGGATTATTGATCTGTTTAACCAATATGCCGAGTCGGACATTTACTAACAATAACTAGCGGAGTCCGAGATGAATATTGTCTGTGTTGCTGCCTGTACCGCAGGTATTGCTCATACTTATATTGCACGTGAGAAGCTGATTAAAGGCGCGAAAGCGCTGGGCCACAATGTCAAAGTCGAAACCCAGGGAACCATTGGTACTGAAAATGAACTGGCGGCCGAAGATATTGACGCTGCGGATGTCGTTATTCTTGCCATTGATGTGAAAATTAAAGGCGAAGAGCGTTTTAAAAATAAACGGATTGTCAGAGTAAAAACGGAAGTCGTGATTAAGTCGCCGATTCAGTTTATCGAAAAGGTCGAAAAATCCTTAGCGAATGCCTGATCCTTAATCTGGAGGGATCTACCATGAGTGAGAATAAAATTCCCGTCTCACAGGAAATTAAGAAGCATTTATTAACCGGTATTTCATGGATGATACCGCTGATCGTCGCCGCCGGGATCTGTATCGCGCTGGGACAAGTCCTTGGCGGGACGAACGTTGGCGAGAAAACCGGCACCATTCCGTGGATGTTAAACCAAATCGGCGGCTGGGGAATGGGGCTGATTGTGCCCTTGATCTGCGCCGCTATCGCTTACTCCATTGCCGATCGTCCTGGATTCGCTCCGGGTTTGATCGTGGGTTTTGTCTGCGGGCAAATTCATACCGGTTTTATTGGCGGCATGCTGGGCGGCTTCCTCGTGGGCTACACGGTACTGGCGCTAAAACACTATATTCGGCTGCCGAAGTCGATGCAGGGGCTGATGCCGATTATGGTGCTGCCGGTATTAAGCACCATCATTAGCGGTTTGCTGATGATGACCCTGATCGGCAAGCCCATTGCCTGGCTGCAGGACGCGCTGATTCACATGCTGGAGTCGATGCAGGGCGGCTCGCGTTTCCTGCTGGGCGCCATCCTTGGCGCCATGGCGACCTTCGACTTCGGCGGTCCGGTGAATAAAACCATGTCGCTGTTTGCCGATGGTCTGCTGGTCAGCGGCGTTTACGGCCCGGAAGCGGTGAAGTTTGTGGGTTCGATAATCCCGCCGTTCGGTATCACCCTCTCGTTCCTGCTGACCCGCCATAAATATACCCGTGCTGAACGCGAAGCCCTGAAGGCCGCGTTCCCGATGGGGATCTGCATGATCACCGAAGGGGTGATCCCCATCGCCGCCCGCGATCTGCTGCGCGTCGTGGGATCCTGCGTGGTGGCGTCAGCGGTGGCCGGTGGCCTGATCATGACCTGGGGCGTGGAGAGTCCGGTGCCGCACGGTGGAATGTTTGTGGTGCCGCTCTTTACGCATCCCCTGCTGTTCTGCCTCTCTCTGGCGATTGGCACCGTGATTTGCGGTGTGATGCTCTCGCTGTGGAAAAAGCCGGTAACCGAGCGCGATGAAGAGTTTGATGAGCTGAACGACCAAAAGCTCAAAGACGACGAAATCACCTTTACCCTCGAATAAACGGAGGCCCTATGTTTGCCGATATGAAAAGTATGGTGATCAAAGCCTGGCGTGAACGGTATGCCCTGCTGGCGATTAACTGCATGAACCTGGAAAGCGCACGCGCGGCGGTGCGCGTGGCGGAAAAACATCGCGCGCCGATTATTCTCAACCTGTATCAGGGGCATCTGTCGCACTTTCCGGCGACGGCGGCGGCGGCGGTAGTCAGGGTACTGGCGGAGGAGGCGAGCGTACCCGTGACGTTAAGTCTCGATCACGGCAAAGAGCCGATAAAAATACGTCAGGCTTTCCGCGCCGGATTTAGCGGGTTAATGATCGATGCTTCGGCGTTCGCGCTGGCGGAGAACATCCGCCAGACCCGCGAGGTCGCTGAACTGGCCGCCAGCGTTGGGCTGTGCGTGGAGGGCGAACTGGGGCACCTGGCGGATGCGCCGCGCTACGACCAGGCCAGCAATGCCGATTTAATGACCCAGCCGCAGGACGTCCCCCCCTTTATCGAACAGACCGGGATTGACCTGCTGGCGGTCTCCGTGGGAACCGCCCACGGTATGTACGCCCCCGGCGTAAAACCGATGCTCGATTTCGACCGCCTGGCGCAGATACAGCGCGCGTCATCCGTGCCGCTGGCGCTGCACGGCGGGAGCGGTACGCCGTTCGAGCAGCTGCAACGTTGCCCGGAATTCGGGGTCGCAAAAATCAACGTTGGGGCGGCGGTATTTGAAGCGGGGAAAGCGGCGCTGCTGCACACCCTGTGCCACGACAGCACCATTGAGCTGGCCGATGCGCTATCGGTGATGGAGCAGGCCAGCGCTGACGCCATCGTTCCCTATTTACACGCATCCGGCTCAATCAACAAAGCCTGATTAAATCTCAGTAAGGCCTTCCATGCCGGCGCCCGTATGCCCTGGCAGGGCTTACCACACCCTGAAACTGGAGAATAACGATGTTAGTTTCAATGCACGAATTACTTAAACCCACCCGTGAACATGGTTTTGCTATCGGCGCATTTAACGTGGCGGATAGCTGTTTTATTCGCGCCGTGGTGGAAGAGGCGGAAGCGACAAATACGCCGGCGATTATTTCCATTCACCCCAGCGAGCACGATTTTGTTGGCGACGCGTTTTTTAGCTACGTGCGGGATATCACCCAGCGCAGCCGCGTGCCTTTCACCCTGCATCTGGATCATGGTGCCTCGGTGGAACATGTTCTGCGCGCCATTCAGTGTGGTTTCACCTCGGTCATGATCGATGGTTCGCTGCTGCCTTATGAAGAAAACGTGGCCCTGACCCGCGAAGTGGTGCAGCTGGCGCACGCGGTGGGCGTGTCGGTCGAAGGTGAGCTGGGGACCATCGGCCAGACCGGAACCTCTGTGGAAGGCGGCGTGTCAGAAGTCACCTATACCGACCCGGCGCAGGCGGAAGATTTCGTCGCCCGTACCGGCGTGGATACGCTGGCGGTAGCGATTGGCACCGCGCACGGTATCTATCCGAAGGGGATGCAGCCGGAGCTGCAGATGCACATTCTGCGCGATATCGCCGGGCGTCTGTCGATTCCGCTGGTGCTGCACGGCGGCTCGGCTAATCCGGATGCGGAAATTGCGGAATCCGTTACGCTTGGCGTCGGCAAAATCAATATTTCCAGCGATATGAAATATGCCTATTTCCAGAAAGCGCGCGAAATTCTGACAAAAGAGACATGGTGGGATCCGAATGTCATTTATCCGGAACCGATTAACGCCGCGCGGAAGGTGATTCGCCACAAAATGAAGCTCTTTGGCTCTACCGGCAAGGCCAGCCTGTACTAATCCCCCGGCGGGGCGGGGAAACCTGCCTCGCTATGAATAAGGAGGCCGGTATGAAGTATTTGGGGCTGGATATCGGCGGGAGCAAAATCGCCGCCGTAGTGATGGATGAACAAGGCCATGAATGGAAGCGTTTTCGCATTGAAACGCGAAAACAGACCCGGCAGCAGTTTATCGCAACGCTGGTGGCGTTAATCACCGCGATTGGGGATGAGCTGGCTCAGCCTTTGGCTATCGGTATCGCCCTGCCGGGGAGTATCTCCCCGCAGACCGGCAAGATCCGCAATGCCAATATTCAGGTCATCAACGGCTGCTGCTTACAGGATGAGCTTGAGCAGCGCCTGGGCCAGCCGGTTGTGCTGGCGAACGATGGCAACTGTTTCGCCTTATCAGAAGCCTGCGATGGCGCAGGAGCCGATTATTCGCTGGTGTTTGGCATGACGCTGGGGACCGGATGCGGGGGCGGTATTGCGCTTAATCGCCAGATTTTCCCCGGCGCGTCAGGGATTGCGGCGGAGTGCGGGCATATCACGCTGCCGGGATATCAGGAGGTCAACGATGGGCCGCCCGAGCGCTGCTACTGCGGAAAATATAACTGCGTCGAGTCCTTTATTTCCGGCACCGGGCTGAGCGCGCGCTATCGTTTGATGACCCGGCAGGCGCTCAGCAGTCAGGCTATTATCGCCCGGGCGCTGGAGGGCGAGCATGCCGCCTGCGAGCAGGTGCTGCGCTTTCGCCAGCAGCTGGCGCGGACGCTGGCGACGGTGGTGAATCTTATCGATCCCGGCGTGATTGTTCTCGGCGGCGGCCTGTCTAACGTGGCGCTGCTGGTGAACGACCTGGAGGCGGATGTCGCCCCGCTGGTGTTTACCGACCATTTCACCACCCCCATCGTGCCTGCCCGACATGGTGACAGTAGCGGCATGCGCGGCGCAGCCTGGCTGGCCGTCCGCAGCGGAGTCGAAAATGAAACGTTCACAGATTAACTACGCGATTGATAAAGCGCATGCTATCGCCGAGTCCTTTCGCATTTGCTTACCCGAGTTTGCCTGCTTTACCGCCGATATCTGGGCGAAAAAGCGGTTTGAAGAGTGGCGAGAAGTTCGGGATCTACAGCTTGGCTGGGATATTACCGATTTTGGCAGCGGCCGTTTTCAGGAAACCGGACTGACGCTGTGGACCCTGCGTAACGGCGCGCCGGGCGATTCGCGCTATCCCAAGCCCTACGCCGAGAAGATGTTGCAGATTCAGCAGGATCAGCAAACCCCCTGGCATTTTCATTATCACAAAATGGAAGATATTCTGAACCGCGGCGGCGGCCGGCTCTGTCTGCAGCTGGCATGGGCGACAGAAGATGAACGGCTGGATATGCAGCGCAGCGTGAGCGTCGCGGTTGATGGCCGCCAGCGCACGCTGAAACCGGGAGAAACCCTGGCTCTTAACCCCGGGCAGGGCGTTTGCCTGCCGCCCACGCTGTACCACCGTTTTTGGGCTGAAAACGCGCTGGTAATGGGCTGGGAAATTTCGATGGTGAACGATGATAAGCGCGACAATCGTTTTCTGGAAGATAGCGGTCGCTTCCCGATGATTCAGGAAGATGAACCGAAAAAATGGTTATTGTGCAGTGAGTACGGACGCTGAAAAGAGATAGACGTTGTCGAATCCACCACCCTCCTTACGGAGGGTTTTTTTATTCCATTTTGTCTAAAAAAGTAACGTTCATTTCATTCTGGTGATTGATGCCACAGACGCCAGCGCCGCCGGGTGATAGCGTAGTTTAGCGCTGAGAGGAGCCCGGTATGGATTTAGAAAACATCTTTCGTGACGTTAAGCTAAGCAAAACGGAAATGACCGTGCTGCGTTTTATTCAGAACGATCCTGAGCAATGCGTTCGCGAAGGGATCCGCGCCGTGGCGGAGCACTGTTATAGCAATCCGTCTTCGCTGGTACGCCTGGCGAAGAAGCTGAAATTCAGCGGCTGGCTGGAGCTGGTCTATTTTATTAAATTCAATATCACTATGCCCAAACTCGATGTGACCAACGACATCGATTATATGAGCATTCAGCCGGTGGAGCGGATAACGCCATTGCTGGAAAGCCTGCAACATCACCGCATTTTGATTCACGGCAGCGGCTTTTCGCAGCTGATCGCCCAGTATATTTATAATAAATTTTTGGTGACCGGGGTGAATGCCAGCCTCGCGCTGTGGCCGGATTACGAAATCCTCGAGCAGAAGAACGCCGCCAAATTTGATTCGATCTGGATTATTTCCAAATCCGGACGCAGCAGTTCGGCGCTGAACTGGGTGAAGGCGCTGGAAGGGAAAGAGATTAACCTGGTCTGCTTTACCGGCGATTATCAAAGCCCGCTGGCGCAGGCGGCGGATACGGCGTTTATCATCCATGATCCGCAGAAGTTCGATGATGATATTTACTGGAGTAACCCCTTTTTTGGCTACTGCATACTCGGCTTTGAGCGGCTGCTGAAGATGTGGTTTATGCAGACGGGGATCCCCGGAGGCGGCGCGTGAGGCGCCTGTCCGGGCTATCGGCTGCGATCCGGTAGCCCGGATAAGGCGTTAGCCGCCATCCGGGGGATTTCACCGGGCGTTTATTGCCAGTCGGCGAACTGCTTATCGTCGAGATAGGCTTCAACCAGCGTTTTTGCCAGCGAATAAGAGCCGACCAGCGGATGCGCCATCAGCGCCCGTACCGCCAGCGATTTATCGCGCTGCAGAATGGCCGCCACCGCCAGCCGCTCATACTCTTTCACGCTGGCGATCATATTCTTCTGCGCCGTCGGCACATGCTTCGGCGTCACCGGCTTCAGGCCCTCTTTGCTCAGGTCGCAGCTGATCTCAATCACATCGTCCGGGCGCAGGAAGTCCAGCGTGCCGTTGTTGGGCATCGATACCACGATGCGCTTGGTGGTGGTGCTGTTGACCGCCTCCAGAATATCCAGCGCCACGCCCGCGTAGCCGCCGGTATCCGGCTCCTCGATAAACTGCTTTAAGGTCAACGGCTCGCGGGTATGGAATTTTTCCTGCTGCGACTCGTTCTGCATATAGCTATTTTCCCGGCGCAGATAGTGCTTCATCCAGATGGTAAACGCCGCTTCCGGGTTGGCTTTGACATCAACGGTCAGCAGCGCTTCGCGCATATCGTGATTGATGCGCGCAATCTGCTCGCCGCGGGTTTCCGGCGCGTTCTGAATCGCTTTCAAAGCCACTTCGCGATAGTAGTAGTAGTAAAGATATTCATTAAGCAGCTGCTTATCGCATAGCTGAACCAGCTCCGGCGAAAAGTACTGCATCGCCGTCTTGCGATACAGGTCCGGGCTGGCGATCAGGCGCTCGGTGACATCCTCGCCGCGCACGGTGAAATGGGTAAACCAGGAGAAGTGGTTCAGCCCGTAGCACTCGACGCCGAGATCGCGCTCGTCGCAGCCGAGGATCTCGGGCAGCTCGCGAATTAGCTCCGACGGGGCATCGCAGATGCCGTACACCCGACGCTTAAAGCCGGATTTGATAATCGCCTCGGTGACCAGCCCTGACGGGTTGGTGAAGTTAAACAGAATGGCATCTTCGGCGGCGTGCTCTTCAATCAGGCGGCAGTAGTGAAGAATCGCCGGAATGGAACGCATCGCCATGGCGAAACCGCCCGCGCCGGTGGTCTCCTGGCCCAGCGTGTTGTGCGCCAGGGCGATACGCTCGTCGCGGATCCGGCTCTCATCGCCGCCCACCCGTAGGGTGGTTATCACATAGTGGCTATTTTTTAGCGCCGGCACCGGGTCGCTGGTTACGCTGAAATGAATATCCGGGCGAATGGCATTAAACACATAGCGGGCGATCTCGCCGAATATTGTCAGATTCTCCGCGGAGCTGTCGAGAAAGACCACTTCCGTTAAACCAATGCGGTGCGCGTTATATGCCAGAGATTTCGCCAGAAACGCAGAGCGAACGCCGCCCCCGCCTAATACGGTTAATTTCATAAATCACTCCCAATTAATTTTCTGCTAGCCAGCTATCAACCCGGGAACGAACCTGTCCCACTTTGACGCCGTAAATAACCTGAACTTCATTTCGATTTCGTACTACGCCATTTGCGCCGGTGCTTTTTAATATCGCATCGTCAACCAGATCCATATTATGAATAGCGACGCGCAGGCGGGTGAAACAGTTATCGACGGAAATAATGTTCTCTTTACCACCCAGACCATTAATAATTTCGTTGGTGACCGACTGCGGTTCGCCCATTTTTTTTCGGTAATCAGCCTTGCTATATAACTTCACGTTTTCATCGTCTTCACGACCCGGTGTTTTGAGATTCAACTTAATGACCAGGGTGCGGAAGATAACGTAGTAGACGGCGAACTGACCGAGCCCGATAAGCACGTAGCCGGGCCAGCGCGTCAGGGAGACCGGCAGCGGCAGGTTGTAAATCAGGAACTCAATCAGCCCGGAAGCGCCCCAGGGACGCACGGTGAAGATGTCGCAAATCGCCTGCGAGGCCGCGGTTAAGGTGGCGTGGATCACCCACAGCAGCGGCGAAACGAACAGGAAGGTAAACTCAATCGGCTCGGTGATGCCGGTGAGCATAGAGGTGATAATGGCCGGCAGCAGAATCGCTTTGGCCATCATTTTTTTCTCCGGTTTCGCCGTGTGGTAGAACGCCAGAGAGGCGCCAGCCAGGCCGAAGATGGTGGTCATCCCCTGCTGCGAGAAACGCAGCGCCTCGTTCATTACCGGGGTTAAATCCGGGTGGCGCATATAGGCGAGGAAAATCGCCTGGGTGCCGGAGACGACCTGGCCGTCGACGTTGAGCGTTCCGCCGATTTGCGTGAGCTGGAACGGCGACCAGACGAAGTGGTGCAGGCCGGTGGGGATGAGGAATTTTTCAAAGAAGCCGTAGACGAAGACCCCCGCCACGCCGGCATTCTTCATAAAGCCGGTCAGCGCCGCGATGCCGTGGGTCATAAACGGCCAGATCCAGGTAAAGGCGATGGCGTAGAAAATGACGACCGGGGTCATCGCCACCAGCGTCAGCTTGGCTCCGCCGTACATGGAGAGCGCGCCGGGCAGTTCAATCGTCGACACTTTGTTATGCACCCAGGCGATGGTGCAGCCGAGAATAATCCCGAGGAAGACCCCCATATCGACTACCACAAACCCCAGCAGCTGAGTCTGCCCGGTACCGTAATATTCGCCGTTAATTTTTTCCGCGAGTCCGTGGGTATGTTCCAGCCACGAGTGGTTAGCGCCAAGAAACATGATAAAACACATTACCGACACCAGCGCCACTTCGGTTTTTTTATCTTTTGCCAGGCCATAGCTGATACCGACGCAAAAGAGTAATCCCAGATTGCCAAATAATGGCCAGAAGGTATCGCCGAGGAGCTGTCCGAGCTGGTGTAAAAAACTGGTCTCCGAAATTAATGTTGGGTTAGTTAAGACTGAACTGAGTGCCAAAATTAAGCCGATGACCGGCAAGAACAATACTGCACCGATCATTGCTCTGGAGAATTTTTGCATATTCTCCAGAATACGTTGACGTATTACAGACATGGTCGTTCCTTTATTTTTGTATACCCGTCATACTTCAAGTTGCTTATGTGTTAGCTACGGATTACTCGGCCCATCCAAGGGCCTCGCCCTCACGGGCCGTCGCAAGCGACGTTCAAATCTGCTCCCGGCAGATTTGTCGCTCACCCCAGTCACATAGTTATCTATGCTCCTGGGGACTCACTCCCTTGCCGCCTTTAAGCAACTCGAATTATTTTGGGTATAGGTTCAGGGACTTTAATTATTTTTTTAACTTCCAGTATTTTTGTTATAGCAAGTCCGCTATTTGAAAGGAACAGGTTGCGGGAAATAGGTACAAACAGCCGCTTAATGGCAACAGGTTTCGCGAAGGGAACAGGCCCCTCTCCCGTGGGGGGAGAGGGAGGGGGAAAGTCAGGGCGTCGTTGTCGCCGGCGCTGAAGGGGGCTGGGTGCTAGTGACCTCCCCGTTGCGCATCACCTGCGCCACCAGCTGTTTTTCCATATTTATCGCGCTCAGCTGGCCGTTGACGGTCGGCTTCAGCGGCGCATCCGCCAGCACGCTGCCGGTCGCCGTCAGCTGAAGGTTACCGTCGCCGGAAACCGGCAGCGCGGGCCATCCCCATGCCTGCAAAATATTCAGCGGCACGCCGCGACCGTTCAGGCTCAGGTTGACCAGGCGCTGCGGGAGCTGCGACACCGCCGCGGTGGCTTGCAGGATCCCTCGCTCGGTAAAGGCGCTGAGCTCGTTAACGTTCACCGTGGAGGCATTGGCGCTCAGCTTCAGCGACGGGCGGCGGACATCAATACGATTAAAGGTCGCGGCGGCGGCGTTCAGCGTCGCGCTACCGCTCCACACGCCCCAGCTGCGGTTTTTCACCAGCTGCAGCTCGCCGCCGTAGCCGTCGAGCGCGGTGATTTGCCACGGGAACGCCGGTTCAATATCGATAATCAGGTTGCGGCTGGCGCTGAACTTTCTCAGCGTCAGGCTTTGCAGCCAGTCGGGCAGCGGCGCCATCCACAGCTGCTTCCAGTTGGTTGGCAGCGTATATTCCAGCCCGGCGAACGCCGCGTCATCCAGCACCAGCGCATGGCCGGCGCGCAGCCAGTTGCCGGACGTGCGCACCATCCCGCCCTCCCAGCGTGAGGTGAACTGGCGCAGCGCGATGCCCTGCGGCGAGAACCCGGCGTTAAGGATCGGGTCGAGGAAATGCAGCGAGCCGTAAATGAACTCGTTTGCGTTCATCGACAGCGTACCCTCCTGGCTTTGCCAGTCGCCGCGGCTCAGGGTGAGGTTGCGCAGGTTAAGATCGAGGCCGGCGATCGCCCAGTCAGGCCCCTGCAGGCTGGCGTCGGTTACATCAAGGCGGCCAATCTGTAGTGACGGCAGGGTGGTCAGCGGCGCGAAAAAGTCGGCGAGTGATTTATCGCTTTGCAGGCGAATCTCGTTGAGCCGCAAATTATCGACCTGCCAGCCGCCGTCGGCGCTGCGTTTCGCCGTGCCGGTGAGCGTACCGCGGGCGACGTCCGCGCCAATGGTCGAGAGGGACACTTCGCCGTTATCAATATTCCCCTGAATCAGCACGTTGCTGGCTTCAATACCGTTGAGCGTCATCGACCCGGCGCTCATCTGAATCTGCGTTTTCTTGCTGAGCACGTTGCCCGCTTCCGGCGCCCACGGGCTGACGCCGCCGGTGACGCGCTGCGCGCTCAGATCCCAGTCGCTCTCAGGGCTATTGAACGCCATATTGCGCAACTGGAGACGGTCGGCGGCGAATGGCAGAGCCGCGGAAGAAGGGGAGAAGTTCAGCGTGCCGTCGCTGAGGACGATTTCGTCAGCATGCAGCGGGTCGCTAAACTGGCGGCTGCTAAACCCGATATCCACCGTTTGCGCCACCAGCGTGGCGGGTTTGCCGTCGCGTCCGAGGGTGACGTTTTGCAGCTGCAGGTGCAGTGGCGAGGAGAAATTATGGTCCATCTTGTTGAAAGAGACCTTCCAGCCGGTACCGTCGCTTAGCCAGGCGCTGGCCTGGCGCCCGCCCCACTGGGTTTGCAGCAGGAAGTAAGCGGCAATAATCACCACCAGCAGGGCAATCAGCAGCCAGAGAATCAGCTTTCTGAGAAATTTCATGGTCTTCGATCCTGAGCGAGGCACATAAGGCTGTTATGCCCGAATTATGCGTAATCCTCAAGACAGGAATTGTGTAATGAGATGATGTGAGGTTGATGATGCTGACGCTCCGGCCAGCATCGCGTGGCCGGAGCGTCAGAAAGGATCAGTTTTTCTCTGGCGGGAAAATCAGATTCAGAATAATCGCCGTGATGCCGCCAGCAGCGATACCGGAGGAGAGCAGATTCTTCAGCCAGTCAGGGGCGAATTGCAGGATCAGCGGCTGCTGGGAAACGCCGAGGCCGACGGCCAGCGACAGGGCGATAATCAGGATCGCGCGGCGGTTCAGCGGCTCGCGGGAGACGATACGCACGCCGGAGGCGGCAATGGTGCCGAACATCACCAGCGTCGCGCCGCCGAGCACCGGCTCAGGAATATGCTGCACGAAGCCGCTTACCGCCGGGAACAGGCCGAGCACGATCAGCATCAGCGCGACCACGAAACCGACATAGCGGCTGGCGACGCCGGTCAGCTGTATCACGCCGTTGTTCTGGCCAAAGCAGGAGTTCGGGAAGGTGTTGAATACCGCCGAAACAAACGAGTTCAGACCGTTGGCCAGCACGCCGCCCTTCAGACGCTTCATATATAGCGGGCCGGAAACCGGCTGCTCGGAGACGTCAGAGGTGGCGGTAATATCGCCGATGGTTTCCAGCGAGGTAATCATAAACACCAGCATCAGCGGCAGCAGCAGATTCCAGTCGATGCCCAGCCCGTAGTACAGCGGCGTGGGTACCATAATCAGGCTGCTTTCCGTCGGCGCGGTATTGGCCGGCAGCATATCGAGTAGCCATGCCGCCAGGTAGCCGGCCGCCATCGCGATAACCAGCGAAGCGATGCGCAGGTACGGGTTGCGCTGGCGGTTAAGGATAATAATCAGCGCCAGCACGATCCCTGCCAGCAGCAGGTTTTTTGGCGCACCGAAGGTATGGTCGGCCATGGCGGCATAGCCGCCGCCGATGGAGGTCAGGCCAACCTGAATCAGCGACAGGCCGATAATCATCACCACCACGCCGGAGACCAGCGGGGTAATAATGCGGCGGGCGAGATGCAGAACGCGGGAGAGAACCATCTCTGTGCAGCTGGCCAGCATCAGGGTGCCGAACAGCGCGGCCATCATGGTCGGAACATCGGCGCCGCCGGTTTTCAAGGCGGTCCCGCCCATAATCAGCGGCGCGACGAAGTTAAAACTGGTGCCCTGAATCGAGAGCAGACCAGACCCCACCGGGCCCCAGGCTTTAATTTGAATGATGGAGGCCACGCCGGAGGCGAACAGGGACATGCTGATGATGTGTTGCGTATCCTGAGCCGGAAGGCCCAGAGCCTGGCAAATTAACAGCGCCGGAGTGATGACCGCGACAAACATCGCCAGCAGGTGCTGGAATGCGGCGAACAGGGTTTGCGGTAGCGGCGGGCGGTCTTCAAGGCGATAGATTAATTCGCTGGTTTGCTTATGCGCAACCGGTTGCGCATTTTCTGATTCTGCGGTGTTAACGGACATCACAACAATCCCAAAGGTGGCAAAGCGGGGATTTTATCGGACTGTAGACCAAAAGCAAACGTTTGCCACTCTTTAGCTGCAAATATTTAAGCAGGGAATAAGTGTCAAATATTTATTAACATTTTGTATGCTTGATCGCATCATTATCCCTACAAAATATCTTTTCCTGTCCTTTTTTCCGTACTTCTGCTTAAAATCCCTACCCGATTACTCATGATGAGAAGCAATCGACACCGGGAATACCGTCGCGTGTGAATGGATCATGCGCCTATAAGGAGCTCTTTTTTATGTTTCATCTCGATACCTTATCGACGCTCGTTGCCGCAACACTCGTGCTGCTATTGGGTAGAAAACTCGTTCAAACCGTCCCTTTCCTGAAGAAATACACCATTCCTGAACCCGTTGCGGGCGGCCTGCTGGTCGCGCTGGCGCTGCTGGTATTAAAGAAAAGCATGGATATCGAAATCGATTTCGATATGAGCCTCAAAGATCCGCTGATGCTGGCTTTCTTTGCCACTATCGGCCTGAACGCCAACCTCGCCAGCCTGCGCTCCGGCGGCAAAGTGCTGGGGACGTTCCTGATTGTGGTGGTGGGGCTGCTGCTGCTGCAAAACGCGCTCGGAATCGGCATGGCGAAGCTGCTTGGCCTCGACCCGCTGATGGGGCTGCTGGCCGGTTCGATTACCCTTTCCGGCGGCCACGGTACCGGCGCGGCGTGGAGTAAATTGTTTGTTGAACGCTATGGCTTTGCCAACGCTACCGAAGTGGCCATGGCTTGCGCAACCTTCGGCCTCGTCCTGGGCGGCCTGATCGGCGGACCGGTGGCGCGCTATCTGGTTAAGCACTCTTCCTCCCCGGACGGTACGCCGGACGATCAGCTCGCGCCGACCGCGTTTGAAAAGCCGGATATGGGGCGCATGATCACGTCGCTGGTGCTGATTGAGAGCATCGCGCTGATCGCCATCTGTTTGACGGTAGGGAAGATCGTTGCGCAACTGCTGGCGGGAACCGTATTTGAACTGCCCACCTTCGTTTGCGTGCTGTTTATCGGCGTGATCCTGAGCAATGGCCTGTCGGCGCTGGGCCTGTACCGCGTGTTCGACCGCGCGGTGTCGGTGCTGGGTAACGTCAGTCTGTCGCTGTTCCTGGCGATGGCCCTGATGAGCCTGAAGCTGTGGGAGCTGGCGTCGCTGGCGCTGCCGATGATTATTATTCTGGCGGTTCAGGCAGTGGCTATGGCGCTGTATGCGGTGTTTGTGACCTACCGGATGATGGGAAAAAACTACGATGCCGCGGTGCTGGCAGCCGGCCACTGTGGTTTCGGCCTCGGCGCGACGCCGACGGCGATTGCCAACATGCAGGCGATTACCGACCGTTTCGGTCCGTCGCACATGGCGTTTCTGGTGGTGCCGATGGTGGGCGCGTTCTTTATCGATATCGTTAACGCGCTGGTGATTAAGCTCTATCTGCTGCTGCCGGTATTTGGCTGATAAAAACCCGGAGGCGGTGCGCTACGGAATTGTGCAGTCTGCGGGCTGTAGCCCGGGTAAGGCGTTTACGCCGCAACCCGGGGATACCCCG
>NZ_JBEAFN010000049.1:0-14678 GCF_040061795.1 Klebsiella sp. GN_Kp190
CGGTGAGCGCATTCCCCGGGTCGCGGCTTACGCCTTACCCGGGCTACCGCAGACGGCTGAATACCCGTAGCCCGGGCAAGGCGCGTCAAGCGCCGCCCCCGGGAGCAGCGCGCAGCGTGGCACCATTTCCCCGGAGGCGATGCTGCGCATCTATCCGGGCTACCGGATCGCAGACGGTGAGCGCATTCCCCGGGTCGCGGCTTACGCCTTACCCGGGCTACCGCAGACGACGGTGAGCCCGTAGTCCGGCTAAGCGCAGCGCAAGCCGGGGAATAACAGCGCCGGGGTATCAGCCCAGCACATCTCCCGGAAGCAGCCTGCAGAAGCCTTCGCTTACGGCATCACTCTTCGATACGCAATCCGTAGGTTTTGAATTTCTCCAGCACGATAGCAATGGCCTCGTCGCCAAGAACCGGCACCGGGTCGGTGATGGCCAGAGTGCTGAGATAAAGCTGCGCCAGCACCTCAACTTCATGCGCCAGCCACAGGGCCTTCTCCAGATTCTCTTCACAAGCGATCAGGCCATGGTGCTGCAGCAGCGTCGCTTTGCGGTTTTTCAGCGCCACGGCCACATGCTCAGACAGCTCGCGGGTACCAAACGTGGCGTAGGGCGCACAGGGGATAGAGTTGCCGCCCGCCGCCGCAATCATATAGTGAATGGCGGGAATGGGACGATTGAGGATCGACACCGCCGTAGAGTGAACCGCATGATTATGTACCACCGCGTGAGCATCAGGCCGCGTCTGATAAGCCGCCATATGAAAACGCCACTCGCTGGACGGCAGTTTGCCCTGTTCATGCTGACCTTCGGCATCGATATACACAATGTGCGCTTCCGTCAGCTTTTCATAAGGAATACCCGTTGGCGTGATCAGCATCCCCCCTTGATAACGCACGCTCACGTTACCGGCGGTTCCCTGATTTAACCCCAGGCGGGTCATTTCCAGGCAGGTATCAATAATCTGCCGGGCCAGTCTATTTCGTTCCATTCTTTACCTCTCTTTATGATGCGCAATGCGACAACAGACGGCTCGCCGGAGATGACGCTCCGACGCTGTTGAATAGCTCAAATAATTACTCACCATCATCATCCCGAATAAGCAGAAAGGAATTTACATCCGCCGGTTCTGTGATTCCTCTCACTTATTTCAGTATAAAAACAACCGTTCATTGATTTTTGCTTTCTGAAAAATGCCCGTTCTTACTAATAGATTTAAAAACGGGCATTTTACTGATAGTTTTAACAACTGCCCGTTTTCCACATAATAAAATAAATCGGTCATCGACCCTGTGGGTTTTACAATTAACTTTCTCAAACGGTCATGTTTTTCTGATTATTAAGGTGATGATAATCACATAAAACCACCGAGTGGATACGAAGTGTGACCGCTATCATATTAAAAGGCTTTTTTAATTTGAAAATGAATTCATGAGTTCACTCCGTGATGTTTATTTCACTGTTGATGTCGTCACAAGAGCTCGCCTGATTTTTGCGGTCTGGTGGGCATAAGCCGGCTGCTGAACACGCTTCTGAACCAATGAGGATGCTATGGGAAACACAACAATACAAACGCAGAGTTTTCGTGCGGTAGAGACAGGGCAAAGCAAGCGCTACATTATTCCCTTCGCCCTGCTGTGCTCGCTGTTTTTTCTTTGGGCGGTCGCAAATAATCTCAACGATATTTTATTACCACAATTTCAACAAGCCTTTACCTTAACCAACTTCCAGGCTGGACTGATTCAATCCGCCTTTTATTTCGGCTATTTCGTCATTCCCATTCCGGCCGGAATTTTGATGAAAAAGTTAAGTTACAAAGCCGGCATTATTACCGGACTGTTCTTATATGCTTTTGGCGCCGCGCTATTCTGGCCCGCCGCTGAGGTTATGAATTACACCTTATTCCTGATTGGCCTGTTTATTATTGCTGCAGGCTTAGGGTGTTTAGAAACCGCGGCAAACCCGTTTGTTACCGTCTTAGGACCAGAAAGCGGCGGTCACTTCCGGCTTAATCTTGCCCAAACGTTTAACTCGTTTGGCGCCATTATTGCAGTGGTTTTTGGGCAAAGTCTCATTTTGTCTAATGTGCCGCATCAATCGCAGGATGTGCTCGATAAAATGGCTCCGGAGCAGCTTAGCGCCTATAAACACAGCCTGGTGCTCTCGGTGCAAACCCCGTATATGATCATCGTCGCGGTTGTCTTACTGGTCGCTCTGTTGATTATGTTGACCAAATTTCCGGCCCTGCAGAGCGACGACCATAGTGACGCCAACCAGAGTTCCTTCTCCGCTTCCCTTGCTCGCCTGGTCCGCGTTCGCCACTGGCGCTGGGCGGTGCTGGCGCAGTTCTGCTACGTCGGCGCGCAAACCGCCTGCTGGAGCTATCTGATTCGCTACGCTATCGAAGAGATCCCCGGCATGACGCCCGGTTTCGCCGCCAACTATCTGACCGGCACGATGGTGTGCTTCTTTATCGGCCGCTTCTCCGGTACCTGGCTCATCAGCCGCTTCGCGCCGCATAAAGTGCTGGCAGCCTATGCCCTGCTCTCGATGATCCTGTGCCTGATTTCCGCTTTCACCGGCGGCCACGTGGGTCTGCTGGCCCTGACGCTGTGCAGCGCCTTTATGTCGATTCAGTATCCGACCATCTTCTCGCTGGGCATCAAAAACCTCGGGCAGGACACCAAATACGGCTCCTCTTTTATCGTCATGACCATTATTGGCGGCGGGATTGTCACCCCGGTGATGGGCTTTGTCAGCGACGCCGCCGGCAACATCCCCACCGCGGAGCTGGTCCCGGCGCTGTGCTTTGCCGTCATCTTCATCTTTGCCCGTTTCCGTTCGCAAACGGCAGCTAACTAAATATTTATCCGAATAACGTGAGGAATCTGGAATGAAAAAAATCAGCTTACCGAAAATTGGCATCCGCCCGGTGATTGATGGACGCCGCATGGGGGTGCGCGAGTCGCTGGAAGAGCAAACCATGAATATGGCGAAAGCCACCGCCGCGCTGATCGCGGAAAAACTGCGTCACGCCTGCGGCGCGCAGATTGAGTGCGTCATCGCCGACAGCTGCATTGCGGGCATGGCGGAATCCGCCGCCTGCGAGGAGAAATTCAGCAGCCAGAACGTCGGCGTCACCATTACCGTGACTCCGTGCTGGTGCTACGGCAGCGAAACTATCGATATGGACCCGCTGCGGCCAAAAGCCATCTGGGGCTTTAACGGCACCGAGCGCCCCGGCGCGGTTTACCTGGCGGCAGCGCTGGCGGCCCACAGTCAGAAGGGTATTCCGGCGTTCTCCATTTATGGTCACGACGTGCAGGACGCCGACGACACCTCTATTCCGCCGGATGTCGAAGAAAAACTGCTGCGCTTTGCCCGCGCCGGCTTAGCGGTGGCCAGCATGAAGGGCAAAAGCTATCTTTCCGTCGGCGGCGTGTCGATGGGGATCGCCGGTTCTATCGTCGATCACAACTTCTTCGAGTCCTGGCTCGGTATGAAAGTGCAGGCGGTGGACATGACCGAACTGCGCCGCCGCATCGACCAGAAAATCTATGATGAAAGCGAGCTGGAAATGGCGCTGGCGTGGGCGGATAAAAACTTCCGCTACGGCGAAGACCAGAACGCGCAGCAGTATAAGTGCAACGCCGAACAGAGCCGCGCGGTGCTGAAAGAGAGCCTGCTGATGGCGATGTGCATCCGCGACATGATGCAGGGCAACAAGAAGCTGGCGGAAAAAGGGCTGGTCGAAGAGTCGCTGGGCTACAACGCCATCGCTGCGGGCTTCCAGGGCCAGCGCCACTGGACCGATCAATACCCTAACGGCGATACCGCCGAAGCGCTGCTCAATAGCTCGTTCGACTGGAACGGCGTACGCGAACCCTTCGTCGTCGCCACGGAAAACGACAGCCTCAACGGCTTGGCGATGCTGATGGGCCACCAGCTGACCGGCACCGCCCAGGTGTTTGCCGACGTGCGCACCTACTGGTCGCCGGACGCGGTTAAACGCGTCACCGGCCAACCGCTCACCGGACTGGCGGAACACGGCATTATCCACTTGATTAACTCCGGTTCAGCGGCGCTGGACGGCGCCTGCAAACAGCGCGATGCGGAAGGCAAGCCAACCATGAAGCCGCACTGGGAAATCAGCCAGCAGGAGGCCGACGCCTGCCTCGCGGCCACCGAATGGTGCCCGGCGATTCATGAATATTTCCGCGGCGGCGGATTCTCCTCCCGCTTCCTGACCGAAGGCGGCGTGCCGTTCACCATGACCCGCGTGAATATCATCAAAGGCCTCGGCCCGGTACTGCAGATTGCCGAAGGCTGGAGCGTAGAGCTGCCGAAAGCGATGCATGACCAGCTGGATGCCCGCACCAACTCCACCTGGCCCACCACCTGGTTTGCGCCGCGCCTGACCGGTAAAGGCCCGTTCTCCGACGTCTACTCGGTGATGGCGAACTGGGGCGCTAACCACGGCGTGCTGACCATCGGCCACGTTGGCGCCGACTTTATCACCCTGGCGTCGATGCTGCGGATCCCGGTGTGCATGCATAACGTAGAAGAGGCGAAAATCTACCGCCCCTCCAGCTGGTCTGCGCACGGGATGGATAGCGAAGGCCAGGATTACCGCGCCTGCCAGAACTACGGCCCGCTGTATAAACGTTAAAAATGCCTGATGGCGCTGCGCTTATCCGGCCTACGGATGATACCGTCCCGTAGGCCGGATAAGGCGTTTACGCCGCCATCCGGCAACGTCTCGGGAGAGATTATGAAGAATGAAGTCATCCTGGTCCTCGACTGCGGCGCCACTAACGTACGGGCGATTGCCGTTGACCGCCAGGGGAACATTATCGCCCGCGCCGCAACGGCCAACGCCAGCGATATCGCCGTGGAGAACAGCGCCTGGCACCAGTGGTCGCTGGAGGCGATCCTGCAACGCTTCGCCGAATGCTGTCGGCAAATTGCCGACCCGCTCTCATCCTGCACGGTTCGCGGCATCACGGTCACCACCTTCGGCGTCGACGGCGCGCTGGTGGATGAACAGGGCAAGCTGCTCTATCCGGTCATCAGCTGGAAATGTCCGCGTACCGCGGCGGTGATGGACAATATCGGCCGCTATATGCCCGCGCAGCAGCTCCAGCAGATCTCCGGCGTCGGCGCATTTGGTTTCAACACCCTGTACAAGCTGATATGGCTGAAAGAGAACCACCCGCAGCTGCTGGAGCAGGCCCACGCCTGGCTGTTCATCTCCTCGCTTCTCAACCAGCGTCTGACCGGCGAATTCACGACCGATATCACCATGGCGGGCACCAGCCAGATGCTGGATATCCACCAGCGGGATTTCAGCGCGCAGATTCTGCAGGCCACGGGATTGCCGCGCCGCCTGTTTCCCCGGCTCGTTGAAGCGGGCCAGCAGATTGGCACGCTGCGGAGCGATGCCGCGAAAATGCTGGGTTTAGCCGTCGGCATTCCGGTTATCTCCGCCGGGCACGACACCCAGTTCGCGCTGTTTGGCGCGGGCGCGGAGCAGGATGAACCGGTGCTGTCGTCCGGCACCTGGGAAATTCTGATGGTGCGCAGCGCCCAGGTAGACACGTCGCTGCTCAGCCACTATGCGGGCTCCACCTGCGAGCTGGATTGTCAGCCGGGACGCTATAACCCCGGCATGCAGTGGCTGGCCTCCGGCGTGCTGGAATGGATACGCCAGCTGCTGTGGACGCCTGAAACGCCGTGGCAAACGTTGATTGAAGAGGCCCGGGCCCTCCCCCGCGGCGCTCAGAAGGTGAAGATGCAGTGCGACCTGCTATCCAGCCCAACCGCAGGCTGGCAGGGCATAACGCTGAATACCACCCGCGGTCATTTCTACCTCGCCGCGCTGGAAGGATTAGCCGAACAGCTGGCGCACAATCTGCAAACGCTGCAGCAAATCGGCCACTTCAAAGCCCGCGAGCTGCTGCTGGTCGGCGGCGGCAGCCGCAACGCGCTGTGGAATCAGATCAAAGCCAACAGGCTGGAGATCCCCATTAAAGTACTCGATGACGCCGAAACCACCGTCGCCGGCGCCGCCATGTTTGGCTGGTATGGCGTCGGTGAATTCAGCAGCCCGGAGCAGGCCAGAGCGCAGGTGAGCTACCGGTATCGTTACTTTTACCCGCAAACCGAACCCGAACTGATTGAGGGAGTATGAGATGCTAAAAACGATTTCCCCGTTGATTTCCCCGGACCTCCTCAAAGTGCTGGCGGAAATGGGGCATGGCGATGAGATTATTTTTTCCGATGCCCACTTCCCGGCCCACAGCATGGGCCCACAGGTCATTCGCGCCGACGGCCTGCGGGTGAGCGACCTGCTGCAGGCGATTATTCCGCTGTTTGAGTTAGACAGCTACGCTCCGCCGCTGGTGATGATGGCCGCCGTGGAAGGCGACGTCCTCGACCCTCAGGTAGAAACGCGCTATCGCGAGGCGCTTTCCGGCCCCGCGCCCTGCCCGGAGATCGCCCGCATCGACCGCTTTGCTTTCTACGAGCGGGCGCAAAAAGCCTTTGCGATCGTTATCACAGGTGAGCGCGCTAAGTACGGGAATATTCTTTTAAAAAAAGGAGTAACGCCGTAATCTCATGCCGGAGCGCCCGTCTGATGCGGGCGCTCAGCGAACGCCAGGGTGAGAAAAATGAAAGCGGCACGACAGCAAGCGATACTAGACCTGCTCATTAACCATAACAGCCTGACCACCGAAGCCTTATCGCTACAGCTTAACGTCAGCAGAGAAACCATTCGCCGCGATCTCAGCGAGCTCCAGTCCCAGGGGAAAGTGCTGCGTAACCACGGTCGGGCAAAAGTCATTCACCGGCAAAGCCGTGACAGCGGCGACCCTTTTCATATCCGTCTGAAAAGCCACTACGCGCACAAAGCGGACATCGCCCGCGAGGCGCTTGCGTGGATAGAAGAGGGGATGGTTATCGCCCTTGATGCCAGTTCCACCTGCTGGTATCTGGCCCGCCAGCTGCCGGATATCAACCTTCACGTCTTTACCAACAGCCAGCCGATTTGCCAGGAGCTCAGCAAGCGAGAGAATATTCAGCTTACCTGCTCCGGGGGTACGCTCCAGCGAAAATACGGCTGCTACGTCAGCGCGTCGCTTATCTCACAGCTCAAAGCGCTGGAGATCGACCTGTTCATTTTTTCCTGCGAGGGCATCGACAGCGACGGCGCGCTCTGGGACTCAAATACGGTGAACGCCGAGTTCAAATCGCTGCTGCTTAAGCGAGCGTCGCAATCGTTATTGTTGATTGATAAGAGCAAATTTAATCGTTCAGGGGAGGCGCGGATCGGCCATCTGGATGATGTGACGCATATTGTTTCGGACGTGTCGCAGTCGTAACGGCTATGGCAGCGCCGGATAGCGGCTTAACACCCTATCCGGCCTACAGATCAAACTAGCGTTCGTCGCGGCGACCGCCGACGGCAGCCCACAGGCGGCGAACGTGAACCGTCACCTCTTCGCGATCGTGATACAGCTGGCGCGCCTGGATTTGCGCGTTGATGCCGTGCTCGTCCAGCTGTTCCTGAATATAGGCCAGGTTGCGCGACAGCTCTTCGTAGCGTTTTTTCATCGGCAGCTTCAGGTTAAAGATGGTTTCCCGGCACCAGCCGTTCACCAGCCACTGGGCCATCAGCGCCGCCACTTTCGCCGGTTTCTCCACCATATCGCACACCATCCACGAAATGTTGTTGCGCGTCGGGCGATACTTGAAGCCATCTTCACGCAGCCAGGTCACCTGGCCGGTATCCATCAGGCTTTGCGCCATCGGACCGTTATCCACCGAGGAGACCCACATATTGCGTTTCACCAGCTGATAGGTCCAGCCGCCGGGACAGGCGCCGAGATCCACCGCGTACATACCGTTCGCCAGACGCTCGTCCCACTCATCCGCCGGAATAAAGACGTGAAACGCCTCCTCCAGCTTAAGGGTCGAACGGCTCGGCGCATCGGACGGGAACTTGAGGCGCGGAATGCCCATATAGAACGGCGAGTTGTTGTTAGACAACGAGTAACCGGTATAGCAGCAGCCGGGGGCGATAAAGAACACGTGGACCACCGGACGCTTTGGCGTTTCATAGTTGGTCAGCACGCCCGCTTCTCGCAGCGCCGCGCGCAGCGGTACCGTAAACTTGCGGCAGAACTTCATCAGCTCTTTGCTTTCGTTGGTATCGGCGACCTCTACGCGCAGCTCGCCGCCCTTCTCCACCACGCCCTGCAGCATACCGACGATCGGGGAAATCCGGTCTTCCGGCGGCAGGTCGCGCAGCAGTTCGCCAACCACAAACATCTGGCGGGCAAACACCAGCGAGCTGAACGGCAGTTCGCGCACCAGCTTTTCGCCATCTTCGGCCTGGTAGCACTCAAAAATCACATAGCCGGAGTCGTCTTTGACCCGGGCAAAACCAAACACCTCAAGGCGCGAGGCCTTATCGGTAATTTCTGCTGCGCACTCTTTCTCAAACCCAGGGCGACAATAGAGGACAACTTTATTCATGAACAACGCCCTTACGTTTCAGACGAATTGCACCAATTAACATTAATATCCAACCGGCAAGGAAGCAGACGCCCCCAACCGGCGTAACGAACGCCCACAGGCGTAAATGCGAGAGCGCCAGACAGTAGAGGCTGCCGCTAAAAAGAACGGTACCGAGCGCCATAAAGACGCTGCTCCAGTAAAACCAGATGCTGATGCGGCGCTGCATCGCCACCGCCAGGCCAAAAATAGCCAGCGTATGGAAAGCCTGATACTGCAGGCCGGTGTGGATCCAGCCCATTTCCGCAACGCCCATCGTTTTACTTAAAACGTGCGCGCCAAACGCGCCCAAAGCCACAAAGATAAAACCGCTTATCGCGGCGAAAATCAGCATAAAACGGCTGGTCATGTGTTTACCCTACGATGATTTATTGTTCATAACGAAAGCGAAATTTTTCTTGTTCATTAGCCGCTTTTGCCAGAATCCACTGGCGGAAGGCGGCTATTTTACCCAGTTCTGCCTGACTGTCATGACAAACGAGATAAAACGCATTCTTACTGACCAGAACATCATTAAACGGGCAGACCAAACGGCCCGCCTCAATCTCGGACTGCGCCATTACATTGTTGGCCAGCGCGACCCCCTGTCCATGGATTGCCGCCTGCAGCACCATTGCGCTGTGGCTAAATATCGGTCCCTGTTGAACATTAATATGGTTTAGACCTAACTGGCGGGTATAAGTTTGCCAGTCGCGGCGGGAAGCATCGTGCAACAGGGTATGTTGCGCCAGATCGGCAGGCGTTTTCAACGCTTTATCGCCGGTGAGCAACAGCGGTGAGCACACCGGGAGCAGATATTCGGCGTACAGCTTTTCCACCCGCAGCCCCGGCCAGTTGCCGCGGCCGTAAAAAATCGCCACGTCGACATCGTCGGCCAGCTTATCCTCCTGACGGTCCACGGCCTGGATCCTGACGTCGATTCCCGGATAAGCTGAGTTAAAGCTTGTAAGCCTTGGCACCAGCCACTGAATGGCAAAACTGGGGAGCATACTGACGGTTAAGGCCCCTTTTGCGCTTCGGGCCTGAAGCTTGCGGGTCGCTTCGGTGAGCTGCGAAAAAATCTCTTTGATATCCTGAAAATAGCTCTGCCCCTCCTCCGTCAAAAGAAGAGAACGATTGCGTCGACGGAACAGCTTGAGGCCGAGGAAATCCTCCAGGGACTTGATTTGGTGGCTGACTGCGGCCTGCGTCACAAAAAGCTCATCGGCGGCGCGAGTGAAGCTAAGATGGCGGGCGGCTGCATCAAAAACACGTAATGCATTCAGAGGTGGCAAACGCTTGGACATAGTTATTCTGGCTTAGATGTTAAGGCAATTTAACAAACAGGAAACAATAGTTAACCTATTAGTTTTTTTTATCTGAGCTATTATAATTTGTCCGTTGAGCTTCTACCAGCAAATACCTATAGTGGCGGCACTTCCTGAGCCGGAACGAAGAGCTTTTTTTGGAATGCGTGTTCCAACAAGCTTTTGGCTTACGGTTGTGATGTTGTGTTGTTGTGTTTGCAATTGGTCCGGGTTTGCGGACCATGGTAGCTCAGCTACCCCTTTTCACTTCCTGTACATTTACCCTGTCTGTCCATAGTGATTTAATGTAGCACCGCACTGCGCGGTGCTTTTTTTTGCCTGCTATACCGAAATCACTTATCCAGCTCGCCCAGCTGTTTTACGTCAGAACGGTTAATCTGCTGCTTGTTACCCCAGGCATCTTTGTACGAAATCATGCCAGTATCATTATCCGTTTGCGGTTTGCCGTCGGTCACGATGGTGCGCCCATCGTTGGTATGCATCACGTAGTTGGAGGAGCAGGCGCTCAGGCCAAAGGTCAGCACACAGGCAGAAATAATTGCGGCAGTCTTATTCATTTTCATCTTTCTCTCCTTTCGACTATTTATACTGTTTATGATTCGTTCTGTACCAGGTTAAAACGCAAACCCAACACTATTCAGCATAACTATCTTTTACCCACCCGAAGTCATATTCAGAAAATTCCAGTCGTTAGCAGAAACCTTGTATCACCCGCCGATTTGCGCGACGATCCTGATATCGATACGAGGAATCTCATGAACGCATTCAACCCCGTCCAATTTCGCGCCCAGTTCCCGGCGCTGGCCGACGCCGGCGTCTATCTTGATAGCGCCGCGACAACCCTCAAACCGCTGGCGGTCATTGAGGCCAGCGACCAGTTCTATCGCCTTAGCGCCGGTAACGTCCACCGCAGCCAGTTCGCCACCGCCCGTCAGCTAACCGAACGCTATGAAAACGCGCGCGAACGGGTGGCGACGCTGCTCAACGCCCCTTCCGGCCAGGATATCGTCTGGACGCGCGGCACCACCGAAGCCATTAATATGGTGGCGCAGAGCTACGTGCGCCCGCGCCTGAAACCCGGCGATGAGATTATCGTCAGCGAAGCAGAGCATCACGCCAACCTGGTGCCGTGGTTAATGGTTGCCGGGCAAACCGGCGCGCGGGTGGTGAAGCTGCCGCTGGCGGGCAACCGCCTGCCGGACGTGGCGGCGCTTGGCGCGCTTATCACGCCGCGCAGCCGGGTGCTGGCGATTGGCCAGATGTCCAACGTCACCGGCGGCTGTCCGGATCTGGCGCTGGCAATACGCCAGGCCCGCGCTGCCGGGATGGTGGTGATGGTCGACGGCGCGCAGGGAGCGGTACATTTCCCGGCGGACGTCCAGGCGCTGGATATCGACTTTTATGCTTTTTCAGGCCATAAGCTCTACGGGCCGACCGGCATCGGCGCGCTGTATGGCAAAAGCGAACGGCTGGCGGAGATGTCGCCGTGGCTCGGCGGCGGAAAAATGATTACCGAAGTCACCTTCGATGGCTTCAAAACCCAGCCCGCCCCCTGGCGCTTCGAGGCGGGAACGCCCAATATCGCCGGGGTGATCGGCCTGAGCGCGGCGCTGGAGTGGCTGGAGGAGACGGACATCGCGCAGGCGGAAAACTGGAGCCGCGGCCTGGCGACGCTGGCAGAAGACGAGCTGGCGAAACGTCCGGGCTTCCGCTCCTTCCGCTGCCAGGACGCCAGCCTGCTGGCGTTTGATTTTGACGGCGTTCACCATAGCGATATGGTGACGTTGCTGGCGGAGTCGGGGATCGCGCTGCGCGCCGGTCAGCACTGCGCCCAGCCGCTGCTGGCGGCGCTTGGCGTCAGCGGCACGCTACGGGCCTCCTTCGCGCCTTATAACACGCAAGACGATGTTTACGCGCTGGTGCACGCCGTGGACCGCGCTCTGGAAATACTGGTGGATTAATGACGACTTCTCACCCTTTTGGTACCCGCATCACCGAGGCATCTCTACGGCAGACCTTTACCCCGCTCAGCCAGTGGGAAGATAAATACCGCCAGCTGATTTTACTGGGTAAGCAGCTTCCCGCGCTGCCGGACGACCTGAAAGCGCGAGCCAAAGAGATTGCCGGTTGTGAAAACCGCGTCTGGCTGGGGCACGTCGTTGACGCCGAGGGCAAGCTGCATTTCTTCGGCGATAGCGAAGGCCGCATCGTGCGCGGCATGCTGGCGGTGCTGTTGACCGCCATAGAAGGCAAAAGCGCCGCTGAGCTGCTGGCGCAGGATCCGCTGGCGCTATTTGATGCGCTGGGGCTGCGCGGCCAGCTGAGCGCCTCGCGCAGTCAGGGGCTCAGCGCCCTGAGCGAAGCGGTGCTCGCCGCCGCCCGCGAGGTTTAAGCTTATCCGGGGGCGGCGCTTGACGCGCCTTGCCCGGGCTACGGGTTCGTGCGGTTTTGTCGCCCGGACAGCTGCGCAGTTTTGTAGCCCGGGTAAGGCGCCTGCGCCGCGACCCGGGAATTTACGCCGTCTGCCGCTCCGCCTTCGCCAGCATTTTCTTCAGCGCGTGGGAGACGGCGACAAAACCAAAGGTCGCGGTCACCATCGTCGCGGCGCCAAAGCCGGATGCGCAGTCCATTCTCTTCGGCCCCTCAGCGGTGCTTTTCATCGCACAAACGCTGCCGTCCGCCTGCGGATAAACCAGCGCTTCGGTGGAAAACACGCAATCCACGCCGAGCTTACCTTTGCTGTTCTTCACCACCCCAAACTGGCTCTTCAAACGCTCACGCAGCTTTGCCGCCAGCGGATCCTGGATGGTTTTCGCCAGATCGGCGACCTGAATTTGCGTCGGATCGATTTGCCCGCCCGCGCCGCCGGTGGTCACCAGCGGAACCTTATGGCGACGACAGTAAGCGATTAGCGCCGCTTTCGGGCGCACGCTGTCGATGGCGTCAATCACGTAGCTAAAGCCAACGCCAAGATACTCGGCGACGTTTTCCGGGGTGACAAAATCGTCCACCACCGTGACCCGGCACTCGGGGTTGATCAGGCGAATACGTTCCGCCATCACCTCGGCTTTCGCCAGGCCAACGTTGCCGCCAAGGGCGTGGATCTGGCGATTGGTGTTGGTCACGCAGACATCATCCATATCGATCAGGGTAATCGCGCCAATTCCGGTTCTCGCCAGCGCTTCCGCCGCCCATGAGCCTACGCCGCCGATGCCGACCACGCAGACGTGCGCGTCGGCAAAACATTGCAGCGCCTTTTCACCATATAAACGCGCCGTGCCGCCAAAACGCTGGCGCCAGGCATCGCTGATTACAACAGACATAAAACCTCAGAATTAGTGGACATTCCCGGGTCGCGGCGCAAGCGCCTTACCCGGGTGACAAAATCAGCCGTAGCCCCGGTAAGCGCAGCGCGACCGGGGAAGAGAACCGGCGTACTAGCCGCTAAAGACGTTGCCCGCACCCGGAGCGTTTTTCAGCACCCATACGCGGCCGTAGTGGTTATACCAGCCGGCACGATGCCCGGCATCCGGGCCAATGCCCTGGTAAATATCGAAGTGCTGGCCTTTAATCGCCCCGCCAACATCGAGAGCCACCATTAAACGCAGCTCGTACTGGCCGTTAAACTTGCCGTTATTATCCAGCAGCGGCACCTCCGCCAGCAGCGTGGTGCCGGCAGGAACAATGGAACGGTCGGAAGCCACCGATGCACGGCCGATCAACGGCACCGCGCTGGCGCCTTTCACTGGCGCAAAAGACTGCGGTTTAAAGAAGACGAACGACGGGTTCTGCTCCAGCAGCTCGCGCACTTCCGCCTCGCTGTGTTTTTCGCCCCATTCGCGGATCGCCTGCATCGACATATCTTCGCGCTTCACTTCCCCGCGGTCGATCAGCACTTTACCGATGCTGTAGTACGGCCAGCCGTTTTTCCCGGCATAGCTGAAGAAGTTCAGCGGCGAGCCGTCGCCAAAGTCAATGTAGCCGCTGCCCTGCACGTCCATGATGAAGTTATCCATCAGCGAGTTGCTGTAGGCCAGAATGTAGTTGTCGCTCAGGGCCCCGGCGTAGATGCTGGCGCGGGACGGCAGCTTGCCGCGCTTCGGCGGCATCCGGTAAATCGGGTACTGGAACTCGCCCTGGCGAGTATGGCGCGCCTGCACCACCGGCGTGTAGTAGCCGGTAAACTGGACGTTACCGTAGTTATCCGTCCCCTGCATCTGCCAGGCGTCGATACCAAACTGGCTCAGCGTGCGGGTGTCGCCGCCGGAACGCAGCCACTCCTGAATCGCATTGTAGACGTTGCTCTGGCTGGTGTAGAGGCGCGGAGAGGCGCTACGAATCTGTCTCACCTGCTCGGAGAAGTCGCCGGCGTTGATCGGCGAGCCGACCGCATCAGGTTGGTTAACCAATGAAAACGGCTGGGTGAGTTTACCTTCATTATACTGCTGACCGCGATCGGTCGGTTTTGAGGAACAGGCGGCCAGCATTGCCAGCATCGCGCCTGTTACTGCGTATTTTGCCCAACGTCCTTTCATGGTATCTCTTCTTTATGCTGCTAAGCCCGGGTGCGTGATGAAGATAACAAACCCCCAGGGCTAATGAAATGCGCTTCGGCACCGCAAAGGCAGTTTTGCGCAAAAAATAGGCTGGAAGTGATTCTATATGCACCATTTTTTACAAAATTGATGATTTCTGCCAAAAAGGGTTGCATCAAAACGTTAGCGGAGTATAGTGCGCTTCCACGGACGCGGGGTGGAGCAGCCTGGTAGCTCGTCGGGCTCATAACCCGAAGGTCG
>NZ_JBEAFN010000050.1:0-14209 GCF_040061795.1 Klebsiella sp. GN_Kp190
CCCCCCCCCCCCCCGACTCGCTGCCGGTGCCGGCGGGAGAAATCGCCGGGGCGTGGCTGATCCGTGAAAACTTAACCGACCTGTTTATCGGCTATGCGCACTACGCCGCGCAGATGGCGGCGTGCAGCGATCTGCGCACGCTGCTTATTCCGCCGGCGTGGAATGTTCGCTGCGACTACCTGCTGGCGCAGATTGAACAGAGCGCCGGGGCGCAGCGGCTGTGCCGCTTTATCCTCGGCGCGGAGGGGCAGCGCTTACTGAAAGACGCCGGTTTTTTGCCTATCAACGACGAATCGTAAACTGCGGAGCCAGCAGCGGCAGCGCCGACCCGGGGGGATGGACTTTGCGTACCGCTAAACCATACGCGCGCTGAAGATTCGCTTCCGTCAGCACGGCGGCTGATTCTCCCGCCAGCCATTCACCGTCGGGCAGCAGCAGCAAGGTCTGGTTCGCCACCTGCAGGGCGTGGGTCGGATCGTGCGTGGTAAACAGCACCGTCCGCTTCTGGCGATGGGCCAGGTCGCTGATGAGCTGCAGCACCAGCTGCTGGTTGGCCAGATCCAGCGCCGAGCAGGGTTCATCCAGCAGGATATTCTGGCTGGCGCCCACCAGCGCCCTGGCGATAAGCACCAGCTGCTGCTGGCCGCCGGACAGCGCGCAAAACACCTTGTCGGCCAGCACCGCGATCCCCAGCTGCGCCAGCGCCTTCTGCACCTCACGTTCGTCTTCCGCTGTTGGCTGAGCGAACAGATTAACGTGGCGCGCCCGTCCCATCAGCACCACGTCGCGCACCTGCCAGCCAAAAGCCGGGCGAAAATACTGCGGCACGATGGCGAGACCGCCCGCGCAGGTAAATTCACCGCCGATCGGCGTCAGTACCCCGGTCAGGGTATCGAGCAGAGTGCTTTTGCCGCGGCCGTTAGCGCCGAGCACCGCCCAGATATCGCCGGAACGGCACTGCAGGTTCAGAGGGGCGAACAGCGGTCGGCTATGGCCGTAGAGCAGGTTGCTTAACTGTAGGGAAAGGGCCATCAGCGCGCGCCTGTGCGTCGCGACTGCACCAGCAGCCAGGTGAACAGCGGCGCGCCAAGAAGCGCGGTGATGATTCCAATGGGGATTTCGGCCTGGATCAGCGTGCGGGCGAGGTCATCGACGACGATCATAAAACCGCCGCCGAGCCAGAAGGCGGTAGGGAGAAGACGCCGGTGGTCGGCGCCGGCCAGCAGCCGCGCCAGATGCGGGATCACCAGCCCGACCCACGCGATGCTGCCGCTGACCGCCACCTGAGCGGCGACCAGCACCGCGCAGCACACCAGTACCCCGCGACGCAGCCCGGTCACCGCAACCCCCAGACCGCGGGCATCTTTCTCCTCCAGCGCCAGCAGGTTAATCCGCCAGCGGAGCTTAAACAGCACCATCGCGGCGCAGGCTACCGGTAGCGCCATCAGCAGGACTTTGTGCCAGCTGGCGGTGGCGAAGCTGCCGAGCAGCCAGAAAACAATATTCGGCAGCGTCTCTTCGCTATCGGCCAGGTACTGCATCAGGCTCACCAGGGCGGCAAAAAAGCCGCTGAGGATAATGCCTGAGAGGATCAGCACCAGGGTGCTTTCGCGCCCCTGCAGCGCGGCTATCAGATAGACCAGCATCAGCGCGGCAAGGCCGAAGAGAAAGGTCGAGGCCATCATCAGCGCGGCGTTCAGCCCCAGCAGAATCGCCAGCGTCCCGCCGAAGGCGGAACCGGAGGTGACGCCGATGATATGCGGGTCCACCAGCGGATTCTGGAACACGCCCTGTAAGGTGGCCCCGCACAGCCCCAGCGCGCCGCCGGCCAGCAGCGCCATCACGATCCTCGGCAGCCGCACCGACCACATCACCTGGCCGGCGACGCCGTCGAGGGGAGAAAGATGCGCCAGCTGGCGAAAAACTTCCGCCAGGCTTAACGGATACTGCCCGAGGCAGAGTGAAGCGATTGCAATCACGATCGTCACCAGCGCGAGGGTACATTGCAGCAGGGCCGGATGACGATGACTACGCATCCGGCGTCCACTTCACGCGGTAGAAACGCTGATAGTACTCCCGCGCCTTCGCCTCGACATCGACGCTGTTGTAGCGTGAGGGGTAGAGTTTTTTCGCCATCCACAGCTCGCCGATCGCCAGCGCCTCCGGCATCGGGTAGCCCCAGGCCTTGGCGTATTCCGGCATCAGCCACACGCGGTGATTTTTGACCGCGTCAATGCTCTGCCACTGCGGGTCGTTTTGTATCTGTTTGACCACCTCCGGGTAGCGGTCCTGCACGAAAATCACCTGCGGATCCCACTGCAGCACCTGCTCCAGCGAGACCTGGCGCGCGCCCTTTACGCTGGCGGCGGCAACGTTCAGCGCCCCGGCGTGCTTCATCATCAGGCCGGTGTATTTGCCCGAGCCGTAGGTGTTGAGGTCCGGATTGGCCATATATACCCGCACCCGCTCGTTTTGCGGAATATCGGCAACCGGCGCGTTAGCCAGCCTGCGCGCGCTGAAGGTGTATTGAATCAGCGCTTCGGCCTGAGCCTGACGCCCGACCACTTCGCCAATCAGGCGGATCCCCTGTTTCAGCCCCTCGTTATAGGCCTGCTCTTCATCGGCCATCATCGGGTTCATTTTGTTTTTCTCACCCGCGGCATCCTGGCGCAGAGAGACCGCCACCACCGGGATCCCGGCGCCCTGGATCTGCTGGATCATCGCCTGCGGCGCGTAGTTGGCAACGAACACCACCTGGGGATGCAGCGCCAGCAGGCTCTCGATATTGACCTGCGTCAGATCGCCCGGCATCGGTAGTGTCTCAATAGCCGGCATAAAGCGCGCAAACTGCGGGCCAAGCTGCTTTTTCCAGCTGCTCATGACGCCGACAACGTCGTC
The DNA here is from genome assembly GCF_040061795.1 of Klebsiella sp. GN_Kp190. Taxonomy (NCBI): domain Bacteria; kingdom Pseudomonadati; phylum Pseudomonadota; class Gammaproteobacteria; order Enterobacterales; family Enterobacteriaceae; genus Klebsiella; species Klebsiella sp. GN_Kp190. The sequence goes on from NZ_JBEAFN010000050.1 coordinate 2,899, forward strand.
AGCGGCGTTAAGCTGCACCAGCAGGTTTAAGGTCTGATGCTGGAGCACCACGGCGCGGGTGACGTGGTCGGGGAGGGTGACTTCACGACCCAGCTGGTCGGTGAGGGTGCGGTCGGCAAAGGCCTGACCGGCAAACAGGCTGGCGCTTAACAGCGCCATAGCAAAGAAAACGCGCGGATGTCTGGACATGATGGGCTCAGCGGCAAAGGAAGAATCGTTGTATATTAAAATATATAACGAAGCCGGGCGCAATGGCTGGCGGGCTATTTACCCCCTATGGACAAGGTTATTGGTAAAACACCTCTTCATCGGACATCCGTTCTTCTATGCGGGTAGCGACCTTCTGCAGCGGGGCGAGGTACTTTTGCGCCGCCTGGTCAATGGTCATGGCTTTAGCCATATAGACCAGGTTCAGGCAGCCGATAACCCGCTGCTGGCGGCGAATGGGGACGGCAATGGAAGCGATTTTCTCCTCCTGCTGCCAGCCGCGAAAGTTTTCGCCGTAGCCGTTTTGCCGGGTGCGTTCGAGGATGGCGGCCAGTTTTTCCGGCTCGCGCGCCAGCTGATACTCCGCTTCCGGTCGGGCGGCAAGCATCTCAACAATCGGGCTTCGTTCGTGTTCCGGCGCGAAGGCCAGCCAGGTTAATCCCGAAGCGGTCAGCAGCAGCGGCAGGCGGCGGCCGACCATCGCCCGGTGGAAGGAGAGGCGGCTGAAGCGGTGGGTGGTTTCGCGCACCACCATCGCATCGACGTCCAGGGTGGTGATGTCGGTCGGCCATAAAACCTCGCGCAGCAGTTCGCCAAGCAGCGGCGTGGCGAGGGCAGAAATCCAATGTTCGTCACGAAATCCCTCACTTAACTGACGCACTTTAATCGTCAGGCGAAAGCTGTCATCGGAGCGGCTGCGGCGCACGTAACCCTCGTCCTGCAGCGTTTCCAGCAGCCGCCTGACGGTCGTGCGATGCAGGCCGCTAAACTCGGCCAGGGTGCCGACCGTCGCGCCTCCGTCGAATTTATTTAACAAATTTAATAACAATAATCCGCGGCTCAATCCGCGCACCGTTTTGTAATCTGCCGAAGCGTTTTCGTTCATGCGTCCTCAATAAAAATCATTATAAACAATCATGTGCACCTGGTGCTCATCCGGTAATGTTTTGATTGTAGCGCAAATCACCGACCCTATACTGACCTCACAATAAAAATAAATTCACATTTAGTTAACAAATTGCCCTGCTGAAGGTTGTGCGGTGACGGCAATTTGTCCGAAGCGTGAGGTTTTGAAAATGACAACATCCAATCCTGATATCCAACCCGCGGTACAGCACAGCGCGCAGGTCGCTATTGCCGGCGCCGGTCCGGTTGGCCTGACCATCGCCAACTACCTCGGGCAGATGGGCGTCAGCGTCGTGCTGATTGAGAAGCTCGAGTCGCTGATCGATTATCCCCGCGCCATCGGTATCGACGATGAGGCGCTGCGGGCGATGCAGGCGGTGGGGCTGGTCGACAACGTGCTGCCGCATACTACGCCGTGGCACGCGATGCGCTTTCTCACCCCGAAAGGGCGCTGCTTTGCCGATATTCAGCCGATGACCGACGAGTTTGGCTGGTCGCGCCGCAATGCGTTTATTCAGCCGCAGGTGGACGCGGTGCTGTACGACGGCCTCAGCCGTTTCCCCCACGTGCGCTGCCTGTTTTCCCGCGAAGTAGAGGCCTTTAGCCAGAATAGTGACGGTGTCATCCTGAACGTCAAAGGCAGCGACGGCGAGCGGGAAACCGTGCGCGCCGACTGGCTGGTGGCCTGCGACGGCGGAGCCAGCTTCATTCGTCGCGCGCTGAATATTCCCTTCGAAGGCAAAACCGCGCCGAATCAATGGATTGTTATTGATATCGCCAACGATCCGCTGGCGACGCCGCACGTCTACCTGTGCTGCGACCCGGTGCGCCCGTACGTCTCCGCCGCGCTGCCGCACGGGGTACGGCGTTTCGAATTTATGGTCATGCCCGGAGAAACCGAAGCCCAGCTCAGCGAGCCGCGCAAGATGCGCCAGCTATTGAGCAAGGTGCTGCCGGACCCGGATAACGTCGAGCTGATTCGCCAGCGCGTCTACACCCACAACGCGCGCATCGCCGAACGCTTTCGCGTCGATCGCGTACTGCTGGCGGGCGACGCGGCGCACATCATGCCGGTGTGGCAGGGGCAGGGCTACAACAGCGGTATGCGCGACGCCTTTAACCTGGCCTGGAAGCTGGCGCTGGTGGTGAACGGCAAAGCCGGAGAGGCGCTGCTGGACAGCTACCAACAGGAGCGGCGCGATCACGCCAAAGCGATGATCGACCTGTCGGTCACCGCCGGCAACGTCCTGGCGCCGCCGAAACGCTGGCACGGCGCGGTGCGCGACGGCGTTTCGTGGCTGCTCAACTATCTGCCGCCGGTTAAACGCTACTTCCTTGAAATGCGTTTCAAGCCAATGCCGCAGTATCGCGACGGCGCGCTGCTGGCGGAAGGCGAAAGCAAAACGTCCCCGGTCGGCAAAATGTTTATCCAGCCGAAGGTGACGCTGGAAAACGGGCAGGTGACGCTGCTCGATGAGGTGATTGGCGCCAGATTCGCCATTATCGCCTGGGGCTGTAATCCGCAGTGGGGGCTCAACGATGAACAAATAGCCCGCTGGCGCGCGGTCGGGGTGCGCTTTATCCAGGTGGTGCCGGAGGTGCAGATTCATTGCGATCAGGACAACGTGCCCGGCGTTATCCGCATCGGCGATACGCAAAACCGCCTGAAAAGCTGGTTCGCGCAGCACGATACCGCCATTGCCGTGGTGCGTCCGGACCGCTTCGTCGCCACCGTGGCCATCCCGCAAACCCTGAGCAAAAAGCTCGACGCGCTGGCGAGCAAGATGCAGCTGGCTTCCGCGCAGGCGGCAACAACGATTGAACAGGTGGCCTGATATGAACGCATATCTTCATTGCCTCTCCCATACCCCGCTGGTGGGCTACGTTGACCCGGAACAGGCGGTGCTGGACGAAGTGAACGGCACCATCGCCGACGCGCGGGCGCGCATTGCCGCCTTCGACCCGGAGCTGGTGGTGCTGTTTGCTCCCGATCACTACAACGGCTTTTTCTACGATGTGATGCCGCCGTTCTGTTTAGGCATCGGGGCGACCGCTATCGGCGACTTCAGCAGCGCCAGCGGCGTTCTGCCGGTGCCGACGGCGCTGGCGGAGGCCTGCGCCCACGCGGTGATGAAAGAGGGCATCGATCTGGCGGTCTCCTACTGCATGCAGGTGGATCACGGCTTTGCGCAACCGCTGGAGTTCCTGCTCGGCGGGCTGGATACCCTGCCGGTTCTGCCGGTGTTTATCAACGGCGTGGCGTCGCCGCTGCCGGGCTTTCAGCGCACCCGCATGCTGGGCGAAGCCATTGGCCGCTTCCTGACCACCCTCAATAAACGGGTATTAATCCTTGGCTCCGGCGGCCTGTCGCATCAGCCGCCGGTACCGGAGCTGGCGAAGGCCGATGCCCATATGCGCGACCGGCTGCTGGGCAGCGGCAGGCAGCTGCCTCCGGACGAGCGTGAACTGCGCCAGCAGCGGGTCATTAGCGCGGCGAAGCAGTTTATCGAGGACCAGAACTCGCTCTATCCGCTCAACCCCGTCTGGGATACCCGCTTTATGAGCCTGCTGGAGCAGGGGCGGCTGGCGGAGCTGGATGCCGTCAGTAACGAAGAGCTGTCGGCAATGGCCGGGAAATCGACGCACGAAATTAAAACCTGGGTGGCCGCCTTTGCCGCGCTATCCGCATTTGGCCGCTGGCGCTGCGAAGGCCGCTATTACCGACCAATCCCCGAGTGGATTGCCGGATTTGGCTCGCTGAGCGCCGCCGCGCAGAACTGAATTAACGGGAGAATATGATGAGCTACCAACCGCAAACCGAAGTCGCCACCAGCCGTTTCCTCAACGTGGAAGAGGGCGGAGAAACATTACGCATCCATTTTAATGACTGCGGCGAGGGCGACGAAACCGTGGTCCTGCTGCACGGCTCTGGCCCCGGGGCTACCGGCTGGGCCAACTTTAGCCGCAATATCGACCCGCTGGTCGAGGCGGGCTACCGGGTCATTCTGCTGGACTGCCCCGGCTGGGGAAAAAGCGATTCTATCGTCAACCGCGGCTCCCGTTCCGACCTGAACGCCAGGGTGCTGAAAAGCGTGATTGACCAGCTGGATATCAGCAAAGTGCATCTGCTGGGCAATTCGATGGGCGGACACAGCGCGGTGGCCTTTACCCTCAGCTGGCCGGAGCGCGTCGGCAAACTGGTGCTGATGGGCGGCGGAACCGGCGGCATGAGCCTGTTTACGCCGATGCCGACGGAAGGCATCAAGCTGCTGAACGGCCTGTACCGTGAGCCGACCATCGAAAACCTGAAAAAGATGATGAACATCTTTGTCTTCGATACCCGCGATTTGACCGACGCGCTGTTTGAAGCGCGCCTCAATAATATGCTGTCGCGCCGGGAGCATCTGGATAATTTCGTCCAAAGCCTGGAAGCCAACCCGAAGCAGTTCCCGGATTTTAGCCCGCGTCTCGGCGAAATCCGCGCGCAGACCCTGATCGTCTGGGGGCGTAACGATCGCTTTGTACCGATGGACGCCGGGCTGCGCCTGCTGGCGGGCATTAACGGTTCCGAACTGCATATCTATCGCGACTGCGGTCACTGGGCGCAGTGGGAGCACGCGGAGAGCTTTAACCAGCTGGTGCTCGATTTTCTGGCGCGTACCTGAGGAGTGCTGATGACAACCTTATCTCTTGAACAACTGGCGCAGCGTCTGCGTGAGGCGGAACGCCGCGGCCAGGCGATTGAACCGCTGCGCGATGCGCTCGGCGTTGACAACGCGGAAGCGGCCTACGCCATCCAGCGGATGAACGTGCAGCACCACGTGGCGAACGGCCGCCGGGTGGCGGGACGCAAGGTGGGACTGACCCATCCTAAAGTGCAGCAGCAGCTGGGCGTTGACCAGCCGGACTTCGGCACCCTGTTTGCCGACATGTGCTACGGCGATAACGCCGATGTGCCGTTCTCCCGGGTGCTGCAGCCGAAAGTGGAGGCCGAAATCGCCCTGGTGCTGAAACGCGATCTGCCGCATGCCGATACCACCTTTGATGAACTGTACGCCGCCATCGACTGGGTGCTTCCCGCGCTGGAGGTGGTCGGCAGCCGTATTCGCGACTGGTCGATTGGCTTTGTCGATACGGTCGCCGATAACGCCTCCTGCGGCGTTTACGTGCTGGGTAGCCCGGCGCGGCGCCCGGATGGGCTGGATCTGAAAAACTGCGCGATGCGCATGACCCGTAACGAGGAAGAGGTCTCCAGCGGGCGCGGCAGCGAATGTCTTGGCCATCCGCTGAACGCGGCGGTGTGGCTGGCGCGCAAAATGGCCAGCCTCGGCGAGCCGCTGCGGGCGGGGGATATCGTGCTGACCGGGGCGTTAGGCCCGATGGTGGCGATTACCGCCGGCGATCGTTTTGCCGCCCATATCGACGGTTTAGGTTCAGTGGCGGCGACCTTTGTCGCCAAAGAGGAAGAGAGTGATGAGTAAACGTAAAGTCGCCATTATCGGCTCCGGCAATATCGGCACCGATTTAATGATCAAAATTCTGCGCCACGGGCAGCACCTGGAGATGGCGGTAATGGTCGGCATCGACCCTGAGTCTGACGGCCTGGCCCGCGCCCGGCGCATGGGCGTCGCCACCACGCACGAGGGCGTTGGCGGCCTGATGCAGATGGCGGAATTCGCCGATATCGATGTGGTTTTTGACGCCACCAGCGCCGGAGCGCACGTGAAAAACGACGCCGCGCTGCGGGAAGCCAGGCCGGGGATCCGGGTGATCGACCTGACCCCGGCGGCCATCGGCCCGTACTGCGTGCCGGTGGTCAATCTCGAGGCCAATCTGGCCGAAGGCAACGTCAATATGGTGACCTGCGGCGGCCAGGCCACCATCCCGATGGTGGCGGCGGTCTCTCGGGTGGCAAAAGTGCACTATGCGGAGATCGTCGCCTCAATTGCCAGCAAATCCGCCGGGCCGGGGACGCGCGCCAACATTGATGAATTTACCGAAACCACCTCGCAGGCCATTGAGAAAGTGGGCGGCGCGGCGAAAGGCAAAGCGATTATCGTGCTGAATCCGGCGGAGCCGCCGCTGATGATGCGCGACACCGTTTATGTCCTGAGCGAAGCGGCATCGCAGCAGGCGATTGCCGCGTCGATCGCCGAGATGGCGGCGGCTGTGCAGGCCTACGTGCCGGGATATCGCCTGAAGCAGCAGGTGCAGTTTGAGGTCATCCCGGAAGATAAACCGGTAAACCTGCCGGGCGTCGGCCGCTTCTCGGGCCTGAAAACGGCGGTTTATCTCGAGGTCGAAGGGGCGGCGCACTATCTGCCAGCCTACGCGGGTAACCTCGATATTATGACGTCGGCGGCGCTGGCGACGGCGGAAAAAATGGCCCAGGCGATGAACGACGCGGCGGGAGAAGCAGCATGAACGGCAAAAAACTCTATATCTCAGACGTGACCCTGCGCGACGGGATGCACGCGATTCGTCATCAATACTCGCTCGACAATGTGCGCCAGATTGCCCGGGCGCTGGATTGTGCGGGCGTCGATTCGATAGAGGTGGCCCACGGCGACGGCCTGCAGGGTTCCAGCTTTAACTACGGCTTCGGCGCGTACAGCGACCTGCAGTGGATTGAGGCGGCGGCGGAGTCGGTCAGCCAGGCGAAGATCGCCACTTTATTGCTACCCGGCATTGGCACTCTGCACGACCTGAAAAACGCGTATCAGGCCGGGGCGCGGGTGGTGCGCGTGGCGACCCACTGCACCGAGGCGGATGTTTCCGCGCAGCATATCGCCTTCGCCCGCGAGCTGGGCATGGACACCGTCGGCTTCCTGATGATGAGCCATATGACCTCCCCGGAACAGCTGGCGCAGCAGGCGCTGAAGATGGAATCCTACGGCGCCACCTGTATTTACGTGGTGGATTCCGGCGGGGCGATGAACATGAACGATATTCGCGATCGCTTCCGCGCCCTCAAGGCGGTGCTGAAGCCGGAAACCGCCACCGGGATGCACGCGCATCATAACCTCAGTCTCGGCGTGGCCAACTCCATCGCCGCGGTGGAAGAGGGCTGCGACCGTATTGATGCCAGCCTGGCGGGGATGGGGGCCGGGGCGGGCAACGCGCCGCTGGAGGTGTTTATCGCCGCCGCCGATAAGCTCGGCTGGAATCACGGTACCGATCTGTATGCTCTGATGAACGCCGCCGATGAGCTGGTGCGCCCGCTGCAGGACCGCCCGGTGCGGGTTGACCGCGAAACGCTGGCGCTGGGCTATGCCGGGGTTTACTCCAGCTTTCTGCGCCACAGCGAAGCGGCCGCCGGGCGCTACGGCCTGAGCGCGGTGGATATCCTCGTCGAACTCGGCAAGCGGCGGATGGTGGGCGGTCAGGAGGATATGATCGTCGACGTCGCGCTGGATCTGCTTAACCGCAGCAAATAAAAGCAACGCGCGGCTGGCAACGTATCAGCCGCCATTCACCTGCTCCGCTTGTCCGGATATCGCAAAGGTACCCTATGACCCAAACAACGACTGCAAGCAATTCGCGCCTGATGTTAACCGTCGGGCTCTGTTTTATGGTGGCCCTGATGGAAGGGCTGGATCTGCAGGCGGCAGGCATCGCCGCCGTGGGCATGGCGCAGGCGTTCGCGCTGGATAAAATGCAGATGGGCTGGATTTTCAGCGCCGGGATCCTCGGCCTGCTGCCCGGCGCGCTGGTGGGCGGCATGCTGGCGGATCGCTATGGCCGCAAGCGAATTCTGCTGGGCTCGGTGCTGCTCTTTGGCCTGTTCTCAATCGCTACCGCGCTGGCGTGGAATTATCCCACGCTGCTGGTGGCCCGGCTGCTGACCGGCGTCGGCCTGGGCGCGGCGCTGCCGAATCTGATTGCCTTAACCTCCGAGGCCGCCGGCCCCCGCTTTCGCGGCAGGGCGGTCAGCCTGATGTACTGCGGCGTCCCCATCGGCGCGGCGCTGGCGGCGGCGCTGGGCTTTTTCGGCCTTGCCGCGGCCTGGCAAACGGTGTTCTGGATCGGCGGTATCGTTCCGCTGCTGCTGGTGCCGCTGCTGCTGCGCTGGCTGCCGGAATCGCCGGTGTTTCAGCGCAGCGCGCGGGGCGTGCCGCTGCGCACGCTCCTCGCGCCGGGCAACGCTACCGCCACGCTGCTGCTGTGGCTGTGCTATTTTTTCACGCTGCTGGTGGTCTATATGCTGATCAACTGGCTGCCGATGCTGCTAGTCGGCCAGGGGTTCAGCCCCAGCGAGGCGGCGGGAGTGATGTTTGTTCTGCAGTTTGGCGCCGCCTGCGGCACGCTGCTGCTGGGGGCGCTGATGGATAAGCTCAGCCCGCTGTGGATGTCGCTGCTGATCTATACCGGCATGCTGGCGTCGCTGCTGGCGCTGGGGACCGCGTCCTCGCTGACCGCAATGCTCTTCTCCGGCTTTGTCGCCGGACTGTTTGCCACCGGCGGCCAGAGCGTGCTTTACGCGCTGGCTCCGCTGTTCTATCGCACCGAAATCCGCGCCACCGGCGTGGGGACGGCGGTGGCGATTGGCCGTCTCGGCGCGATGAGCGGTCCGCTGCTGGCGGGCAAAATGCTGGCGCTGGGCACCGGCACCGTCGGGGTGATGGCCGCGTCTGCTCCCGGCATTCTGCTGGCGGGCGCGGCGGTGTTCTGGCTGATGAGCCGACAAAAACGCACGGCGCTGGCCTGAGCATTTTCGCTGATTCCCGGGGGCGGCGCGGTAAAGCCGCGCCTTGCCTGGGCTACCGGACTGGTAGCCCGGGAATCCGCCTTGCGCATCTCGCTACTTTGGCATAGGTTAAATCATCATCCATTGATTCTTCCGAGCATCATGTCTTTTACATCCCGCTTACTGAGCGATATCCCCGGTATCCGCTACGCCTTTCTCGACGTTCATGAAACCGCCGCCTTTCCCTATAGCGAAATGGCGCCGGTTAAACTGGTTCACAGCAATATCGTACATGAGTATCGGGCGCCGCAGGCGGAGCGCCCCCACGCCGATGCGATGTTTACCGCCGTCAGCGGGCAAAAGATGGGCGTGGTGACCGCCGACTGTCTGCCGCTGCTGATGGCGTCGCGCGATGGGCGCTATGTTTGCAGCGTGCACGCAGGCTGGCGCGGCGCGGCCAGCGGGATTATCGAAAATAGCCTCGCGCTGTTTCAGCGTTATCACGTCGACCCGCAAGATCTGGTGGTGGTGAGCGGGCCGCATATTCACCCCTGCTGCTATGAAGTCACCGGCGACTTCTACCAGGCGCTGCTGGCGATGCCCGCCGGCGAGCTGGCAAAACGCCATCGGGAGCAGCTCTTCCTGTCCCATCAGGCGGCGTCGGAGGGGGAGCAGGCGAAAGCGACCGCGGGCGACAATGCGTGGTTCGATCTGCGGGCTTTTGCCCACCTCCTGCTGCGCAGCGCGGGCGTGCCGGAGGAAAACATGGAGTGGCTGGGGAGCTGCACCTACTGCACGCCGCAGCGGCTGGGGTCGTTTCGTCGGCGCACGCATTTCCCGGCGCCGAAGTCATTTCAGTATTCATGGATCATGCGCGAGCCTGATGGGGCGGGCCGATGAGACGAAATGATGTTTGATGATGTGTAACATCGGCGGGCGTTTGCTATCTCTGCACTCCTTCAAACAAGGAGGATTGCAAAATGAAATTGAACGCGTTCACTTTAACTCTCGCGCCGCTGCTGGTTGCCGGCGCGTTTTCCGCTCATGCCGGCCCGCAGGCCCACGTGGTCTGCGCTTATCACCATACGTTGGGCGATGACGCCATCATGATGTTCGGCAAACCGAATCAGGCCATGTGGCATGATTTTTTTGGTAATACCCATACCGATGCGGTTTCCACCTATCAGACGCTGCGCGACCAGCCGGAAACCACCTGCGATAACAAGGCCGACGGTTCCGCCTACTGGGTGCCGTCGATGAAGCTGCCGGATGGTCAGGTGGTAACGCCGGCGTATCAAAAAACCTACTATCAGACCACCAAAGTGGAACAGTATCCGCTGCACCCGTTCCCGGCGGGTCTCGAACTGCTGGCGGGCGATCACCACGGTTCGGCGCCCAGCTCGCGCATCACCTTTTTGTGCGCTAACGGCAAAGGCTACAGCAACAAGGCCGGAGAAGTCTGTGGGCTGCGTAAAGGTGGCGATGCGGTACAGTTTAATATCGGTATTCAGTTCCCCAACTGCTGGGATGGGGTCAATCTCAAACCGGCTCACGGGCACAGTAACGCGGCATACGACGTCAACGGCGCCTGTCCGAGCGACTATCCGGTGAAAATCCCGACGGTGAATATGAATGTGGCCTACGTTCTGCCGCAGATTACATCCCTGGATACCGCGAAGATTCAGCTCTCCCTGGATCCGATCATGGACGGTGAGAAGCGCGAAGAGCGCTGGGGCAGTATCTATACGGCGCACGCGGATTTTATGAACGGCTGGACGGTGGAAGGGGCGCACTATATGACCGAGCGCTGCATGAACAAGGGGATCGACTGCGGCAGCGCAGTGCCGTATCGCTTCACGACGGTGAAGGAGAATGCGCTGGTGGACAGCACCGCGCCGACGGTCGCCCATCCCGCGCCGGAAAACCTGGTGGTCAGCGATAACTGGCAAAACGGCGGGCGCACGCACAATCCGGAAACCATGACGCTGGTGAAATTCCCTATCCCGCCGCTGCCGCAGGATCAGGACGCCTCGCTGTTTAAATATCAGCTGCGGATCTACGGCGGAAAAGTGGAAACCAACGGCGCGGATCAGATCTTTTTCTATCCGGCGAGCAACGACTGGAGCGCGAACAGCGTGACCTGGAATCATCGCCCGCCCTGTAACTACAGCTCGGAGGCGTCGCTGTACCTCAATTCCAAACGCGAATACCGGATGGTGGATGTCGATAAAGCGGTGCGCAAGGCGCTGGCGGAAGGCAAAACCGAGATCTCGTGGTATATCGGCGGCGACCGCCAGGGCAATCGCTACCATTTCGACCCGGCGGGGGCGCAGCAGGAGCCGATGCTGATGCTGATGGGCTTTAAAAATACCCCGGAGATCTGATTGCGGCCTTTCCCCGGGCGACGGGTTCGCAGACGGTGGTGAACCCGTAGCCCGGGCAAGGCGCTTGCGCCGCCCCCGGGAGCAGAGCGCAGTGCGGCATAATTCCCCGGAGGCGATGCCGCGCATC
>NZ_JBEAFN010000051.1:0-13978 GCF_040061795.1 Klebsiella sp. GN_Kp190
GCCAGGCATCAAACAAGTGAAGAGCCCATCCTGACGGATGGGCTTTTTGCGTTTTGTCGCCTGAATCGACCGGACAGCGGTTACCCTTATCCGGTCTTACTTCATTACTCATGTACCAAATTCAATAACGGATAGGGTTTGCCAAGATCGTCCGTCTCAGAACGGCCTGTCACCTTAAAGCCCATCTTCTTATAAAATCCGACCGCTTGTTCATTCTGCTCATTAACGTTGGTCGTCAGTTTGGGCGCTAACGTCAGCGCGTGTTCAATCAACAGCTTACCCACGCCGCAGCCGCGGACCGTAGGATCAACGAATAGCGCATCCATATGTTCCCCCGTAAGCAGCATAAAGGCGACCGGCTCGTCTTTCTCCGTCACCGCGACCCACAGCGGCGCTTCGGGTAAAAACGCGCTCACCAGATCTTCCAGTTCCGCTCTATACTCTTTTGATAAAAAATCGTGCGTTGCATCGACCGACCGACGCCAGATCGCAATCAGTTTTTTCTCTTCATCATGCCGTGAACGGCGGATACTAATAACCATATTTGCTCCTTTTCTTTGTTCTTATATTCTAACTCAAATGTCTCCGTGAAATTTTCTCACCCTGCACCTGCAGGCTCGACATTCACCTTATTCCTGGGTATCTTCAGCTGTCTGGATGTCTAAACGTTTATACGTATGCTATGAGGTAATAAAGTTATGCCAATTCGGGTGCAGGACGAGCTACCGGCCGTCAATTTCTTGCGTAATGAAAACGTCTTTGTGATGACGACAACTCGCGCGACGACTCAGGAAATCCGCCCGCTGAAGGTGCTCATCCTTAATCTGATGCCGAAGAAAATCGAGACTGAGAATCAGTTTTTGCGACTGCTTTCCAACTCTCCTCTGCAGCTTGATATCCAGCTGTTGCGCATCGATGCCCGCGAATCACGTAATACTCCGGCGGAACACCTGAACAACTTCTACTGCAACTTTGAAGATATTTGCGATCAGAACTTTGATGGCCTGATTGTTACCGGTGCACCTTTAGGTTTGGTTGAATTTAATGACGTTGCCTACTGGCCGCAGATAAAACAGGTGCTGGAATGGGCTAAAGATCATGTTACCTCAACGCTGTTTGTCTGTTGGGCGGTACAGGCAGCCCTCAATATCCTCTACGGTATCCCTAAACAGACCCGCTCTGAGAAGATTTCCGGGGTCTACGAACACCATATCCTGCAACCTCATGCCTTGTTAACCCGCGGCTTTGACGATAGCTTTCTGGCCCCGCACTCGCGCTATGCCGATTTCCCGGCGGCGCTGATACGCGACTACACCGACCTCGAGATCCTGGCGGAAACGGAAGAGGGCGACGCCTACCTGTTCGCCAGCAAAGATAAGCGCATCGCCTTCGTGACCGGTCACCCGGAATATGACGCGAACACCCTGGCCAGCGAGTTCTTCCGCGATGTGGAAGCGGGTCTCGATCCGCAGGTTCCACATAATTATTTCCCGCAGAACGATCCGCAGAACAAACCGCGCGCCACCTGGCGAAGCCATGGCAATTTGCTGTTTATCAACTGGCTGAATTATTACGTCTACCAGATCACGCCATACGATCTACGCCATATGAATCCGACTCTGGATTAATCTTCTACACAACGCGATCCTAAAGCGTTTCAGCATTTTGCCTCTGGCACCTTCGGGTGCCTTTTTTATTTCCGAAACGCAGCTCATATTGTAATTAAACTTTATTTATATTGTTATCAATAGGTTAAACGATAATTAAATTAAAAATGGAAATTGTTTTTGATTTTGAAAAATAAATGCGTAGTCTTAATTGTGCTGAACGAAAACTACACAACGATCTTACGTTCGCGCCAACTGGATTAACCAAGAGGAGCAGCACATGACGCAGCAGGCGACAATCACTGACGAACTGGCTTTTAGCCAGCCATATGGCGACCAGGAGAAGCAAATCTTAACGCCTGAGGCCGTAGAATTTCTGACCGAGCTGGTGCGCCGCTTTACGCCTGAGCGCAATAAACTCCTGGCCGCGCGTATCCAGCAGCAGCAGGCAATTGATAACGGCAAGCTTCCAGATTTTATTTCGGAAACAGATTCCATTCGCAACGGTGATTGGACGATCCGCGGTATTCCGGACGATTTGCAGGATCGGCGGGTAGAAATTACCGGTCCGGTAGAGCGCAAGATGGTCATCAATGCGCTCAATGCGAATGTAAAAGTCTTTATGGCGGATTTCGAAGACTCACTGGCGCCCGAATGGAGCAAAGTCATTGATGGGCAAATTAACCTGCGCGATGCGGTTAACGGCACCATCAGCTACACCAATGAAGCCGGCAAGATTTATCAGCTCAAGCCGAACCCGGCGCTGCTGATCTGCCGCGTGCGCGGTCTGCATCTGCCGGAAAAACACGTGACGTGGCGCAGGGAAGCGATTCCCGGCAGTCTGTTCGACTTCGCCCTCTATTTCTTCCACAACTACAAAGCGTTACTGGAAAAAGGCAGCGGCCCCTATTTCTATCTGCCGAAGACTCAGGCCTGGCAGGAAGCCGCGTGGTGGAGTGAAGTATTTAGCTTTACGGAAGACCGTTTTGAGCTGCCGCGCGGCACCATCAAAGCCACGCTGCTGATCGAAACGCTGCCCGCCGTATTCCAGATGGACGAAATTCTGCACGCCCTGCGCGACCATATTGTGGGTCTGAACTGCGGGCGCTGGGACTACATCTTCAGCTATATCAAAACGCTGAAGAATCATCCGGATCGCGTTCTGCCGGACCGCCAGGTGGTGACGATGGACAAGCCTTTCCTCAGCGCCTACTCGCGATTGTTGATTAAGACCTGCCACAGGCGCGGCGCGTTTGCGATGGGCGGCATGGCGGCCTTTATTCCGAGCAAAGATGCCGAGCGAAACAACCAGGTGCTGAACAAGGTAAAAGCGGACAAATCGCTGGAGGCGAATAACGGCCATGACGGTACCTGGATCGCGCATCCCGGGCTGGCTGACACCGCGATGGCCGTCTTTAACGGCGTACTGGGCGAGAACAAAAATCAGCTGTCCGTTACCCGCGAAGACGATGCGCCGATTACCGCTGAACAGCTGCTGGCCCCCTGCGAGGGCGAACGAACCGAAGAGGGCATGCGCGCCAACATTCGCGTGGCGGTGCAGTACATCGAGGCGTGGATTTCCGGCAACGGCTGCGTACCGATTTATGGCCTGATGGAAGATGCGGCGACGGCGGAAATCTCCCGTACCTCTATCTGGCAATGGATCCACCATGAGAAAACCCTCAGTAACGGCACACCGGTTACCAAAGCGCTGTTCCGCCAGTGGCTGGCTGAAGAGATGCGGGTGATTCAGGACGAACTGGGCGAGCACCGCTACAGCAGCGGGCGTTTTGATGAAGCCGCTCGCCTGATGGAACAGATCACCACCTCCGACGAGCTGATCGATTTCTTAACCCTGCCGGGCTACCGCCTTCTGGCCTAATTCACCACACAACAATATGGAGCATCTGCACATGAAAACCCGTACCCAACAAATCGAAGAATTAAACAAAGAGTGGACGAATCCGCGCTGGGAAGGCATTACTCGCCCATACAGCGCCGAAGATGTGGTGAAGCTGCGCGGCTCGGTCAACCCGGAATGTACTCTGGCGCAGCTGGGCGCGGCAAAGATGTGGCGACTGCTGCACGGGGAAGCGAAAAAAGGCTACGTCAACAGCCTGGGCGCGCTGACCGGCGGCCAGGCGCTGCAGCAGGCGAAAGCGGGCATTGAAGCGATTTATCTTTCCGGCTGGCAGGTCGCAGCGGACGCCAACCTGGCCTCCAGCATGTATCCGGATCAATCGCTCTATCCGGCGAACTCGGTACCGGCCGTGGTCGATCGGATC
The DNA here is from genome assembly GCF_040061795.1 of Klebsiella sp. GN_Kp190. Lineage (NCBI taxonomy): Bacteria > Pseudomonadati > Pseudomonadota > Gammaproteobacteria > Enterobacterales > Enterobacteriaceae > Klebsiella > Klebsiella sp. GN_Kp190. The sequence continues at coordinate 3,893 of NZ_JBEAFN010000051.1, forward strand.
AACAACAGCTTCCGCCGCGCGGATCAGATCCAGTGGTCTGCGGGCATTGAGCCGAACGATCCGCGTTATACCGATTATTTCCTGCCGATCGTCGCCGACGCGGAAGCGGGGTTTGGCGGCGTGCTTAATGCGTTTGAGCTGATGAAATCGATGATTGAGGCCGGTGCAGCGGCCGTACACTTCGAAGACCAGCTGGCATCGGTGAAAAAATGCGGCCATATGGGCGGCAAAGTGCTGGTCCCCACGCAAGAGGCGATTCAGAAACTGGTCGCCGCGCGTCTGGCGGCGGACGTCATGGGCGTGCCGACGCTGGTGATCGCTCGCACTGACGCCGATGCGGCGGATTTAATTACCTCAGACTGCGATCCTTACGATCGCCAGTTCATTACCGGCGACCGTACCAGCGAAGGTTTCTTCCGTACCCATGCCGGTATCGAACAGGCCATCAGCCGCGGGCTGGCCTACGCGCCCTATGCCGACCTGGTGTGGTGTGAAACCTCTACCCCGGACCTTGAGCTGGCGAAGCGCTTTGCCGACGCGATCCACGCGAAATATCCGGGCAAACTGCTGGCCTACAACTGCTCGCCGTCGTTTAACTGGCAGAAAAAGCTGGATGATAAAACCATTGCCAGCTTCCAGCAGCAGCTGTCGGATATGGGCTACAAGTATCAGTTCATCACCCTGGCCGGTATTCACAGCATGTGGTTCAACATGTTCGACCTGGCCCACGCCTACGCCCAGGGCGAGGGGATGAAGCACTACGTTGAGAAGGTCCAGCAGCCGGAGTTCGCGGCGGCTAAAGATGGCTACACCTTTGTCTCTCATCAGCAGGAGGTCGGCACCGGCTACTTCGATAAGGTCACCACCATTATCCAGGGCGGAGCCTCATCAGTCACGGCGTTAACCGGCTCTACAGAAGAAGATCAGTTCTGATAATTTCCCCCTCTCCCTCTCTCCGGGGGAGAGGGATGGGTGAGGGGGAAGAGATGACGCGTGGCCTGGAATTATTGATTGCTCAAACTATTTTGCAGGGTTTTGACGCCCAGTACGGTCGTTTTCTTGAAGTGACTTCCGGCGCCCAGCAGCGCTTTGAACAGGCTGACTGGCATGCCGTCCAGCAGGCGATGAAGCAGCGTATTCATCTCTACGATCACCATGTCGGCCTGGTCGTCGAGCAGCTGCGCTGCATTACCGATGGTAAAAATACCGATACCGATTTTTTGCTGCAGGTAAAAGAACACTATACCCACCTGCTGCCGGATTACCCTCGTTTCGAAATTGCGGAGAGCTTTTTCAATTCCGTTTATTGCCGGTTGTTTGACCACCGCTCGCTGACTCCCGAGCGGCTTTTTATTTTCAGCTCTCAGCCAGAGCGGCGCTTACGCGCCATCCCGCGCCCGCTGGCCAAAGATTTCTTCCCCGAGCGCGGCTGGGACACGCTATTACGCAAAGTGTTATCCGATCTTCCTCTCCGTCTGCCGTGGCAAAACAGCGCGCGCGATATCGGTTATATCACCGCTTGCCTGCAGGAGGCGCTCGGCAGCGAGCTGCTTTCCCGGTCGCACCTGCAGGTGGCGAATGAACTGTTTTACCGCAATAAGGCGGCCTGGCTGGTAGGCAAACTGGTTACGCCGATGGCGACGCTGCCTTTTCTTCTGCCAATCCATCGCACCGATGAAGGCGAATTGTTTGTCGACGCCTGTCTGACGACGCATGCCGAAGCCAGCATCGTTTTTGGCTTCGCCCGCTCCTATTTTATGGTTTACGCGCCGCTACCCGGCGCGCTGGTCGAGTGGCTGCGCGAGATTCTCCCGGGGAAAACCACCGCTGAACTGTACATGGCGATTGGCTGCCAGAAGCATGCGAAAACCGAGAGCTATCGGGAATACCTGCACTATATTTCCCGCAGCGATGAGCAATTTATTGAAGCGCCGGGGATTCGCGGCATGGTGATGCTGGTGTTTACTTTGCCGGGATTTGACCGGGTATTTAAAGTCATTAAGGATCGCTTTGCGCCGCAGAAAGAGATGACCGCCGCCCACGTGCGCGCCTGCTATCAGCTGGTCAAAGAGCACGACCGCGTGGGAAGGATGGCCGATACCCAGGAGTTTGAGAACTTCGTCCTGGAGAAACGGCAAATTGCGCCCGAACTAATGGCCCTGTTACAAACCGAAGCCGGAGCGAAAATTACCGATCTCGGCGATCGGATTGCGATCAGCCATCTTTATATCGAGCGGCGGATGGTGCCGCTGAATATCTGGCTGGAGCAGGTGGACGGTCCGGCGCTGCGCGATGCGGTAGAGGAGTACGGCAACGCCATTCGTCAGCTGGCCGCCGCCAACATTTTCCCCGGCGATATGCTATTTAAAAACTTTGGCGTCACGCGTCACGGCCGGGTGGTGTTCTACGATTACGATGAAATTTGCTATATGACGGAGGTGAATTTCCGCGAGATCCCGCCGGCGCGCTACCCGGAGGATGAGCTTGCCAGCGAGCCCTGGTATAGCGTCTCGCCTGGCGATGTTTTTCCGGAAGAGTTTCGCCACTGGCTGTGCGCTGACCCGCGCATCGGACCGCTATTTGAAGAGATGCACGCCGACCTGCTGCGCGCCGACTACTGGCGGGAGCTGCAAACGCGTATCCGCAACGGCCACGTGGAAGACGTCTATGCCTATCGCCGCCGTCAGCGTTTTAGCGTGCGCTACGGCGACCTGAAGCAGGCGGGATAGCCGATGGCCTGCTTCAGGCTGCTTCGATAACGGCAAATTCTTCGTACACCAGCTCCATATCCGGCGCCCAGGTGCCTTCGCGTTCAAAGAATGCCTGATGCGCCGATTGCCAGTAAGCGAGGCTTAAATCACCTTCGCCCTCCAGCGCGGCGAGCTCAGGGCTCATTTCGTTAAAGCGAATGAGCCTGAGGGTCAGGGTGCGTATCACGCAGACGGCTTTCCCTTTGCCGTCCAGCACAATGTGATACGCCCCCGGCGTCACGGGCGGCTGCTCCTGCTGATAGCTGGCAAGCGAGCCGCAGGTGCCGCGTTTCTTCCCGGCGATAACCAGGGCAGCCAGCTCGTCGGCCAGCGCCGGTGAATCGCCGAAAGACCAGCAGAAAGCAGAAGGGTATTTATCCTGCCAGTAGGATTTCAGATCGCTCATTTAGCGCACTCCGCCGTAGGCCAGCGTCACTTCTTTCGCCGCCTTAATTACCATCGCGCCGAACTCGGTCACGCGGTCATCGGTAATACGGGAAATGGGCCCGGAAATGGAGATGGCGGCGAACGGCTCACGATGTTCATCATAAATGCACGACGCTACGCAGCGCAGGCCCAGCGCGTGTTCTTCGTCATCAAACGAGTAGCCGCGCTTACGCGTCTGGGCCAGGTCCTCTTTCAGATGTACCGGCGATACCAGGGTGGCATGGGTATAAGCGTGCAGACCTTGACGGTGCAGCAGGCCGGTAACCTGCTCTTCGCTTAGCTGCGACAGAAACGCCTTTCCGGCGCCGGAAGCGTGCATCGGCAGCTTACCGCCAATCGGTGCCGACATACGCATCAGCTGCGTACACTGCACCTGATCGATAATAATCGCCTGATGATCGCTCTGGTCAAGCACCGCGAGGTTAACCGTTTCACCGGAATCTTCCATCAGCTGACGCAAAATCGGATGGACGATCGCCAACAGATTACGGCTTTGCAGGAAGCTGCTGCCGACGACGAAAGCATGGGCGCCCACCGACCAGTGGCCCAGCTCACCGACCTGACGAACAAAACCCAGCTGCTGCATGGTCGTCAGCAGGCGGTGAGTCGTGGAGTTAGGCAGGCCGGCCTGCTGGGCCAGTTCGGTCAGCGCCACGCTGCCGTGGGATTCAGCAATCCATTCGAGCAGCTTCAGTCCGCGGGTCAGGGACTGAACTTGCCCGCCGGCCGGAGCGGCGGCGGGGGAGGCAGGTTTTCTGCCGCGTTTTGCGGGAGCGGGGGTCGCCATCGCGGACTCCTTTTTTCTGTATCGTGGAAATGATTTTCGTTTTATTTGGCGATAATGCAATCACTACCCGACTGATCGGATGAGTGAAGCTGAACATGTCTCATCTTGCCCGCTGTTCTCTTTTCCACCCCTTCGGTTTGTGCCAGTATGGTCTGTTGAGTTTTTTCGGTCTGGTTGAGCGTTGTCGGGAGCGAGTGTGAGCAGCAAAGTTGAGCAACTGCATCAGCAGTTAAAAGCACGTATTTTGGTTCTGGATGGGGGCATGGGCACCATGATCCAGAGCTACCGTCTGAGTGAGCAGGACTTTCGCGGCGAGCGCTTTGCCGACTGGCCGTGCGACCTGAAGGGCAACAACGACCTGCTGGTTCTCAGCAAGCCGGATGTGATAACCGCTATCCACGATGCCTATTTTGCGGCCGGGGCGGATATCATTGAAACCAACACCTTTAACTCGACGACCATCGCGATGGCGGATTACCAGATGGAATCCCTGTCGGCGGAAATCAACTTTGTGGCGGCGAAACTGGCCCGCGCCAGCGCCGATGCCTGGACCGCACGCACGCCGGAAAAACCGCGCTACGTCGCAGGGGTCCTCGGCCCGACTAACCGCACGGCGTCCATTTCTCCCGACGTCAACGACCCGGCCTTCCGCAACATCACCTTTGACGGGCTGGTGGAAGCCTATCGTGAATCCACCAAAGCGCTGGTGGAAGGCGGGTCGGATCTGATTCTGATTGAGACGGTGTTCGATACCCTCAACGCCAAAGCGGCGATCTTTGCGGTTAAAGAGGAGTTTGAAGCGCTGGGAGTCGATCTGCCGATTATGATCTCCGGCACCATCACCGACGCCTCCGGGCGCACGCTGTCCGGCCAGACCACCGAAGCCTTTTATAACTCGCTGCGCCACGCCGATGCGCTGACGTTTGGCCTCAACTGCGCCCTGGGGCCGGATGAGCTGCGCCAGTACGTGCAGGAGCTGTCGCGTATCGCCGAATGCTACGTTACCGCCCACCCGAACGCCGGTCTGCCGAATGCCTTTGGCGAATACGACCTGGACGCCGACACGATGGCGGCGCAAATTCGCGAATGGGCTGAAGCCGGATTCCTGAATATTGTCGGCGGCTGCTGCGGCACTACGCCGGAACATATCGCCGCCATGAGCCGCGCGGTGGCCGGCCTGCCGCCGCGCCAGCTGCCGGAAATCCCTGTCGCCTGTCGTCTTTCCGGCCTTGAGCCGCTGAATATCGGCGATGACAGCCTGTTTGTGAACGTCGGCGAACGCACCAACGTTACCGGCTCGGCAAAATTCAAACGTCTGATTAAAGAAGAAAAATATAACGAAGCGCTGGATGTGGCGCGCCAGCAGGTGGAAAGCGGCGCGCAGATTATCGATATCAATATGGATGAGGGGATGCTCGACGCCGAAGCGGCGATGACGCGTTTCCTCAACCTGATCGCCGGTGAGCCGGATATCGCCCGCGTGCCGATTATGATCGACTCGTCCAAATGGGAGGTTATCGAAAAGGGCCTGAAGTGTATTCAGGGTAAAGGCATCGTTAACTCCATCTCGATGAAAGAGGGCGTTGAGCCGTTTATCCAGCATGCGAAAAAGGTGCGCCGCTACGGGGCCGCCGTCGTGGTGATGGCCTTTGATGAAGTGGGCCAGGCCGATACCCGAGAGCGGAAAATTGAAATTTGCCGCCGGGCGTACAAAATTCTCACCGAAGAGGTGGGCTTCCCGCCGGAAGACATCATCTTTGACCCGAATATTTTCGCCGTGGCGACCGGGATTGAAGAGCACAACAACTATGCCCAGGACTTTATCGGCGCCTGCGAAGATATCAAACGCGAACTGCCGCACGCGCTGATCTCCGGTGGCGTCTCTAACGTATCGTTCTCCTTCCGCGGGAATGACCCGGTGCGCGAGGCGATTCACGCGGTATTCCTCTACTACGCCATCCGCAACGGCATGGACATGGGCATCGTTAACGCCGGCCAGCTGGCGATTTACGACGACCTTCCCGCCGAGCTGCGCGATGCGGTTGAAGATGTGATTCTGAACCGCCGCGATGACGGCACTGAACGCCTGCTCGATCTGGCGGAAAAGTATCGCGGCAGCAAAACCGACGATACCGCCAACGCTCAGCAGGCGGAATGGCGCAGCTGGGACGTCAAAAAACGCCTCGAATACTCGCTGGTTAAAGGCATTACCGAATTTATCGAGCTCGATACCGAAGAAGCCCGCCAGCAGGCCGCGCGTCCGATTGAGGTTATCGAAGGGCCGCTGATGGACGGCATGAACGTGGTCGGCGACCTGTTCGGTGAAGGGAAAATGTTCCTGCCGCAGGTGGTGAAATCCGCCCGCGTGATGAAGCAGGCGGTGGCCTACCTCGAACCCTATATTGAGGCCAGCAAAGAGAAAGGTTCCAGCAACGGCAAGATGGTCATCGCCACCGTGAAGGGTGACGTTCACGACATCGGCAAGAATATTGTCGGCGTGGTGCTGCAGTGTAACAACTACGAAATCGTCGACCTTGGCGTGATGGTGCCTGCGGATAAAATCCTGAAAACCGCCCGCGAGGTTAACGCCGACCTGATTGGCCTCTCCGGGCTGATTACGCCGTCGCTGGATGAGATGGTCAACGTGGCGAAGGAGATGGAGCGTCAGGGCTTTACTATTCCGCTGCTGATTGGCGGCGCAACCACCTCGAAAGCGCACACGGCGGTGAAAATCGAGCAGAACTACAGCGGGCCGACGGTCTACGTGCAGAACGCCTCGCGCACCGTTGGCGTGGTCGCCGCGCTGCTGTCCGATAGCCAGCGCGATGATTTTGTCGCCCGTACCCGCAAAGAGTACGAAACGGTACGTATTCAGCACGGGCGTAAAAAGCCGCGCACCCCGCCGGTCACGCTGGAGGCCGCGCGCGATAACGACCTGGCCTTTGACTGGGCAAGCTACACCCCGCCGGTGGCCCATCGTCTTGGCGTGCATGAGGTTGAGGCCAGTATCGAAACCCTGCGTAACTATATCGACTGGACGCCGTTCTTTATGACCTGGTCGCTGGCCGGTAAGTATCCGCGCATTCTGGAAGATGAAGTGGTCGGCGAAGAGGCGCAGCGCCTGTTTAAAGACGCCAACGAACTGCTGGATAAGCTCAGCGCCGGGAAGGCCCTGAATCCGCGCGGCGTGGTGGGGCTGTTCCCGGCTAACCGCGTCGGCGACGATGTTGAAATCTATCGCGATGAAACCCGGACTCACGTGCTGACGGTGGGGCATCATCTGCGCCAGCAGACGGAGAAAGTCGGCTTTGCCAACTACTGCCTGGCGGATTTTGTCGCGCCGAAGCTGTCGGGGAAGGCGGACTATATCGGCGCCTTTGCGGTGACCGGCGGCCTTGAGGAAGACGCGTTGGCCGACGCCTACGAGGCGCAGCACGATGACTACAACAAGATTATGGTGAAGGCGATTGCCGACCGCCTGGCGGAAGCCTTTGCCGAGTATCTGCATGAGCGGGTGCGTAAGGTTTACTGGGGCTATGCGGCGAACGAAAACCTCAGCAACGAGGAGCTGATCCGCGAGAACTACCAGGGAATTCGCCCGGCGCCGGGCTATCCGGCCTGCCCGGAGCACACCGAAAAGGCGACGATCTGGGAACTGCTGGAGGTGGAAAAACGCACCGGCATGAAGCTGACGGAATCTTTTGCCATGTGGCCCGGCGCGTCGGTTTCCGGCTGGTACTTCAGCCATCCGGACAGCAAATACTTCGCGGTAGCGCAAATTCAGCGCGACCAGGTGGAAGACTATGCGTTGCGTAAGGGGATGAGCGTGGCGGAAGTGGAGCGCTGGCTGGCGCCGAACCTCGGTTACGATGCCGACTGATCCACCAAACCGTTATCTTTCCTTACAACTAACAGGGCGCTCAATGAGCGCCCTGTCTCTTTATTGTGCGTAAACCCTTATACTGAAGGAAGCTTGCGATCGTTGCCGTCGGATAAGCGAAGCGCTATCCGGCCTGTAACGGTTTATGAGTTTCGGGAACGAATAAATATAAGGAGAAGCTGATTCCGTGTTAACTCTGCTACACCTGTTGTCCGCCGTCGCCCTACTGGTGTGGGGCACCCATATCGTCCGTACCGGCGTGATGCGCGTCTACGGCGCTCGTCTGCGAAGCGTACTCAGCAGCAGCGTGGAGAAAAAACCGCTCGCCTTCTGCGCGGGGATCGGCGTTACCGCGCTGGTGCAGAGCAGCAACGCCACCACCATGCTGGTCACCTCTTTTGTCGCCCAGGATCTGGTGGCGCTGGCCCCTGCGCTGGTGATGGTGCTGGGCGCTGACGTCGGTACCGCGCTGATGGCGAGGGTGCTGACCTTCGATCTGTCCTGGCTTTCGCCGCTGCTGATTTTTATCGGCGTGATTTTCTTCCTTGGGCGCAAGCAAACGCGCGCGGGCCAGCTTGGGCGCGTGGGGATTGGTCTGGGCTTGATTCTGCTAGCGCTGGAGCTGATCGTGCAGGCGGTGCATCCCATCACCCAGGCTAACGGCGTACAGGTGATTTTCGCCTCGTTGACCGGCGATATTATGCTGGATGCGCTGATCGGCGCGGTGTTTGCCATCATCAGCTATTCAAGCCTGGCAGCGGTGCTGCTGACCGCAACGTTAACCGCCACCGGCGTGATTTCGTTTCCGGTGGCGCTGTGCCTGGTGATCGGCGCCAACCTCGGATCCGGGCTGCTGGCCATGCTAAACAACAGCGGCGCCAATGCTGCCGCGCGCCGCGTGGCGCTCGGCAGCCTGCTGTTTAAGCTGGTGGGTAGCCTGATTATCCTGCCGTTTGTGCATCTGTTGGCAAACGTCATGGATGAGCTTCCGCTGCAAAAATCCGAACTGGTTATCTATTTCCACGTCTTCTACAACCTGATCCGCTGTATCGCCATGGTGCCGTTTGCCGGCCCCATGGCTAACCTCTGTAAGCGTCTGATTCGCGATGAGCCCGAGCTGGACGCGCGGCTGAAGCCGAAGCATCTTGATACTTCGGCGCTGGATACGCCCGCCCTGGCGCTGGCCAATGCCGCCCGCGAAACCCTGCGTATTGGCGATGCCATGGAGCAGATGCTGGAAAGCCTGCATAAAGTGATGCACGGCGAGCCGCGTGAGGAGAAAGAGCTGCGGCGGATGGCGGACGATATCAACGTACTTTACACCGCCATTAAGCTCTATCTGGCGCGGATGCCGAAAGAGGAGCTGGCGGATGAGGAGTCCCGCCGCTGGGCGGAAATTATCGAAATGGCGCTTAACCTCGAGCAGGCTTCGGATATCGTCGAAAGAATGGGCAGCGAGATCGCCGATAAATCGCTGGCCGCGCGGCGCGCGTTCTCCATGGAGGGATTAAAAGAGCTGGATGCCCTCTACGAGCAGCTGCTCAGCAATCTGCAGCTGGCGATGTCGGTCTTCTTCTCCGGCGACGTGCCGAGCGCCCGCCGCCTGCGCCGCAGCAAGCATCGTTTTCGTATCATGAACCGTCGTTACTCGCATGCCCACGTTGACCGCCTGCATCAGCAAAACGTGCAGAGTATTGAGACCAGTACGCTGCACCTGGCGCTGCTGGGCGATATGAAGCGTCTGAATTCACTGTTCTGCTCGGTGGCCTATAGCGTGATGGAGCAGCCGGATGAGGACGATGAGCGCGATGATTATTAAGCGCTGATGTGCCGCCTGACATCCCCGGCTCGCGCTGCGCTTAGCCGGGCTACAGGTATACCGCGGTCTGCGGGATGGTAGCCCGGACAGATGCGCAGCATCGCCTCCGGGGAATTATGCCACTCTGCGCTTTGCTCCCGGGGACGGCGCAGAGCGCCTTGCCCGGGCTACGAGATCTCCACCGTCTGCGGGATGGTAGCCCGGACAGATGCGCAGCATCGCCTCCGGGTAATTATGCCACTCTGCGCTTTGCTCCCGGGGGCGGCGCAGAGCGCCTTGCCCGGGCTACGAGTTCTCCACCGTCTGCGGGATGGTAGCCCGGACAGGCGCGCAGCATCGCCTCCGGGTAATTATGCCACTCTGCGCTTTGCTCCCGGGGACGGCGCAGAGCGCCTTGCCCGGG
>NZ_JBEAFN010000052.1:0-8659 GCF_040061795.1 Klebsiella sp. GN_Kp190
GGTCCGCAGACGATGATGAACCCGTAGCCCGGTCAGCGCAGCGCCACCGGGGAAGCACACCGCAGACGACGGTGAGTTGTCCGGAACCACAGACGGCGCGTTACCCGTAGCCCGGGTAAGCGCAGCGCGACCCGGGAACAGGCTATGCCTCAGCCGAGGACCGCCGTGCCCAGACGGCAGGTGCAGCAGCGTCGTCCCCGCTCGTCGAACACCGCAATTTCCCAGCTCTGGCCCTGACGCCCCAGGTGCAGCGCCCGGCATTCGCCGCGGACTTTGCCGCTGGAGACCGCCCGGTGATGGGTGGCGTTGAGCTCGGTCCCCACTACGCACTGCCCCTCTTCGGTCATCAGCCACCCGGCCATCGAGCCCAGGGTTTCCGCCAGCGCCGCGGAGGCGCCGCCGTGCAGCAGCCCGAACGGCTGATGGGTTCGCGCGTCGACCGGCATTTCCGCTTCCAGCACGCCCTCCTCAATCCGGGTATAAACGATGCCCAGATGCGCCACCATCGTATTGACGCTGGTCGCGTTGAGTTCATCCAGCGTCAGCTGACGTTTCCAGGCCATTTATGCCCCCAGCGTCGAGCCGCCGTCCACCACGATATCCTGCAGCGTGATATGGCTGGCGTGGTCGGAGGCGAGGAACAGAATGGTATTGGCAATCTCCTGCGGGCGGGCGATTTTGCCCAGCGGAATGCCCAGCTTAAACTGCTCGCCGAAGCCGCGAATGCGCTGCTGCTCAGCGTCATCGCTCACCCACAGCGTCCGCTGCATATCGGTATCGGTAGAGCCAGGAGAAACCAGATTACAGCGTACGCCGCTGCCCGCCAGCTCCAGCCCGACGGTCAGCGCCAGGCTCTTCAGCGCCGCCTTTGATGCGCCGTAGGCGCTCATGCCAATGCGCGGCGTATGCGCAGCGTCGGACGCCACGGTCACAATCGCCCCGCTTTTTTGGCGGCGGAACTGCCCCATCGTCTGCTGGAACAGGTTAAACGCCCCGCCAACGTTAACGGCAAAGGTCTGCTGCCAATCTTCCTGGCTCAGCGCATCGGTCGCCCCCATCCGCAAAATACCGGCGGCATTGACCAGCACATCCAGCCGCGCGATCCCTGCCAGCAGGCGGCCGCACGTCTGCGCCACCTGCTGCGCGTCGGCAACGTCCAGCGTCTCGGTGGCGAACGGGTAGCTTTCGCCGTCGAACGCCAAATCAAACCCGGTTACCTGCGCGCCGGCCTCAACGAACGCCAGGGCGGTGGCGTAGCCGATCCCCTTGCCCGCGCCGGTGATCCACACGGTCCGGCCGTGAAAATCGAGCCCGTTCATTATTTCACCTCGCGGGAAAGCAGCGCCCACCAGGCATCAATGGTCGGATTTTTCGCCAGCACCACGAAGTCGATATCGCCGTGCACTTTACGCCAGCGGGCGGCGAGCGCCATCATGCGTACCGAATCCAGGCCGTAGTCGATCAGGTTTTCGTCATCCATCGGTTCGTCGGATTCATCCAGCAGCGGCAGCACCAGCGCCCGCAGCGCCGCTTTCGATGCCGGCAGCGGCAGCAGCTCTTCGGTCATCACCACTCGACCGGAGCGACCCGCCACGTAGTTGAGCGCCATCAGGTGCTCCTCGCGGCTGAAATCGGCCAGCGCGTCGGCAACGAAGAACGGCTTAATATCGCGCATAAACGCATCGGTCGCAGTGGTCATGCAGCCGATATGGGCATATACGCCGGTGATGATTAGCTGATCGCGCCCCGCCTCTTTCAGCATCTCCTCCAGCGGCGAGCGATGAAACGCGCTGTAGCGCCACTTCACCAGCACGGTGTCGTTGTCGTCCGGCGCAAGCGCGGCAATCACCTGCTGCTGTTCCGGCGAACGGGTCAGGCCCGGCCCCCACATGTCGTTCAGCAGCGCGCGGTCTTCATCGCTCTGCTCTTTCGGCTGGGCGGTGTAAAAAACCGGAATATGGTTCTGTTTGCAGAACTCGCGCAGGGCGGCGATGTTGGCCACCACTTTCTCCATCATCGCGCTGTTTTCGCCCCAGAAGTTAAGGAAATACTCCTGCATATCGTGGATCAACAGCGCGGCACGGGACGGCTCAAATGCCCAGTTCACTTTATTCGCCGGGATATCGCTGGCTTCCGGCAGCGCGTAAGCCTGTAATTTTGGGATTGCCATTCTGTCTTCTCCTTCAGCCCAGCTTGCGTTCAGCCAGCCACTGACGTAATTGTTTTTTATCGACTTTGCCCACCGGCGTCAGCGGCAGCGCATCAACGCACTCCACGCGGTCCGGCAGTTTAAATTCTGCGACCCCTTGTTCCCGCAGGAAGCGGCGTACCGCCACCGCGCGCAGAGGCTCTTTTACCACCAGATATGCGCAGCTCTTTTCCCCCAGCAGGCTATCTTCCATGCTGACCAGCGCGACGTGGATCACCGCCGGATGGCGCAGCAGCAGGTTTTCGATCTCTTCCGCCGCGATCTTCTCGCCGCCGCGGTTGATCTGATCTTTTTCCCGCCCCTGCACGGTGATATAGCCATCTTCATCGATCGAGATCAGATCGCCAGAGCAGTAGAAACCATCGGCATCAAAGGCCTCGGCATTATGCTGCGGGCTCTTGTAGTACCCGCGGAAGGTATAAGGGCCACGGGTCATCAGGCGCCCGACTTCGCCGCGCGGCAGCGGATTACCCTGCGCATCGGCCACCCACACTTCGTCATCAGGACACATCGGGCAGCCCTGGGTATTGATAATGCGCTCGGGGCTGTCGTTGAGGCGGGTATAGTTCACCAGCCCCTCCGCCATGCCGAAGACCTGCTGGAGCTGACAGCCGATTTCCGCCGGAATACGCGCGGCGAGGGTCGCGGACAGGCGCGCCCCACCTACCTGCAGCAGCCGCAGCGACTGCAGACGGGCATTGCTGCCGGACTCATGGATCTCCTGTAACCACAGGCTTACCGCCGGCGGAACCAGCGAGGTCAGGTTAATCTGGTGCTTTTCGATCAGCGGGAAGCAGAGGGTGGCGCTCGGGTCGTGCGCCAGCACCACCACGCCGCCGGCGAGGAAGACGCCGAGTGAACCCGGCGAGCTCATCGCGTAGTTGTGGGCGGCGGGAAGCGCGTTCAGATAGCGCGTTTCGGCGCTTACGCCGCACAGCTGGTTGCTGCGGCGAATGCTGTATTCGTAGTCGTTATGAGTACGCGGAATGAGCTTCGGCGTACCGGTGCTGCCGCCGGAGAGCTGGAAAAAGGCCACTTCGTCAGCGGGCGTCGGATGCGCGACGAAATTATCGTCAGGCCGCGCGATGGCCGCCGCCAGGCTGCGTTCGCCGCCGTCGTTCAGCAGCAGGGCCACGCGTACCGACGCATGCTGGGCGACAAAAGCGTTAAGAAAATCATCATCGGCAAACAGCGCGTGTTCGCGGTCGGCAATCAGCAAAGCGGGTTCAATCTGCGCGGCGTAGGCGTTCAGCTCGCTACGCTGGTGGCTGAACAGCGCGTTGACCGGCGCAACGCCGATACGCAGCAGCGCGAAGAAGGTGATATAAAATTCCGCAACGTTGCCCAGCTGCACCAGCGCCGTTTCGCCGCGCTTCAGGCCCTGACGCTGCAGCGAGGAGGCGAGGTTATCCACCAGGCGGTTGAATTCACGGTAGCTGTAGCTTTTGTCGCCGTCGATAATCGCGGGAGCGTCGTTTTCCGCATGACGGGTAATCAGATGGGTTAGCGGCAGATCCTGCCAGTAACCTTTTTGCCGATAGCGGGCCGCAAACTCTTCCGGCCAGCGGGTAAATTCGATCATCATAGTCCCTTATTGCAAGCCGAATACGTTCAGCATGGTGGTCAGTTTGACGCCGGTTTCGCGCCACTCGCCTAGCGGCGAAGAGGCCGGGACGATACCTGCGCCAGCAAATAGCCGCAGGGTGCGCTGCTGCAGGCGCGCGCAGCGGATGGTCACCACCCACTCGCCGTTGCCTTCATCATCGCACCAGCCGACGATGCCGCCGAACAGCTGACGGTCGAACGGCTCCAGTTCGTTAATCAGGCGTTTCGCCGCCTGATGCGGGAAGCCGCTCAGCGCCGGCGTCGGGTGCAGCAGGCAGGCCAGCGACATGGCGTTCTCATTTGCCAGCGCGGTGCCCTGAATCTGCGTCGCCAGATGCCACAGGGTCGGCGTGGTGATCAGCTGCGGAGAGTCCGGCAGGGAGAGTTCGCTGCTGCGCGGCGCTAATACGGCCTTCATCGCCTGGGTCACCAGCTCATGTTCGTGGCGGTCTTTTTCCGATGCCAGCAGCCTGTGCCCCGCTTCGCGGTCCAGCACATCGTCCGGCTGGCGACGGGCCGAACCGGCCAGCGGCAGAGAGCTGAAATGCGCGCCTTCTTTACGCAGCAGCAGCTCCGGGCTGGCGCCCAGCAGCACGCCGCCGTCCGAGAGCGGCACGTGGAAGTTATAGCTGGCCGGATTCTGGGCGATCAGGCGCTCGAGCAGCGCCCCGCTATCCACCCGTTCACGGGTGGTGATATCAATCAGGCGCGAGAGGACCACTTTGTCCACTTCCGGCGTCGCGGTGAGGGCCGCCGCGCGCGCCACCATTGCCATGAAGGTGTCCTGTTCGGGGATCTCCCGGCGCTGCACCACGTCCATCGGCTGCTGCCCGGACGCATAGCGCGCGGAGTGCTGCTTTTCAGTGCGGGAGAACGCTGTCCAGCTCGCGGGGATAAACAGCTCGGAAGGCTCGCTGGTATCGAACGGAATGGCGCCGACCATCACCGGCTTTGCGATCCCGGCAGCCCGCGCCGCTTTAAACGAGGCCGCTATTTTTTGCTGAAACTCCCCGTCCGGATTATCGCCGTCGGCGGCCGGATGAGAGAATCGGCTAAAGCAGCCAGCGGTGGTGAAGCTGCGGTACGGCGACATAAAGAAGAAGCTTTCCGGCGGCAGAGTCATTTTTTTCTCCCGTACTTCCTCAGCCAAAGACGTTTCCATATCATCCTCCAAAAACGATAAAGATATTACGAATAATTATCATTTATATTTTGGTTGGGTAACCTAAAAGGTATTGCGCGCTATGTCAACCGTACAGGTAGCATGTTGTGCGACTTAAGCTTGCATCGACGCCGCTCACAGCTGAAAATGAGAAGCATTTATCACTACTTAACCAGGATGCGAATACGTGAATTTCTCCACCTTTTGCCGCCGTACCCTCCTCGCCAGCGGCCTGGCGATTTTCGGAATTAGCTCAGCGCTGGCGGCAGACTGGCCGCGTCAGATAACCGACAGCCGGGGACCCCATACGCTGGAAAGCCAGCCGCTGCGCATTGTTTCCACTAGCGTGACGCTGACCGGCTCACTGCTGGCGATTGACGCGCCGGTGGTGGCCAGCGGGGCCACGACGCCCAATAACCGCGTCGCCGACGGTCAGGGATTTTTACGCCAGTGGAGCGATGTGGCGAAAGCGCGCAAGCTGTCGCGCCTCTATATTGGCGAACCGAGCGCTGAGGCCGTCGCGGCGCAAATGCCGGATCTCATTCTGATTAGCGCCACCGGCGGCGATTCGGCGATGATGCTCTACGACCAGCTTTCCACCATCGCCCCGACGCTTATCATTAACTACGATGATAAAAGCTGGCAGGCCCTGCTGACCCAACTGGGGGAGATTACCGGCCACGAAAAACAGGCGGCGGAGAGAATCGCGGAGTTTGATAAAAAGCTGGCGGCGCTGAAAGAGAAAATGAAGCTGCCGCCGCAGCCGGTCACCGCGCTGGTCTACACCGCCGCGGCCCATAGCGCCAATATCTGGACCAAAGAATCCGCTCAGGGACAGCTGCTCGAGCAGCTGGGCTTTACCCTTGCCGACCTGCCCGGCGGGCTGCATGCCAGCCAGAGCCAGGGAAAACGGCATGATATCGTGCAGCTGGGCGGGGAAAACTTAGCCGCCGGACTTAACGGCCAGAGCCTGTTCCTGTTTGCCGGCGACCAAAAGGACGCCGACGCGATTAACGCCAACCCGCTGCTGGCGCATCTGCCCGCCGTTGAAGGCAAACGCGTTTATCCGCTGGGGACGGAAACCTTCCGCCTGGATTACTACAGCGCCGTAC
This sequence comes from Klebsiella sp. GN_Kp190, assembly GCF_040061795.1. Classification (NCBI taxonomy): domain Bacteria; kingdom Pseudomonadati; phylum Pseudomonadota; class Gammaproteobacteria; order Enterobacterales; family Enterobacteriaceae; genus Klebsiella; species Klebsiella sp. GN_Kp190. Next base: position 6,089 of record NZ_JBEAFN010000052.1, read on the forward strand.
TGGTGCTGCAGCGCTTAGCGGCCCTCTTTGCGTAAGCCACGCTTCCCGGCGCCGGTCGCCGGGATCTCATCGCGCCTCATTTCATATATCATCGCATTGTTATAACAGGCTTTTTCACCGTTTAACGCCCTATCACCCTCATCGCCCATCAGCCGAAATATCATCGTTTCAGGTGTTAATTTGTGATTAGCCCCGGCCGCCGCGTTGCCCGATTATCTGCCCCACACCGCTTGAGGTGGTCATTCAACACAGAAGGAAATTAACGTGGCAACGAGCAAATTGATTCAAGGCGATACGCTGACCGAAACCAGCAACGCCGCAGACGGCTTTAACCCGGCAACAGAAGTGAGCGCATACAGCTATACCTCCGCTCGCGTCGCTAAACCGGTCTATAACAAATACAAAGCCTCCACCACCAAACCCAAAGTCTTCGGCTACTACACCGACTGGTCACAGTATGATGGTCGTCTGCAGGGCGATAATTCAAAAGATAACCGCGGTCGCGGCTACGACCTGGCCAACGTTTCTCCTACCGCCTACGACAAAATCATCGTCGGTTTCGTCGGCGTGACCGGCTTCCACAAAGTAGACAACCTGTGGCGCGACGTGGTTGCCGAAGGTGCCGATCAGTGCGGAAAAGTGAAGTACGAGCCCACCTTTCTCGACCCGTGGGGCGACTTCCAGTCTTACGTTAACGTTGGCCATACCGTCAGCGGCTGGGATGTCGATCCGAAGACCGTGACCCAGAGTAATACTAAAGGCCTGCTCGGCGGCCTGCGCGATCTGCAGGCCAAAGCGAAGCAGCAGGGCCACGACCTGGTGCTGTCCATGAGCATCGGCGGCTGGAGCATGAGTAACGGTTTCCATGAAACCGCCGCGTCTGACGCCGCGCGTAAGGTCTTTGCCAAAGGCGTGGTAAAACTGTTCAAACAGTTCCCGATGTTCAGCGAAGTGGATATCGACTGGGAATATCCGAACGCCGAAGGCGCTGGCAACCCGTACGGCCCGGAAGACGGCGAGAACTACGCCCTGCTGATTGGCGAACTGCGTAAGCAGCTGGACGCCGCAGGCCTGAGCAACGTCAAAATCTCCATTGCCAGCTCGGCGGTGGTCAAGACGCTCGGCTACTCCAACGTCAATGCGCTGCTGAAAGCGGGCCTGTACGGTATCAACGTCATGACCTATGACTTCTTCGGTACCCCGTGGGCGGAGAGCGTGACCCACCACACCAACCTGAAGGCGCTGGAAGAAGGCGGCTGGGGGGTGGATACCGTTGTCGGCCATCTGCTGTCCGAAGGCTTCCCGGCAGAGCGAATCAACATTGGTTACGCTGCCTACACCCGTAACGGGCGCAACGCGGAGCTGGAATCCCTTTCTCCGCTGAAGGGTACCTATAACCCGGGCACCGGCACCACCGTAGGCTCCTTCGAATCGGGCACCACCGAATGGTACGACATCATTTATAACTACCTGGATCTGGAAAACCAGAAAGGCCGTAACGGCTTCAACGTCTACACCGACAAGGTTGCCGACGCGGACTACCTCTACAACCCTGACAGCAAACTGTTCATGTCCCTGGATACGCCGCGCACGGTGAAAGCCAAGGGCGAATACGCCGCCAGCCTCGGCCTGGGCGCGCTGTTCACCTGGACAATCGACCAGGACAACGGCGTGCTGGTTAACGCCGCCCGTGAGGGTCTGGGCTATGAAATGGCGTCTGAAATTATCGATATGGAGCCGTTCTATTTCGAAGGCATCAACGTCGACCCGGCGGATACACCGGATGAACCGGAGGAAGAGGAGGAGGATACCGTCCAGCCTGAACCGTCGGTAAACCATGCGCCGAAAGCCGCTATCGAACTGATGGTGGTAGGCGGCTCCCGCGTGCGTCTTTCCGGCGAAAAATCTTCTGATGAAGATAACGACGAGTTGACCTTTAGCTGGGGCGTGCCTGCGGCGATCAACGTCGCCGATAAAACCGCGGCGGTCATTGAGTTCGATGTGCCGAAAGTGGCTGCGGATACCGAGTACACCTTCACCCTGTTCGTGCGCGATACCTGGGGTGAACCGTCAACGCAGCAGCGCTTTGTGCTCTCCGTCGTCGCCGCGACTCAGACTGATGATACCGAGGACGAGCCGGCTGACGACCAGGATCGCACCGATGATACGCCTCAACCGGCAGATGATGATGCTGTTCCTTCTGACGAAACCACGCCTTACCCGCTGTGGAATGCCAGCACCGTCTATGGCAGCAACTGGGGCAGCTTTGAAATCGTGAGCTGGAAAGGCCATAACTACCAGGTGAAATGGTGGTCTCAGGGCAACCAGCCGGATCTGAACTGCGGTCAGTTCCAGGTCTGGAGCGATCTCGGCGCGTACTAAGCGTAAATCGTCACTGACGAGTGATAGCCAGCCCCGGAGCAATCCGGGGCTTTTTATTATCGCTCTTTTCGGTTTTCCCGGTGGCGCTACCGGGCAACTGCAGATCGGTAGCCTGGGTTGCTCCGGGATGAATGCATCGGTGCGGCTTCTTCCCGGGTCGCGCTGCGCTTACCCGGGCTACGGGTCCAC
>NZ_JBEAFN010000053.1:0-4304 GCF_040061795.1 Klebsiella sp. GN_Kp190
ACCCGGCGGGCTGTAAGCCGTTGTTCCGTGTCAGTGGAGGCGCATTATAGGGAGTTATTCCGAAGTGACAAGGGCTAAATGCAAAAAACTTTTTAACCGCCTCTTTTTTCATCATTACGGCGCGTAATGTAGCAAAAAACCGGCGTTTTGCCGTTTTAACCAACGAAGTAAGCCGCCAGATGGCATACTGGTAAGGTAAAAAAGAGAAAGGAACGGCACGTATGTCTTTAAGCGCACAGCAGTTGGCGGCACAAAAGAATATCTCCTGGGTATTAGCGGAGAAGCTGGCTCAAAAAATTTTGACCGGTGAATATCAGCCAGAAAGTATCCTTCCAGGCGAGATGGAACTGGGCGAGCAGTTTGGCGTGAGCCGCACCGCCGTGCGTGAAGCGGTGAAGACGCTAGCGGCAAAAGGCATGCTTTTACCACGACCGCGCATCGGAACGCGGGTGATGCCACGCAGCAGCTGGAACTTTCTCGATAAAGAACTCCTGGCCTGGTGGTTAACAGAAGATAACTTCTCCGATGTTGTCAGCCATTTCCTCGTGATGCGCGGCAGTCTGGAACCTCAAGCCTGTTTCCTGGCGTCAACCTCAGGGACGCCGGAGCAAAAAGCCCAGCTAAACGCTTTGATGGAGGAGATGGTTGAGCTGAAGAGGAACTTTCAGCGCGAACGCTGGATTGAAGTCGATATGGCCTGGCATGAACATATATATGAAATGAGCGGCAACCCTTTCCTGATCTCTTTCGCTTCTTTATTTCATTCGGTCTATCACACCTACTTCACGTCGATTACGCAGAATGAAGTGGTGAAACTGGATCTGCACCAGGCAATCGTTGATGCCATTCTGGATAGCGACGGCTTGCGGGCGCTGAGCGCCTGCCAGGCGTTGTTGAGCGCTCCCAACCATTCCGATAAATAGCAAGGGTATCGAATGACCAAAAAGAAAGCCCGCAGTATGGCCGGGCTGCCATGGATCGCAGCGATGGCTTTTTTTATGCAGGCGCTCGACGCCACCATTCTGAATACAGCCCTTCCCGCTATCGCCCATAGTCTCAACCGTTCACCGCTAGCGATGCAGTCGGCCATTATCAGCTATACGCTGACGGTGGCCATGCTTATCCCGGTCAGCGGTTGGCTGGCCGACCGCTTCGGCACGCGAAAAGTGTTTATCATCGCCGTCAGCCTGTTTACCCTCGGTTCCCTGGCCTGCGCGCTTTCCAACTCCCTGATGGAACTGGTTATCTTCCGCGTCATTCAGGGCATCGGCGGGGCCATGATGATGCCGGTAGCCAGGCTGGCGCTACTGCGCGCCTATCCGCGCAGCGAACTGCTGCCGGTGCTCAACTTCGTCACGATGCCTGGACTGGTCGGCCCTATCCTCGGTCCCGTGCTCGGCGGCGTACTGGTGACCTGGGCCAGCTGGCACTGGATTTTCCTGATTAATATTCCCATCGGTATTATCGGGATCGTGTATGCCCGCAAGTATATGCCGGATTTCACCACGCCACGGCGCCGCTTCGACACGCTCGGTTTTATCCTGTTTGGCCTGAGCCTGGTTCTGTTTTCCAGCGGAATCGAGCTGTTTGGCGAGAAAATTGTCGCCACATGGATGGCTCTGGCGGTTATCGCCCTGAGCATCGTTTTACTGTGGGCCTATATTCGTCACGCTCGCCGCCATCCCACGCCGCTCATTTCGCTTTCTTTATTCAAGACGCATACTTTCTCTGTCGGGATTGCGGGAAACCTGGCCACGCGCCTGGGTACCGGTTGCGTTCCGTTCCTGATGCCGCTGATGTTACAGGTTGGCTTCGGTTATCCGGCGATCGTCGCCGGCTGCATGATAGCGCCTACGGCTATCGGTTCGATTATTGCGAAATCAACCGTCACCCAGATTCTTCGCTGGTTTGGTTACCGTAAAACGCTGGTTGGGGTCACGATATTTATTGGCCTGATGATCGCTCAGTTTTCGCTGCAATCGCCGGATATGTCGATCTGGATGCTGCTGCTGCCGCTCTTCATTCTGGGAATGGCAATGTCCACCCAGTTCACCTCCATGAACACCATCACGCTCGCCGATTTAACCGATGAAAACGCCAGCAGCGGCAACAGCATGTTGGCCGTGACGCAGCAGCTATCGATCAGTCTCGGGGTCGCCGTTAGCGCGGCGGTGCTGCGGTTTTATGAAGGATTCGATAGCGCAAATACCATCGAGCAGTTTCACTACACCTTTATTACCATGGGGGTTATCACCGTGGTATCGGCGCTGGTATTTACCTTATTAAGAGCAAAAGATGGCCGCAACCTGATTAAGGAGCGGCACAAGCGTTAGGCTGAGCCGCGAACCACCAGCTCGGGGGTTAACTGTACGCGCTGCTGTTTTTGTCCCGGGTCGGCCATACGGTGAATCAGCACATCGATGGCCAGCTCGCCCAGTTCATCTTTCGGTTGATGAATTGTGGTTAACGGCGGCGTCATATAGCGCGCCAGTTCAATGTCGTCATAGCCTACCAGCGCCATATCCTGTGGGATACGCAGACCGCTCTGATAAAGGGCCTGATAGGCGCCTACCGCCATCGCATCGTTACCGATAAACACCGCCTGCGGCAGCGCTGGCAGCATCAGCAGCTTCTGCATGGCGCTGAAACCGCCGCCAAACTCAAAATCGCTGCTAATCACATATCCTTCAGGTACCGAGAGTCCGGCTCGGGCCATCGCTTCCTGATATCCCTCCAGACGCAGTCGGGCAGGAGTTTTATCCAGCGGACCCGCAATACAGGCAATCCGCGTATAGCCCTGGTCGATCAGATACTGCGTCGCCATATCGCCGCCCAGCAGAGAGTTATCCTGAATCAGATCGCTATCGCCGTCGAACGGCGCCCAGTCCATCATCACCGTCGGTACAGAAGGGTAGCGCTGCATAATCTCCGGCGAAGGTTGATGCGTTTCAGTGCACAGCAGCAGTAAACCATCGACGCGCTTTTGCATCAGCGTCTCCAGATTACGGTTCATCCGCTGTTCATCGCCTTCGGTATTACACAGCACAAGGCTATAACCCCGTTCAAAGCAGCTGCGCTCCACGCCGCGCACCAGCTCCGAGTAAAACGGATTGGTACTGGCGGTAATGAGCATGCCTATGGTGCGGGTTTGATTTAATTTGAGACTGCGCGCCAGCGCGGACGGCGCGTAGTTCAGGCTCTTAATCGCGGCGTCGACTTTAGCGGTAATAGCTTCGCTAACGAAACGATCTTTGTTGATGACATGAGAAACCGTCGAAGTGGAAACGCCCGCAATGCGGGCTACATCCTTCATGGTAGCCAATCGTTACCCCTGTTGACGTAAAAATTCGTCTATTTCTTTTCGCCAGGGCACGGAGGGCTGAGCCCCTTTGCGGGTGACGGCGATAGCGGCGGCGGCATGGGCAAAACGAATCGCCTGCGCCAGTTCGCTACCTTCAAGCAGCGCGGTGACCAGCGCACCATTAAAGGTATCGCCAGCGGCGATGGTATCAACCGCCTGCACTTTAAAACCGGGAACCCGACGACCTTCACCTTCGCTGCTGGCCCATACGCCACGGCTGCCAAGCGTAAGGATCACCGTACCAATACCTTTATCATGGAGCACTTTGGCGGCTTTTGCCGCATCATCGTCGCTTTCTACGCGAACGCCGGTGAGCTTTTCCGCTTCGGTCTCGTTAGGGGTAATGATATCCACCAGCGTGAGCAGATCATCGGGCAGTTCACGTGCCGGCGCCGGATTGAGGATAACTGAGGTTTGATTCTGGTGAGCGATTTTCGCCGCGGCCAGTACGCTTTCCAGCGGCGATTCCAGCTGCATCAGCAGCGCCTGCGCGCCGGCAATACGCTCTTTTTCCGCATCAACCTGAGCCACGCTGAGCGCGGCGTTAGCGCCAGCATGAATACCGATAGTATTCTCACCTTCAGCGTTAACAAAAATCAGCGCCACGCCGGTTGATTCTCCGGCAACGGCCCTGATCGGCGCGACGTCGATATTATCGCTTTTCAGCTGACGACGAACGCGTTCGCCAATATCATCATCGCCGGTACAGGCGATAAAGGCGATATTGGCTCCGCTGCGTCCGGCAGCAACCGCCTGGTTTGCGCCCTTACCGCCAAAAGCGACCTGATAGTGATGACCGGTAACGGTTTCACCCGGCGTTGGGAAAGCGTCAAGATTCAGGATGTGATCGGCGTTGATACTGCCAAGGACGACAAGTTTGCCTGCGGTTTTCATAATCAATATTCCCGGAAAGCGCGCCACCGGAATACGGTGGCGCATGCCC
>NZ_JBEAFN010000054.1:0-4288 GCF_040061795.1 Klebsiella sp. GN_Kp190
AGAGTAGGGAACTGCCAGGCATCAAACAAGTGAAGAGCCCATCCTGACGGATGGGCTTTTTGCGTTTTTGTCGCCTGAAATTGCCAGATTTTAGGCACGCCATGGTACCTGCTCCCCCTGACAATCAGGCAAGCCTTCCCTCGCTATATACGGTAAACTAATGCAGATTTTGCATCTGGAAGCCATTATGAGCCACTCACTTAAGCCCTGGAACACCTTCGGTATTGACCGTTCTGCCAAAGCGATTGTACGCGCCGAAACTGAAAAACAGCTACTGGATGCCTGGCAAAATGCCACCGCAGAGCGCCAGCCAACCCTGATCCTTGGTGAAGGAAGCAATGTTCTGTTCCTGAAGGATTATTCCGGTACGGTCATTATCAACCGTATTATGGGGATAGAAGTGAGTGAAACATCTGACGCGTGGCATTTGCATGTTGGTGCAGGAGAAAACTGGCATCAGCTGGTCCAGTTTGCGCTAAATAACGGAATGCCGGGCCTGGAAAATCTTGCTTTGATTCCTGGCTGCGCCGGCTCCTCGCCGATTCAAAATATTGGTGCTTACGGCGTTGAATTACAGAAGGTTTGCCGGTACGTCGACTGCATTGAGTTGGTCACGGGGGTGAAACAGCGTCTTTCCGCTGCTGAATGTCGCTTTGGCTACCGGGACAGTATTTTTAAACATGAATATCAGGACCGCTACGCCATTGTGGCGGTTGGTTTGGCGTTGCCAAAAGTCTGGCAACCCGTTTTGACCTACGGTGATTTAACCCGGCTCGATCCGCAAACCGTTACCCCGCAGCAGGTATTTGACGCCGTCTGTCATATGCGCATGACCAAACTCCCCGATCCAAAAGTGAATGGAAATGCGGGGAGCTTCTTTAAGAACCCGGTCGTTAGCGCGGACAAGGCGCAAGCGCTGCTGGCGACCTATCCGGGCATCCCTCACTATCCACAGCCGGATGGCAGTATGAAACTTGCCGCCGGCTGGCTTATCGATCAATGCCAGCTTAAAGGTAAAGTGATGGGTGGCGCAGCGGTGCATAGCCAGCAGGCGCTGGTATTGATCAATCAGCATCAGGCAACCAGTGAAGACGTGATTGAGCTGGCTCATTACGTACGCCAGCAGGTTGGTGAGAAGTTTAATATCTGGTTACAGCCGGAGGTGCGCTTTATCGGCGAAACGGGTGAAGTTAATGCCGAGGAGACCATCGCATGAAAGACTACACCGTTCCTTTGACGCTAATATCGATCCTGGCCGACGCTGAATTTCACTCAGGTGAACAGCTTGGCGAGCGTTTAGGGATGAGTCGGGCAGCAATCAACAAGCATATTCAAACGTTACGCGATTGGGGAGTTGACGTATTTACCGTTCCGGGTAAAGGCTACAGTCTCCCTGAGCCTATCCAGCTGCTGGATGAAGAGCAGATCGCCAGGCAGATCGAGCATGGCCGGGTCACCGTATTACCGGTGATTGATTCCACGAACCAGTATCTTCTGGACAGACTTAGCGAACTGCAATCGGGCGATGCCTGCGTGGCTGAGTATCAGCAGGCAGGTCGCGGCCGCCGCGGGCGCAAGTGGTTCTCGCCGTTTGGTTCTAACCTTTACCTTTCAATGTACTGGCGACTGGAGCAGGGCCCTGCTGCGGCTATAGGTTTGAGCCTGGTCATTGGGATCGTCATTGCCGAGGTGCTGCAAAGCCTGGGGGCGGATAAAGTTCGGGTGAAATGGCCAAACGATCTCTATTTACAGGATCGGAAGCTGTCCGGGATCCTGGTGGAACTGACGGGGAAAACCGGCGATGCTGCGCAGATAGTCAGCGGCGCGGGGATCAACCTCATGATGCGCCGGGTGGAGTCTGATGTTGTCAATCAGGGCTGGATCAGCCTCCAGGAGGCAGGGATCTCTATCGATCGTAATACGTTAGCGGCTTGTCTGATTAAAGAGCTGCGGGCGGGGTTTAAACTTTTTGAGAATGAAGGTCTGGCACCCTATCTCACCCGCTGGGAAAAGCTCGATAACTTTATTAATCGACCGGTTAAACTTATTATTGGCGATAAAGAGATCTTTGGTATTTCGCGAGGTATTGATGCTCAAGGCGCATTATTACTGGAGCAGGACGGGGTGGTAAAACCCTGGATTGGCGGTGAGATATCATTGCGCAGCGCTGAATAAAAAAAGGGAGCTAACGCTCCCTTTTTTATTTTCTTAAACGCACCTGATTTACCGAGTGGTTTGCGCTTTTGGTCATTATAAGGCTGGCTCGCTCGCGGGTTGGTAGAATGTTCTCTTTTAAATTCAAAAGATTAATCTCATTCCACAGCGATGTGGCAATATCAATTGCTTCATCTTTAGACAGCTGAGCATAGCTATGAAAATAGGAGTCCGGGTCGGTAAACGCGCCTTCGCGGAATTTCAGAAAACGATTGATATACCAGTTTTTTAGCAGTTCTTCAGGTGCATCGACGTAAATTGAAAAATCAACGAAGTCCGAAACAAATACATGATGCGGATCGTGTGGATAATCCATGCCGCTCTGCAGAACATTTAATCCCTCAAGAATTAATATATCAGGCTGCGTGACGGTTTTATCCCCATCAGGAATGACGTCGTAAATCAGATGTGAATAGACCGGCGCCGTAGCGTCAGGAACGCCGGATTTCAGGTCTGAGACGAATTTAACCAGGCGATGCATGTCATAAGACTGCGGGAAGCCCTTCTTCTTCATCAGGCCGCGTTCTTTCAATACCGCGTTAGGGTGCAGAAAACCATCTGTCGTGATTAATTCTACATGTCGATGTTCAGGCCAGCGGCTCAGCAATGCTTGCAGCACGCGCGCGGTAGTGCTCTTCCCGACCGCCACGCTACCCGCAATGCTAATGATGTAAGGAATACGTTGGCCGTTGGTGCCAAGGAATTGTTCCAGTACAGCCTGGCGGCGCAGATTAGAGCTGATATAGAAATTGAGTAAACGCGACAGCGGCAAATAAATTTCCGCTACTTCTTCCAGGGAAAGATCTTCGTTGATGCCTTTTAACCGCGTGATTTCTTCTTCTGTTAGCGTCATCGGAACGGAATCACGAAGCGCAGCCCATTGGTCGCGGTTAAATTGTAGATACGGTGTCATTAACGTTTGCTCTTTTAGGCTCATAAGCATGCTCTTGCAACCGCCGAATTACATGAAGGCGGGGTGCTTCACACTAGTTAATCAGGACAATGGGCAGGAGGGTAACACCAGATTGCGAGGAATAATAAGAAAAAAACTCATTGAATGATGCTTTCTAAAGGTAGCATCACAGAGATGAATGGTTTGGTAAGGGGATATAAAGTTCTCAGCAGAGACCCGTGGGTTATTCATTGAATCGGGTGGTCAGGTGATGGGGTATCGATGCCGCTTTAACGACTTCACTCTACTTTTAGCCCTCCTCGGCAACCCTATCCGTGAGGAAGATTGGCGTATTTTTGTCCTGCTCTGTTTGAAATTACACCATTTTTTCTCGTTTGAGCACAAAATGTGAGCAATAGAACATTTTCTGCAATTTTTTAGTTGCATGAACTCGCAGGTCTCCCTAGAATGCGCGCTACTTGATGCCGACTTAGCTCAGTAGGTAGAGCAACTGACTTGTAATCAGTAGGTCACCAGTTCGATTCCGGTAGTCGGCACCATCAAGTGCCTGGTGGGGTTCCCGAGCGGCCAAAGGGAGCAGACTGTAAATCTGCCGTCATCGACTTCGAAGGTTCGAATCCTTCCCCCACCACCATCTTTCGGCAACGCTTTGCGGAGCCAGAGTTGATTGGTTAAACTGGTCAGCTCAAACAAAAAAAGAGACGCTTCTCTTTTTTTTGTTATAGAAAGAACTGGGTAGCCGAGTTTCAGGATGCGGGCATCGTATAATGGCTATTACCTCAGCCTTCCAAGCTGATGATGCGGGTTCGATTCCCGCTGCCCGCTCCAAACGTGCTGATATGGCTCAGTTGGTAGAGCGCACCCTTGGTAAGGGTGAGGTCCCCAGTTCGACTCTGGGTATCAGCACCACTTCTTTATCTCTCCTCCCCTGTTTCTCTCTTGTTTATTGCATTCAACAAGTCGGGCATGTTGCCCGGTTGATGTGGTGATATCACCGATTTATCCGTGTCTTAGAGGGACAATCGATGTCTAAAGAAAAGTTTGAACGTACAAAACCGCACGTTAACGTCGGTACTATCGGCCACGTTGACCATGGTAAAACAACGCTGACCGCTGCAATCACTACCGTTCTGGCTAAAACCTACGGTGGTTCTGCTCGCG
>NZ_JBEAFN010000055.1:0-3077 GCF_040061795.1 Klebsiella sp. GN_Kp190
AGTGGTGGGTGATGACGGGATCGAACCGCCGACCCCCTCCTTGTAAGGGAGGTGCTCTCCCAGCTGAGCTAATCACCCACTTCTCAATTTCTTGCTACACGGCGGAGACTACGTAAAGTAGTTGGTGGGTGATGACGGGTTCGAACCGCCGACCCCCTCCTTGTAAGGGAGGTGCTCTCCCAGCTGAGCTAATCACCCCCGCTGTGTGGAGTCGCATTATAGGGAGAGTTGAAAATGAGTCAACGCCTTTTCTAAATAATTTGTTTGTTCGTCGTAAAATTAAACAAAACGATCGCAATGTCATCCGTGGCGCATGATTTATAAACAAAAAGGGGAAAGCGTGACGTTGAAACGGTAACAACATTGAGGAATCAGCCCACGGTGTTAGAATATTCCTCCATAAAATCCAACGAACACTGCCGCGTGTCGGCACCTTTATCAAACGTAAGGCCACTTCATGAAAATCAAAACTCGCTTCGCGCCCAGCCCGACAGGCTATCTGCACGTTGGCGGCGCGCGTACTGCTCTCTATTCCTGGCTTTTTGCACGTAATCACGGCGGTGAGTTTGTGCTGCGTATTGAAGATACCGATCTTGAGCGCTCCACGCCGGAGGCCATTGAAGCCATTATGGATGGTATGAACTGGCTGAGCCTGGAATGGGACGAGGGTCCGTACTTCCAGACCAAGCGTTTTGATCGCTACAACGCCGTTATTGATGAAATGCTGGCAGCGGGCACGGCCTATAAATGCTATTGCTCTAAAGAGCGTCTGGAAGCGCTGCGTGAAGAGCAAATGGCAAAAGGCGAGAAGCCCCGCTACGACGGTCGCTGCCGCCATGGCCACGAACATCATGCTGATGACGAACCTTGCGTCGTCCGTTTTGCCAACCCGGAAGAGGGTTCCGTTGTTTTTGACGACCAGATCCGCGGTCCGATCGAATTCAGCAACCAGGAGCTGGACGATCTGATTATCCGCCGTACCGATGGTTCTCCAACCTACAACTTCTGCGTCGTGGTTGACGACTGGGATATGGAAATCACCCACGTTATTCGCGGCGAAGACCATATCAACAATACCCCGCGCCAGATTAACATCCTGAAAGCGCTGAATGCGCCGGTGCCGGTTTACGCCCACGTCTCGATGATTAACGGCGACGATGGTAAGAAACTGTCCAAGCGCCACGGTGCGGTCAGCGTTATGCAGTATCGCGACGACGGCTATCTGCCGGAAGCGCTGCTGAACTATCTGGTGCGTCTGGGATGGTCCAGCGGCGACCAGGAGATTTTCTCTCGCGAAGAGATGATTAAACTGTTCAGCCTGGGGGCGGTGAGCAAATCGGCGAGCGCGTTCAATACGGAAAAGCTGCAGTGGCTGAACCACCACTATATCAACTCGCTGGCCCCGGAGTACGTGGCAACGCATTTACAGTGGCACATTGAGCAGGAAAATATCGACACCCGTAACGGCCCGCAGCTGGCTGAGCTGGTGAAGCTGCTGGGCGAGCGCTGCAAAACCCTTAAAGAGATGGCGGCGAGCTGCCGCTATTTCTACGAAGATTTTGCCGAGTTTGATGCCGATGCGGCGAAAAAACATCTGCGTCCTGTTGCTCGTCAGCCGCTGGAAGTGGTGCGCGACAAATTAGCCGCCATCAGCGACTGGACGGCGGAAAACGTCCATCATGCGATTCAGGCGACGGCCGATGAGCTGGAAGTGGGGATGGGAAAAGTGGGAATGCCGCTGCGCGTCGCGGTGACCGGTGCGGGTCAGTCTCCAGCGCTTGATGTGACCGTCCATGCGATCGGTAAATCACGTAGCGTAGAACGTATCAACAAGGCGCTGGCCTTTATTGCTGAGCGCGAAAGCCAGCAATCCTGATCCTGATACAGCGATTGTTAAACGGCGGGGATAGCGAACCCCGCCGTTTTTTTTGCCCGTTACTTCGCATCAGTAATGCCAAGCCGGGACAGAAACCCGCTGATCCCCTCGCGCGCAAGAAAATCCCGCAGGTGCAGCTGCTCAGTTGGGGTCATCAGGTGCATGGTCTCGACAATCTGGCGCCAGATTGTGTCCGCATCGTTCACAAAGTATTTGACGGGCGGTTCCGCCAGCTGGTTATCCATGGTCAGATGCCGCAGCGCCGGGATATTTGCCAGGAAATCGATCACCGACCTGTCGATGACGATAAGACGAGCGCGTCCGCCTTTGACTCCGGGGATCGGTTCCGTCCGCCATTTTTGTTCTCTGGCCCAGCGGTTTATGGTTTGCCGGGCGAGGTTAAGGCACTCGGCGAGCTCCGCTGGGGTCATTTTATCTTTAAGTTTCATCATGCTTTCACCGATCGCGAATACCGAGTCGGTTGAGTAACCCGGTGATCCCTTCACGCAGCAGCAGCGACATCAGCAGCTTTTGCTCTCCCGGCGTCATCTCTTTACACAGGGTAAGCAGCAGAGATTCGAGATCGTTATCCGTTGCGGAATAGGGGACAGGGTTTTCGGCCACGCGCTGCGCGCTGCGAATAAACTCGCGAACCTGCTCATTAACATGTACGAGGCGCGCTTTGCCGCCCTGTACGCCGGGGCGCGGGGACGTTTGCCATCCCTCTTTACGTACCCATTTGTTAATCGTTTGCCGACTGAAGCCAGTCAGATGCGCTATTTCTTCAGGTGTCATTCGTTCCTTGAGCATACTATTTCCTGAGTAAATATGTGGGAATTAGTTGCACATGTTATAGCATCCTTTTAAAGGAAAGAGTGACATGTTTAACTTCTGGCTGCGATAAGGCTCGCAATGTCAGCCGTTTGTCTGCTTTTTCAGCGATCAAATAGCCGGGATTGATTTTGCCGTTGACACCTGGCGAAGGAATTCATATTATGCCGCCCGTCAACACGACATGCTTTACGTTACGGGGCTATAGCTCAGCTGGGAGAGCGCTTGCATGGCATGCAAGAGGTCAGCGGTTCGATCCCGCTTAGCTCCACCAACACCTGCACCCATCAGGTTTGGTTCGTAAAGAGGTCCTGTGGGGCTATAGCTCAGCTGGGAGAGCGCTTGCATGGCATGCAAGAGGTCAGCGGTT
>NZ_JBEAFN010000057.1:0-1929 GCF_040061795.1 Klebsiella sp. GN_Kp190
CCCCCAGCACCGTGGCGAAGATGCCGAACTGCGCCGCCGCCCCCAGCAGCAGGGTCCGCGGGTTGGCCAGCAGCGGGCCGAAGTCGGTCATCGCCCCGACGCCCATAAAAATCACCAGCGGGGCGATACCCGAGCCGATGGCGACCTTATAGAAAATCGCCAGCACCCCGGCGGAGTAGCCCATATCCACGGCGAGGTCCTCCATCTGCCCCTGCACCGACGGCAGGGCCAGGGCCAGCGCCTCCCTGATGGCGTGGACATCCGGGGTACAGTGGAGCTTCGCGGCAATCACCGCCAGCTGCCCGGCGTCGTGGTGGGCCAGCAGGCTCTCCAGGGCGGTCAGCGCCAGCCCGGCCTCCGGGATATTCGACAGCAGGCCGCCGAAGCCAATCGGCAGCAGCAGCAGCGGCTCGAACTTCCTCGCGATGGCCAGCCACAGCAGCAGCAGGCTCACCAGCAGCATGACGGCCTGGCCGGCGCCGAGGTGCATCAGCCCCATGCCCTGAATCAGGGCGTTCAGACTTTCCATTTCGCGTCCTCTTCCTTACGCCAGGCTCAGCAGGGTGTCGCCCACCGCCACCGCGTCCCCGGATTTCACCGCGATACCGCGCACGGTCCCGGCCTGCGCGGCGCGGATTTCGGTTTCCATCTTCATGGCTTCCAGAATCAGCAGCACGTCGCCCTCGGCCACCGTCTGGCCTTCCGTGGCAATGACCTTCCAGATGGTGCCCGCCAGCGGCGCGGTCACCGGGGTGCCGGCACCTGCCGGGGCGGCTGCGGGGGCCGTGGCCTGAACGGGGGCCGCTGCCGTCAGCGGGCTGATATCGCCGCCGTCGCTGACCTTCACCACAAAGGCCTTGCCTTCCACTTCCACGGTGTAGACGCCGGAGGCGGCCGGTTTCTCTGCTTTCACAGCAGGTTTGACCTCTTCAGCCTGCGGTACCGGCTCAAAGGCCGCCGGGTTGTGGCGGTTCTCAAGGAACTTCAGGCCGACCTGCGGGAACAGGGCCACGGTGAGCACGTCGTCGATGGCGTTGTCGGCAAGCTGAATATTCTTCTCCTGCGCCTGGCGCTTCACGTCGGCTTCCAGCTGCGCCAGCTCCGGCTTCAGCAGGTCCGCCGGACGGCAGGTGATGGCCTCTGCTCCGTCCAGCACGCGCGCCTGTAATGCCGCGTTGACCGGCACCGGGGTGTGGCCGTACTCGCCCTTCAGTATCCCGGCGGTCTCCTTCGCGATGGTTCTGTAGCGTTCGCCGGTCAGCACGTTAAGCACCGCCTGGGTGCCGACAATCTGCGAGGTCGGAGTGACCAGCGGGATAAAGCCGAGGTCTTCGCGCACGCGGGGGATTTCCGCCAGCACCTCATCCAGACGGTGGGCGGCGTTCTGCTGCTTCAGCTGCCCCTCGAGGTTGGTGAGCATCCCGCCCGGCACCTGGGCCACGAGGATACGGCTGTCGGTGCCCTTCAGCTGGCCTTCAAAGGTGTGATATTTCCTGCGCACCTCGCGGAAGTACGCCGCGATGCTCTCAAGCTTCAGGATATCCAGCCCGGTGTCATGTTTTGTGCCTGCCAGCGTCGCCACCAGCGCCTCGGTGGCCGGGTGGCCGTAGGTGGCGCTCATGGAAGAGATGGCGGTATCGACACCGTCGACGCCGGCCTCGATGGCCTTCAGCAGGGCCATCTCCGCCATCCCGGTGGTGGCATGAGCATGCAGGTGCAGCCTGACGTCATAGCGCTTTTTGATTTCGCTCACCAGCTCGAAGGCCGCCATCGGGGTGAGAATGCCGGACATGTCCTTAATCGCGATGGAATCGACGCCGGTCTCCAGCAGCTGTTCGGTCAGGTCGAGCCAGGTCTGCAGGGTGTGGGCCGGGCTGGTGGTGTAGGAGAGCGTGCCCTGGGCGTGGGCGCCGTGGCTGCGCACCGCCT
>NZ_JBEAFN010000009.1:0-238120 GCF_040061795.1 Klebsiella sp. GN_Kp190
AGCGCTTGCATGGCATGCAAGAGGTCAGCGGTTCGATCCCGCTTAGCTCCACCAAATTCGGAACCCTCGCTACGGCGGGGGTTTTTTGTTTGTCTGGCGGAGGAAATGTAAAGCATTCTCTGAATAAGTCAGCAAACCTCTGCGTTAAGTAATTTCAGATTTTTTCACTATTTAAAATCTTGCCTGCCTTTATTAAGCAACATAATATCTGTTGCCTGAATATATTTATTGCAGCCGGAGTTTTAATTAACAATAATGATTGATCATCTTAACATTAAGATCAAAAAAACTCTGCTGGCGCTCCTGGTCTGCTTTATCGCAATTCCGCTGTCCCGATTTATTTCCCCACAAACCATTATTGACGGAAATCAAATTTATCTGGCGTGGCTACCGCTGAGCTTAATGTATTCCGTACTTTTTATTTTTGGCCGCTACGCCGTTGCGCCATTGATTATCGCGTTTGCGATCACTAATGCCTGGATAATCGATCTGACGCTAACCCAGGCGCTGATCCTGCTATTTTGCCAGCTCTTCTCGGTTTTCCTGTCCTGCGCGATTGTTCGCTTTCAGCTTGGAAGGCGCTGGCGCGCTGGGCTGACGGCAAAACATATGGGCGCGAGGATTTTTTGGGGCGGCTTTTTTGCACCGCTCCTTTTGAAGGTCACCATGTATCTGGCGGGGCGTTTTTTTGCTTTTCCGTTGGCAATATCCAGCTATTTCGGCAGTATGTCGGTTATTTACACCATTATCGATATACAAAGCCTGATTAGCGCCGCATTAATTTTCACGACATTCTTTTATTATCCGTTGCGGATGATTATCAGTCCACGTTATGCGCGAGCATTCTGGCGCAATCTTTGCCACTCATGGCGGGCGGGCGAGCAGCGGGTATTTACGTTGTATTGGTTTGTGGCCCTGGCGGCAATATTACTGGTGCTGTGTACGCCTTATGATTCTGTTTTTATTGCCGGTTATTTAGTCCCGCTTATTTTCATTTTATACTTCATTGGTATTAGCCGCCTGGGGCATACGCTGATTCGCATTTCATGGTCCGTTTCAGCCTTTTTACTCGTGGCGTATAACCAGAATTTTTTACACGGCGTACAAACTGAATATTCACTGTCGTTTGTTCTTTCGGTACTCATTTGTTTCACTATCTGCCTGTTTTATATGGCGGATATCTATGCTCGCAGTGAAAGAATGAAGTTCAGATGGCGGGATCAGGCGGAAGAAGATCCGCTAACCGGTTTACCGAATCTGCGCGCGCTGGAGAGTCACCTGCAGCGGAATCCTGCTGTGGCCATCAGCAGCCTGCGCATTCAGAATCTGGACTTCCTGAGCCGCCATTATGGCATGATGATGAGAGTGGAGAGCAAACGGCAGATAGCCCGGAAGCTACAGCCGCTATTAGCTCCCGGCGAGCGAATATTTCAGCTCCCCGGCAGCGAGCTACTGCTGGTACTGAAGGGGCCGGAGCCAGAGGCGCGGTTAAGTCATATTGTTTCCACGCTTAACCATAAAAAGTTTAGCTGGAATAACCAGGCGTTAGATCTGGAATTTGGCGCATCGTGGGGCGGCTACCGCGGCATAGAATCTGAGCTTCACCCGATGCTTGGTCAGCTTAGCTGGTTATCGGAGCAGGCCGGCGCGGCGCGGCGCGTATTACCGCTGGACGCGGCGCAAGAGCAGATTTCCGATCAAACGAGCGAACAGGTACGGCTGCTGGCGAAGATTAAGCAGGCGCTTAACGAACGTGGGCTGGTACTGTACGCCCAGCCTATCCGGGACGCCTCCGGAGAGGGGTATTACGAGATACTGAGTCGTATGCGCTGCGGCAATACCATCATTACGCCCGATCGGTTTATCCCGCTGATTGCGCAGTTTAACCTGAGCCAGCGTTTTGATATGCAGGTGCTGGAAACGCTGTTTAGTTCGCTCAATCACCATCAGGGTCAGCATTTCTCCGTCAACCTTCTGCCCTATACGCTGATGCAAAAGGATAGCGCGGCGCAAATTATCGCGCTGTTTAAACGCTATAACCTGTCGGCGGAGGCGATAACGATTGAAGTTACCGAAGAGCAGGCGTTTTCCGATGTCGAGACCAGCATGCATAACATCCAGCTGCTGCGAGATTTCGGTTGCGGTATAGCGATTGATGACTTTGGTACCGGCTACGCAAACTACGAGCGTCTGAAAAGCCTGCGGGCCGATATCCTGAAAATTGACGGCTGCTTCGTGCGTGATATCGAGACCGATCCGCTGGACGCCATTATGGTCAAATCCATTATTGAAATGGCTAAGGTTAAGAAGATGAAAGTGGTGGCGGAATACGTTGAAACGCCGGAGCAGCGGGAAAAGCTTCTCGAGTTAGGCGTCGATTATCTCCAGGGGTATCTGGTGGGTAAGCCGCTGCCGTTGAGCGAACTGCGGGCATGAAAAAGCCGGGACTTGCCCGGCTTTCGCGATACCGCTGACGGATTACAGTACCAGCGCGGCGATAGACGCAGAGAGCACGCTCACCAGCGTAGAACCGTACACCAGCTTCAGGCCGAAGCGGGAAACCACGTTACCTTGCTCTTCGTTCAGGCCTTTAATCGCGCCGGCGATGATACCGATAGAAGAGAAGTTGGCGAAGGAGACCAGGAAGATAGAGATGATGCCTTCCGCACGCGGAGAGAGCGTGGCGGCAACTTTCTGCAGATCCATCATGGCGACGAATTCGTTAGAAACCAGCTTGGTGGCCATAATACTTCCTACCTGCAGCGCTTCACCTGCCGGTACGCCCATCACCCACGCAACCGGATAAAAGATATAGCCGAGGATCCCCTGGAAGGAGATGCTATAGCCGAACCAGCCGGTGACAGTGGCGAACAGGGCGTTCAGCGCGGAAATCAGCGCGATAAAACCAATCAGCATGGCGGCCACGATAATCGCCACTTTAAAGCCTGCCAGGATGTATTCACCCAGCATCTCGAAGAAGCTCTGTCCTTCATGCAGGTTAGACATCTGCAGATTTTCTTCGCTTTCGTCAACGCGATACGGGTTAATCAGCGACAGCACGATAAAGGTGCTGAACATGTTCAGTACCAGCGCCGCAACTACATATTTCGGCTGCAGCATGGTCATGTACGCGCCCACGATAGACATGGATACCGTAGACATCGCGGTCGCCGCCATGGTGTACATGCGGTTGCGGGACATCTTGCCAAGAATATCTTTATAGGCGATGAAGTTTTCGGACTGGCCCAGAATCAGCGAGCTGACAGCGTTAAAGGATTCCAGCTTGCCCATGCCGTTGATTTTGGACAGCACGGTACCAATCGCGCGAATGACGATAGGCAGAATACGAATATGCTGCAAAATACCGATCAGCGCAGAAATAAAGACGATCGGGCACAAAACCTTCAGGAAGAAGAACGCCAGGCCTTTGTCGTTCATGTTGCCGAAGACGAAGTTTGTCCCTTCGTTGGCGAAACCGAGAAGTTTTTCAAACATCTCGGAGAAGCCCTTCACAAAACCCAGACCAATGTCAGAGTTCAGGAAGAACCAGGCCAGCAGCACTTCAATGACCAGCAGCTGAATGACATAACGAATACGAATCTGCTTACGGTTGTGGCTGACCAACAGGGCCAGAATGGCCACCACTACGATCGCGAGAATAAAGTGCAGGACGCGGTCCATATTTGCTCCAAATATGAGGCAGGTTAAATTTCTGTGCACATTCTATGTAACAAGCGCAAAGAAAACGAGAGCCAGCACACACTATTGCAAGGATATGTGACTAATGGCAAAAATAGTGATCAACCATGCATTTTTGTTATGTTACGTAAAGGTTTTAAAAGTTGCTCGGTTGTACTATTCTGGTGATTAATTAAAAGCGTTTATCAGTTCCCCGGTTTTCCGTTGCCAACCCGCTATCGTTCTCCCCTATCACAGCAATCATTATCATCGCTCCAAATGAACTTGATAATCATTCGCATTTTGATAGCATAAAACATAGCAAAGGCTATATTTCCAGAGGCAGAAAATGACCAACAGTCGCGTTGAGAATAGCAGCGGTCGCGCAGCGCGCAAGATTAAGCTCGCCCTGATGGGGCCGGCGTTCATTGCTGCCATTGGCTATATCGATCCGGGTAACTTCGCCACCAACATTCAGGCCGGCGCCAGCTTTGGCTATCAGCTGCTGTGGGTGGTGGTATGGGCTAACCTGATGGCGATGCTGATTCAGGTGATGTCGGCGAAGCTGGGCATCGCCACCGGTAAAAATCTGGCGGAGCAAATTCGCGACCACTACCCGCGTCCTGTGGTGTGGTTCTACTGGGTGCAGGCCGAAATTATCGCTATGGCGACCGATCTTGCCGAGTTTATTGGCGCGGCTATCGGATTTAAGCTGGTGCTCGGCGTGTCATTGCTTCAGGGCGCTGTATTGACCGGGATTGCGACCTTCCTGATTCTGATGCTGCAGCGTCGCGGTCAAAAGCCGCTGGAAAAAGTGATAGGCGGGCTGCTGCTGTTTGTCGCCGCAGCGTATGTCGTTGAGCTTATCTTCTCCCAGCCCGCGCTGGCACCCCTGGCGAAAGGGATGATCGTGCCTTCACTGCCGACCAGCGAAGCGGTGTTTCTTGCCGCCGGGGTATTGGGGGCGACCATCATGCCGCATGTTATCTACTTACACTCATCGCTCACTCAGCACCTGCACGGGGGGACGCGCAAAGAGCGCTATAACGCCACGCGCTGGGATGTCGCCATTGCCATGACCATCGCGGGTTTTGTTAACCTGGCCATGATGGCGACCGCCGCCGCCGCCTTCCACTTTAACGGCCACACCGGGATTGCCGACCTCGATCAGGCCTATCTGACGCTGGAGCCCTTACTGAGCCACGCGGCAGCTACCATCTTTGGTCTGAGCCTGATAGCGGCGGGTTTATCCTCCACGGTTGTGGGAACCCTGGCAGGGCAGGTGGTAATGCAGGGCTTTATCCGCTTTCATATCCCGCTGTGGTTTCGCCGGGCGATCACCATGCTGCCGTCGTTTATCGTCATTTTAATGGGGCTGGATCCCACGCGTATTCTGGTGATGAGCCAGGTATTGCTGAGCTTTGGTATCGCCCTCGCGCTGGTGCCGCTGCTGATATTCACCAGCGATTCCCGATTAATGGGCGACCTGGTCAATTCCCGGTGGGTAAAACTGCTGGGGTGGGGGATAGTTGCGGTCGTTGTGCTGCTTA
This sequence comes from Klebsiella sp. GN_Kp190, assembly GCF_040061795.1. Lineage (NCBI taxonomy): Bacteria > Pseudomonadati > Pseudomonadota > Gammaproteobacteria > Enterobacterales > Enterobacteriaceae > Klebsiella > Klebsiella sp. GN_Kp190. The sequence continues at coordinate 5,229 of NZ_JBEAFN010000009.1, forward strand.
ACGGCTGGCTGATTATTGGAACGATATTCAGTTAAGCGTGACGATGAAAAAGGGAGCCGAATGGCTCCCTTTTGCGATTAATGATGCCCGTGGCCATGTCCGCGTCCGCCGCCTGGCCCACGCCCCCAGCCGCCGCGTCGGTCATCGCGATCTTTCCAGCCTTCGCGATAGCCGCGTTCGTAGGCTTTACCTTTATCCCAGCCGCGATGCCAGCCGTTGTCGTGACGACGCCAGCGGTTATCGCGCCACTCATAGTGTCGACGCCAGTAATCACGGTCGCGCCAGCCGCCACCGTCCCAGTAGTTACCGTAATTGTCGCGATCGCCAATTTGTAATTTTATTGATGGCAACAGGGTGATTTCACCAGCGTTAGCGACCAATGGCGCTGAAGCCAGAAGCACTGCAGCCAAAATCAGTGACCTGAACATACTCTTCTCCTTCACGATCGGGGCCGTTGTCGGCCTGTTAACCTGATATTACGGGGCGGTAAAGCCCCGCCGCATCGGAGGAACTCCTAAATCGCAAGTGAGAGCACTTTTTGCTAAAGTAACAATGAATTTACACCGCAAGGATCGCGTCAATGGTGGCCCGTTCTTCGGCGCTGAAATGGCGGTTTCCCAGCATGCCAACCGCATCGTCGAGCTGCGAAGTTTTACTGGCGCCAATCAGTACCGACGTCACTTTCTCATCGCGCAGTACCCAGGCCAGCGCCATCTGTGAGAGCTTTTGCCCGCGGGATTCGGCCAGCGTATTCAGCTGACTAATCTTTTCCAGCTTGCTTTCAGTAAGCTGCTCCGGTTGCAGGAACCGGCTGCCGCTGGCGGCGCGGGAGTCCGCCGGGATACCGTGCAGGTAACGGTTGGTGAGCTGGCCGCCCGCAAGCGGTGAAAACGCTATACTTCCCACCCCCGCGCTCTGTAGGAAATCGAGTAATCCCTCCTCGACCCAGCGTTCAAACATCGAATATTTAGGCTGATGAATCAGACACGGCGTGCCGAGATCGTTAAGGATATTGACGGCTTCCCGGGCCTGTTCGAGCGGATAATTCGATAATCCGACGTAGAGCGCTTTCCCCTGGCGGACGATGTGGTCCAGCGCGCTCATGGTTTCCCGCAGCGGCGTTTCGGGATCGGGGCGGTGATGGTAGAAGATGTCGACATAGTCGAGACCCATTCGCTTAAGGCTCTGGTCGAGGCTGGCAATCAGGTACTTGCGCGATCCCCAGTCGCCATAGGGGCCGTCCCACATGGTGTAACCGGCTTTACTGGAGATAATCAGTTCATCGCGATAGGGCAAAAAATCCTCTTTCAGGATGCGGCCAAAATGACTCTCCGCCGAACCCGGCGGTGGCCCATAGTTGTTGGCTAAATCAAAATGAGTCATGCCGAGATCGAATGCGTGACGCAGAAGCTGGCGGCTGGTTTCCACCCGCGTTTCGTCGCCAAAATTGTGCCAAAGCCCAAGAGAAATCGCCGGTAGCTTTAGTCCGCTATGACCGCAGCGGCGGTACTCCATCGTTTGATATCGCGTGGCGTTTGCCTGGTAAACCATACTTCCTCCGCAGATAAAACAGGGTTGTGTATACGTTTACACTAAAGAATGTTTGCCGCGGAGTACACACCCTGAAGGCGTAAATTTTGCTTTCCACCGCCATTGTTGAGCGCAATCTGGACAGCGCACCTGCTTATTCAATACTCAACTTACCTGCACGAGAGGAGAGTAAGGATATGCAACCGACTTATACCATTGGCGATTATCTGCTGGATCGTCTCGTAGATTGCGGCATAGACCGCTTGTTTGGCGTACCGGGTGATTACAATTTACAGTTTCTCGACAGCGTTATCGCGCAGCAGAGCTTAGGGTGGGTAGGCTGTGCTAACGAGCTAAACGCCGCCTATGCCGCCGATGGCTATGCGCGCATTAAGGGCGCGGGCGCGCTGTTGACCACCTATGGCGTCGGTGAACTGAGCGCGCTCAACGGCGTTGCCGGGAGCTACGCTGAGCATGTACCGGTCCTGCATATCGTCGGCGCGCCCTGTACCGGCGCACAGCAGTGCGGCGAGCTGCTGCACCATACGCTTGGCGACGGTGATTTCAGCCACTTTTCGCGTATGAGTGAACATATTACCTGCTCTCAGGCGGTGCTGGCGGCGGGAAATGCCTGCCATGAAATAGACCGGGTACTGAGTGAAATGCTGACCCAGCATCGCCCTGGTTATCTCATGCTGCCGGCCGATGTGGCCAAAGCAAAGGCCACCCCGCCAGCTCACCGCTTGCTTATTCACACGCTGCCCGCCGACGAGAACCAGCTGGCCGGGTTCCGCGAGCACGCCGAGCGGATGCTCAGAAGCAGCCGTCGCGTATCGCTGCTGGCGGATTTCCTCGCCCAGCGCTATGGACTACAAAACGCTCTGCGAGAGTGGGTGGCGAAGGTGCCGGTTGCTTACGCCACGATGCTGATGGGCAAAGGGCTTTTTGATGAGCAGCAGCCTGGGTTCGTCGGGACTTATAGCGGGATAGCCAGCGCAGAGGATACCCGCGATGCCATTGAAAGCGCGGATACCATTATCTGCGTCGGCACGCGTTTTACCGATACCATTACCGCCGGTTTCACCCAACACCTTCCGCAGGAAAAAACGATAGAAGTCCAGCCCTTCGCCGTTCGGGTTGGCGATCGCTGGTTTAGCCGGGTACCGATGGAAAAGGCGCTGGATGTCTTGATCGAACTCTCTGCCAGCCTGGCGGCAGAATGGCATGCGCCAAATGTTCAGGCGCCGGGCGTCAGCGGCGCGCCAGAGGGGAGCCTGACGCAGAAAAACTTCTGGAGTACGGTGCAGAAACAGCTGCGCCCGGGAGATATTATCCTTGCCGATCAGGGGACGGCCGCTTTTGGCGCCGCCGCGCTTAAGCTGCCCGCTGACGCAACGCTGATTGTCCAGCCGCTATGGGGATCGATAGGCTTTACCCTTCCGGCAGCCTACGGGGCGCAAATCGCGGCAGCGGACAGAAGGGTGGTGCTGATTGTTGGCGATGGCGCTGCGCAGTTAACTATTCAGGAACTGGGGTCGATGCTCAGAGATAAGCAGCGCCCGCTGATCCTGTTGCTCAATAACGAAGGCTATACGGTCGAGCGCGCGATTCACGGCCCCGAGCAGCGCTATAACGATATTGCGCTCTGGGACTGGAATCGCCTGCCTGACGCTTTTGCGCCCGATGTCCCTTCCCGATGCTGGCGAGTGACGCGCACCCACGAACTGCAGGAAGCGATGAATAGCAGCGTCGCCTCAGACAGGCTGACGCTGGTGGAGGTGATGCTGCCAAAAATGGATATTCCCGACTTTCTGCGCACGGTCACTCAGGCGCTGGAAGAGAGAAACAGCCGGGTTTAATCTCCACGCTTCCTGGCAATCATCAAGGGTTTACCGGCCAGCAGCAGCCAGGCCGGAAGCATGACGATACACAGCAGCGGAAGCAGCGTGGAATCGGGCACCACGACCGCTGCCATAAACAGGCTCAACCAGCCATCACGCGTCACTACCAGCGTCAGTCCGAGGATGGCGCAGGAAACGGTGATGGCTGCCGGCACGGCATCCACGTGTGCGTGAAGCATCAGGCCTAGCGCGACGCCGACGAACACCGCCGGAAAAATTCGACCGCCGCGAAAACCACAGGCGGCCGCCAGCACCAGCGCCGCCAGCTTCACTAAAGCAATAAGCATGTAATCGCTGGCGGTTAACGTCTGGCTGAAGGCTAATTGCTGCATTTCATCCAGGCCTTTAAACAGCGTGATATGCCCGCCGACGACGCCCAGGATCCCCAATAAAAATCCGCCAATACCGAGGGTTAAGATCGGATTTTTCAGCCGCTGCATCAGCGCGTGCAGGCGCGGTAAGCACCAAACGCCAACCATGCCGACGGCAATAGCAATCAGCGTCACGATAGCGCCGCTAAAGATATCGACAAGCTGCCACCGCTCGTAGTGCGCAATAGGTAACGAAAAGTTGGGGTGGAAAAACAGCCCGGTGGTCAGAGAGCCCGCCGCCGCGGCAAGTAAGGGGGCGAAGAGTCGGTCCCAAAGCGGGACATCGTTACTGCTGTTCAGCGTTTGCGAAAAGATCAGCGCCGCGGCAACAGGCGTGCCAAATAGCGCCCCGATAGTGCCGGAGGACGCCAGGATCGTCCAGTCCAGCGCGCTGACTCGCGGGAAAAGGCGGGAGCCAAGCGCCACAGTGAGGGCGATATTAATCACCATGATAGGATGCTCCGGCCCGAGGCTAACGCCGCCCGCCAGGCCGACGATCAGCGCAGCGAGCAGGCCGGGCAGAGCGCCGGGACTCACCGGTGCGCCAATGAGTGACTCGGTGGCCGGATCGGGTCCGGCGTGACCAGGACTAAAACGCACGACCAGACCCACGGCGATGCCGGTGCCGGTGAGGATAGCTATCGTCCAGAAAGGGCCGCTGGCGTTCATACCCAGCAATCCAGGCAGGCTACTCCAGAGAATATTCTGCAGCATGGCTGCCGTTTTCATCGCCACAATCAAGACCAGGCTGGCAGCAATACCAATCACGATTGCGGGTATCGATAACAACAGCATCGTTCTGGCGCGCGGGTGCAGCATGAAAATATCCTTCTGAAGGTTTCGACGCACTACTTTGCCCGGGGGCGTTAAGGTCGTTGGCGCAAATGGTGCTGAAACGATAAAGTAAAGAGCTGGCCTGACGATTGGCCGCACAATAATTTCATAAATTACAGCCTAACTGTGACGTAGGTCGCTAAACAAAGGGCGCTTATGCGTTGGTCGTTGTTGTTAGGACGTCATGAATTTAGAGTGTGCCAAAGAATCATTTTGACTTTAGCGGAGCCGTAACGGAATGACAAAATTTGCTTTAGTAGGGGACGTTGGCGGAACGAATGCTCGTCTGGCGTTATGCGATCTGGCAAGCGGGGAGATCTCCCGTGCTAAGACCTATTCCGGGCTCGATTATCCCAGTCTTGAAGCCGTTGTTCAGGTCTATCTGGAAGAGCATAACGTCCAGGTAGAAGACGGCTGTATTGCCATCGCCTGTCCGATTACCGGCGACTGGGTGGCGATGACCAACCACACCTGGGCATTTTCTATCGCTGAGATGAAAAAGAACCTGGGTTTCTCGCATCTGGAAATCATTAACGATTTTACCGCAGTATCGATGGCGATCCCCATGCTAAAAGCTGAACATCTGATTCAGTTTGGCGGCGCGGAACCGGTGGAAGGCAAGCCGATTGCCGTCTACGGCGCCGGTACCGGGCTGGGCGTTGCTCATCTGGTACACGTTGATAAGCGCTGGGTGAGCCTGCCGGGTGAGGGCGGCCATGTGGATTTCGCCCCCAATAGCGAAGAGGAAGGCATTATTCTCGAAGAGCTGCGCAGCGAGCTGGGGCACGTCTCCGCTGAACGCGTCTTATCTGGACCGGGGTTGGTCAATCTTTACCATGCGATCGTGAAGTCTGACGGGCGTCTACCGGAAAATCTGCAGCCTAAAGATGTGACCGAACGCGCGCTGGCCGATACCTGCATCGATTGCCGCCGCGCGCTGTCGCTGTTTTGCGTCATTATGGGCCGATTTGGCGGTAACCTGGCGCTGACCCTCGGCACCTTTGGCGGCGTGTATATTGCTGGCGGTATCGTGCCGCGCTTCCTTGAATTCTTCAAAGCCTCCGGCTTTCGCGGCGGTTTTGAAGATAAAGGCCGATTTAAAGCCTTCGTCCAGGATATTCCGGTCTATCTGATTGTCCACGACAATCCGGGACTGCTGGGCTCCGGCGCGCACCTGCGTCAGACTCTGGGACAGATTCTGTAAGCCCCGTCTCTTACCCGAATAAAATGATTATTCGGGTAAATCCTCTACAGATGCATGAGCTGGCGAAACTCTTTCACCTTGCTGCGGCTTACCGGAACCTGAAACTCAAGGTCGCGTAGCCGCAGAATATAGGTGTTGTTGAACCAGGGTTCGATTTCGCGAATTTTGTTCAGGTTGACGCAGTACGAGCGGTGACAGCGGAAAAAGTGCGCCGGCGGTAGCTTGTTGCAGAACTCCGTGATATTCATCGGCATCACGAAGGACTCCTTGCGGGTATAAACGAACGTCATCTTTTCATGCGCTTCCGCGTAGTAAATATCGTGGATGCTGGTGACGATAATCCGTTCATCTTTAACCAGATTAATCGTGTCGTTTTCCCTGGCTGGATTGGCCGCTGCCCCGCTACCGGCGCTGACCTGCTGCTGTTGCTGCCAGGCGCCGGTCAGCTTTTGCAGCATGTTGATAATGCGCGATTCCTGGTAGGGCTTGAGAATATAATCAAACGCCTCCAGCTCAAAGGCTTCCACCGCATGCTCTTTCCACGCGGTAATAAAAACGATAAAGGGCTTATGCGCGAACTGGCTGATGTTTTGCGCCAGCAGTACGCCATCCAGAGATGGAATATTGATATCGAGAAAAATGGCGTCGACTTTGTTGTGCTGTAAAAACTTCAGCACATCCAGACCGTCGTCAAAGGTGCCGACAATCTCCATTTCGCTATGGGTGTTAATCAACCAGGTGAGCTCTTGCTGCGCGAGGAACTCATCTTCCACAATGATGACCTTCATTTTATCTCCGCTCATGACAGCAGCGACTCCGTAGCCACCTGGGGCGCGTGTTGGGTTGGCACATAGAAGGCAATTTCGGTCCCCGGCGTCAGGCGTCGGATATGCAGTCCTTCCCCGTACAGTAGCTTGACCCGGTGATGAACATTGAGTAAACCGATTTTATTTCCCGGCATTTCGTCAGCCTCTACCCTCGCTACCACCGCAGGGTCGATACCGTTCCCCGTATCGCGAACGCTAATTCGTACCCGATTCCCGCACTCATTGATGCCAATGGTCACCACGCCTTTTCCTTTGCAGGGCTGAATCCCGTGGACGATAGCATTCTCCACCAGCGGCTGAATTAGCAGGCTGGGGATCATAAAGCTGACTTCATCATCAATATCATAAATCACCGTCAGCTTGTCGCCGAAGCGAGCCTGTTCAATCGCGATGTAATCCTTGATTTGATACAGCTCCCTTTTGATATCTATCTGTTCATCATCTTTTAATTCAATGTTGTAGCGTAAATAGCGCGACAAATTAAAAATTAACTGACGCGCGGTGTCCGGATTCATGCGAATCGACGATGAAATGGCGTTCAGCGCATTAAATAAGAAATGGGGATTGATTTTGCTTTGCAGCGCCCGCAGCTCGGCTTTATTGGCCATTTCACGCAGCTGTTCAGCGCGGGAAACCTCCAGCTGCGTAGAGATGATTTGCGACAGGCCTACCGCCATTTCCTGCAATGAGGAGGTGATGCGGTGCGCGTGGCAGTAATAGATTTTTAGCGTACCGGTGACGACGCCTTTTTCCCACAGCGGAATGACCAGCATAGAGTGTATTTCCGGCGTCCGATGAGCCTCATCATTGTTTTTAATAATGATTTTTCCATAGCGGATCGCCTGTTGCGTCGTCGGGCTGATAAAGTCATCGTTATCGCGGTAGTTGATTTCCCCGACGCCGACGTAGGCCATCACGTGTTGGGTATTGGTAATCGCGACGGCATCGGCACTGATATCGCGGCGGATAATGTCGCATACCTGACGCAGGGACTCGCTGTTGACGTGGCGAAATAGCGGGAGCGTTTTGTTGGCGATGTCGAGCGCCAGTTTTGCCTGACGGGCGGCGCTGGCTTCCTTTTCCCCCTCAACGCTCTGCACCAGCAAAACGATAAAGCCGATACATACGCTGCCAAGGATCATCGGAATACCAATCTTAGACACGATGTCTATCCCCAGCGCGAATGAAGGCGCCCACACGATCACGAGAATCATGGTTAAGGTTTCGCATAGCATCCCGGCGAGGATCCCCGCTTTCCAGCGCTGGGCTTTCGGCACTTTACGACCAATAAAACCAGAGAGCAGACCGGCGACAATGCTGGTAATAAAGCAGGGAACGGCGGTGACGCCATCAATATCAATCAGGTAGCGATGTACGCCGGCGATCGCGCCGACAATTGCCCCAACCCACGGGCCGAACAGGATCCCGCCGGACATGACCGCGATAATACGCACGTTGACCAGCGATCCCTCGACCGGTACGCCTGACCAGGTGCTAAAGAGGGCAAAGAGAGAGAAGATCGCGGTAACGGCCAGCAATTCTTTAGGGGTGTGCGCGGATTTATGCAGAAGTTCACGAAACAGGCGCAGGCGAATGAGGAAAAAGAGACAAATCAGCATTAATGCCGCGCGGTCAAAAACCGCCAGCAGCATAGTAAATATTTCGTGCATGTGTGCGCCGTGTTAATCGCGAGAAAGCAACATGATAGAAAACCTCGCTGCAGAAGGCCAGCTGAAGGCATGAATAGGGAAAAGTCTTACAAATAAAAGGGGATTAATAACAAACACCCGCGATTCAATAGCGTCTACGGATGAGCAAGCATTTAAGTAAAATTAAAGATATCAGCATGTTAATTTTGATGGAGTAGGTGAGGAGAGGAAAGAACGTTGCTGCCGTATTTAGTCGTACTGATGCCCGTTTTTATCGCCAGAAATTATTTTTCTCTGCCCCTCTCGACAGCAGGAAAATTTTCGGGTTATTTTCTAAACGTGCTGCACATGCAGCAGCGTCGCTCGGACGGTCCGGGCGCTAACGTTAATCCGAGGAATCTATGGCTGAATTCAGTCCTGAACGCCGTTTTACGCGTATCGATCGTCTCCCCCCTTACGTTTTTAATATCACTGCTGAACTAAAAATGGCTGCGCGACGCCGCGGCGAAGATATTATTGATTTCAGCATGGGTAACCCCGATGGCGCCACTCCGCCGCATATCGTTGAGAAACTCTGCACCGTTGCCCAGCGTCCCGATACCCACGGCTATTCTACTTCCCGCGGCATTCCGCGCCTGCGCCGGGCGATTTCTCGTTGGTATCAAGAGCGCTATAACGTTGAGATCGATCCGGAATCAGAAGCGATAGTCACCATTGGTTCAAAAGAGGGGCTGGCGCATCTGATGCTGGCGACGCTTGACCATGGCGATACCGTACTGGTGCCAAATCCCAGCTATCCCATCCATATTTACGGTGCGGTGATTGCCGGAGCCCAGGTACGTTCGGTACCTCTGGTCGAAGGCGTGGATTTCTTCAACGAGCTTGAGCGCGCGATTCGTGAGAGTTACCCGAAGCCGAAAATGATGATCCTCGGTTTCCCCTCCAACCCGACCGCACAGTGCGTCGAACTGGAGTTCTTCGAGAAAGTCGTGGCGCTGGCGAAGCGTTATGACGTGCTGGTGGTGCACGATCTGGCCTATGCCGATATTGTTTACGATGGCTGGAAAGCGCCCTCTATCATGCAGGTCCCCGGCGCGCGCGATGTCGCCGTCGAATTCTTTACGCTCTCTAAGAGCTATAATATGGCGGGCTGGCGTATCGGCTTTATGGCCGGTAACAAAACGTTGGTTAATGCGCTGGCGCGCATTAAAAGCTATCACGATTACGGCACTTTCACCCCTCTACAGGTTGCGGCGATTGCCGCGCTTGAAGGCGATCAGCAGTGCGTTCGCGACATTGCCGAGCAGTATAAACGTCGTCGCGATGTGCTGGTGAAAGGGTTGCATGAGGCCGGATGGATGGTGGAATGTCCGAAGGCGTCAATGTATGTCTGGGCGAAGATCCCAGAGCAGTATGCGGCGATGGGCTCACTGGAGTTTGCTAAAAAGCTGCTGCAGGATGCAAAAGTCTGCGTTTCTCCGGGCATTGGCTTTGGAGACTATGGCGATACCCATGTACGCTTCGCGTTAATTGAGAACCGCGATCGTATCCGCCAGGCGGTGCGCGGCATAAAATCGATGTTCCGTGCCGACGGGCTGCTTCCCGCGTCGGCTAAGTTAACCAGCGAAAGCCACGAATAAAAAAAGGAGCCGAGAGGCTCCTTTTTTTAACACCGTTAAAGCTAGATCATCAGGGCGAAAGTACCGGCCCAAACGATGACCATAAAAGAAATGCCCATTAAGAAATATTTCACGACTCATCACTCCGCGCTCTCGGCGAGACGCCTTAAATGAATTTGCTCTTCATTGCCTGCTCAGCTATCGCTCACGAAAACGACGCTTTTTCAGCGGGCGGTAGCTGTAAATTCTGAGCGTAAACGGCTCCAGATGGCGCTAATGTACGCCTAAAAAATGAGGGAAACAAGAGCCATTTTTTTATTAATTTTTAGTTACTTACGAGTGTCGTGATTCGGCGACACATTAATTTCATTCGGTATTAAATTTCATTCTGGCGACGGTCATTAACAACAGTTTTTGTACTGATATAGTTGTTTGATTTTGTGCTTTTTTCTGCCTGAATGCGGGAGGAGTTAACTATCCCGCATGAGGAGATGACGGGTTCAGCGAGCGGCTGAATCCTGATGTTGCCACTCTTGCGGGTAGCGTGCGGGAGCGAAACGCAGCGTTATGGCCATTAAGGCCAGGACGCAGGCGTCGTGAAGCATCCAGTCGAGCTGGTAATTGCCGCTTAAACTCCGCAGCAGTCCCGACAGCAAGGGGGAAAGCCCGGCGACAATAAAGCCCACTCCCTGCATAAACGCGACCAGTCGGCCCGCAATGGCGGGGTGCCTGGCGTGATCGAGCGCCAGGACCAGACACAGCGGAAATGCGCCGCCAAGCCCAATACCGCAGCAGATGGCCCAGACAAGCGGTACCTGCTGCGGTAGCCAGATAAAACCGCAGAAGCCGACAAGCTGTAAGGCCAATGCCAGCATCAGAAGCGTTCGTCGATCCTCATGTCTGGCCAGGATGGGCAGCAGGAGCGCTCCGCCGGTCTGGCCGATGGTCATTAACGCCAGCAGGGTACCGCTGAACTGCGCGCTGTAGCCCGACTGCATATAGTAAGGCGGCAGCCAGGCAATCAGGCTGGCATAGCCGCCGTTGATCAAACCAAAATAGAGGCTAAGCGTCCACGCGCGACGATGGCGAAAAAGCGTGACCCGGGTTGTTGATGGCGTCCGGGCGGGTAACGTTCGGCTTAGCGGCCACCAGCAGAGGAGCGCGGCGGCGGCGGGTAACGCCCACCACGCAAGCGCGTGATACCAGATAGCGCTATGCTGCGCCAGCCACGGCGTGAATGCGGCGCCCAGGCCGCCGCCGCCCATCAGCGCCGCGGACCAGAGCCCCATCACCTGCGGCGTCTGACGATGAAAAAGACGCTTTATCACCGCGGGAATGAGCGCCTGAATAATACCAATGCCGATTCCGCCAAGGAGCGCGCTGCTGAGTAATAGCGCGCTCTGCGGCGCCAGTTCGCGAAGTAAAGCCCCGGCGACGATCGTTAACAGGCTGAGGGAGATACTTTGGCGCTCGCTGAAATGACGGTTAATCCAGCCGCCGGCTAGCGCCAGCAGACCCATGGCGATCACCGGTAGCGCGGTGAGCAGAGAGGCAAGCGTGAAGCTCATGCCGCTTGCCTGCTGGATCTGCGGAAGGAGCGGTCCAACGGAGGTCAGCAGCGGACGCATATTGATACCGATAAGCACCAGCACCAGCACCAGCACCAGCAGCATCGTGCCATTACGTTGCTTCAGGTTCATCGTTGAGTAGCCGGCGTTTGTTTCGCTGTGGGGAAGGTATTGAGGCAACTCATGCCGATCTCCTGTGGCGTTTGGTAAAGAATCGCGAGCAGAGTACGTAACTTATTTCATAAGTTAAAATACTTAATTATGATTGAGTTCATTTGAATTTCTTATGGATGAATTCATGCTGCCGCGACACCTCAACTACTTCATTGCCGTTGCTGAACACGGCGGCTTTACGCGAGCGGCAGCCATCCTGCATGTTTCACAGCCGGCTTTGTCGCAGCAGATTCGACAGCTGGAAGAGACGCTGGGAGTACGGCTTTTTGATCGCAGCGGGCGCAACACTTGCCTGACGGACGCCGGCAAGGTCTGGTTAATTTATGCGCGCCGGGCTTTACGGGAACTGGCCGAGGGGCAGCGCGCGCTTCATGACGTTGAAGATTTGCAGCGCGGTACCCTACGTGTAGCGATGATGCCAACCTTTACCCATTATTTTATGGGGCCGCTGGTGGCTTCGTTTTATCAACGTTACCCGAATATAACGCTGGATATACAAGAGCTGGCGCAGAATCGAATGGAGACTCTGCTGCTCAATGATGAGCTGGATATCGGGATCGCTTTCGACGGTAGCGATTCACGGGATATTGTGTCTCAGCCGCTGCTCTCTGAAACCCTGGCGCTGGTGGTTGGCCGCTCTCATCCTCTGGCGGCGACCCGCCGTGTGGCGCTGACGGCGCTCAATCAGGCGTCACTGATTCTGCTAAGCAGCGCTTTTGCTACTCGCGAGCAAATCGATCGCGACTGCCGACAGCGCGGTATTCAACCGAAAGTGCAGATGGAGGCCAACTCGATTAGCGCAGTGCTGACCGTGGTTGAACGCACGTCGTTGGCAACCTTGCTTCCTGCTGCCATTGTTCAGGGGCGTGACGATTTAACCGCGATCGAACTCGCGCCATCATTACTGGAAAGAACCGCGTGTTTGATACAGCGAAAGGGGGCCTGGCAAAGCGCCGCGACCCGAGAGTTTATACTAATGGCACATCAGGCTGCGTCAATATTGAGCGCAGGACAGGGATTTAACGAATCGACTGAGAGAGATTTAACGTTACGTTGATTCGCTGTATATAAAGTATTTCATATACATCAGGAGTGTTTATAGAGAACGATTTTATTATGAAGCCAGATTCATCTCTGAATTCATATTGAAATGCATTTCACATTTGCTACTGCATTGCGCGCCCTGTACCTATGGCGTTGTAATGATTCATTCTGATTTAATTAAATTAAAGAAGTATTATTCGAACGTATATTCTGACGCCGGAAGATTAATGCTGCCGTAGCTGGAAACCACGCCTTCAGACCTGAGTTTATCCATAGCTCTATTAAATATTTTACTTTTTTTGTTTTCAGTCGCGTTAAGCATGTTATCGCCAAAATGGGGATTGGATTGAATGATGTGATTGATAAATTCAATGAGCAACTTATTTTGCATAATCGTTGAGGGCGTCGCTATATCTTGCTCCTCAGATAAATGTAAGGTTTTTTCAGAAAGTTCGAGAGGGCGACTGCTGATGGTATGTTCATAAATTTTCTCAATCGCCTGACTCGTGATGTAAAGCTTACTCAGCGTGATGGTTGGCCTCTCATCCTCGTCGGGTATGAAGTGGCAGAAGAGGACATTGGTGGCCGGTGATATGATGCTTATCCTCTGCTCAGTAATAATGTCTTCAGGTGTTTCTAAGATCTCCATCAAATTTCTCGTGTGGCAGTACCATAAGCCAGAGACGGAAACCCGGAGTTTTAGCTGGGTAACAGGTATACCATATTGGGCTTCCTGATTTGCTTCACTATCATTAAATTTAAAAATTTTGTTAATTTTTGAATGCCGTGACCACGATCTTTCGCTTATGCTCAACTCATCAATATTGGGGGCGTTAAGAAAATAGAGATTATTACTGCTCTGGTCATGTTGGAACGCACCTTTTAATGTTCCGTTAGTTTTACCTACTTTTATGCACAGGCTTATCGCGCCAATATCATGCCAATGAAGCAGATCTTCTATTTCACAATTCAATAGTTTTTTAGCGCGAGATATTGAACAGTATTCCAGGGGGGGAAGATTGTTTAGTTTCCATATGTTTCTTTCTTTTCTTTCCATGGTCTATATCATCTTATGAAAAATAGGGGGTTATGGTTTTCTTAAATTGACCTCTATCGACGTTGCGACGATTTCGATTCATACAAAATATTTATCAAAACAGATATTCTATATCAATTGTTGATAGCGGAGTGCTATGTTGAATCCGGTCAGGATATTATCTCTCCTGTATGCTATCAGCTTTCCTGTAATAATTAAATGTATCGCTGCTAAAAAATTAGCATGCTCATTCATCTTGCTGCGGATTGATTGTTTTTGATTATTTTATTGATGAATTAAATTCGCGGTGATTATGTGAATTACTAATAATTCAGGAGGCGGGTAGTGAATTAATAAGCGGGTGATTTATCGAACGCGAAACCTGCTCGAAAAACGTCTGTTAGCCGATGTGAATGGCGATCGGACAGACGAGGGAGCGCCGCCATGGGTCAGGCCTGTATCGTGTAACTGCTTGTTTTGATGCGGGCTCGTGCGCAAAGAATCCTGCTATATCTGCCATAAGCAAAACAGAATCTGCCCTGCGGGAATCGGGCTTGCGTACTGTGCGGAGCATATTTTTGAAAGTACGGTGGGGTATACCCCACCGTACTGTTGTTACTTTTTCACTGCGTTTTTGGCCGCAGTTTTTGCGTTGTCGCAGGCTGCCTGGTTTTTAGCACAGGCGTCTTTGGCTGCTTTTGCTTCTTTCTGCGCATCCGCTTTCGCCGTGGACTTAGCCTGGGCGCACTGCGTCGCGTTATTCTGGCAGGCTGACTTAGCCTTTGAAACGATCTGACCATTTGCCGCGCTGGCAGCGCCACAAGCCATAAGCGCACAGATACCCAGTGCCATTGCGAGTTTTTTCATCATATCTATCCGTATAACCAATTTAGGTAAGGCAACAGGCTGTCCGCAAGTCCCGTACAGAACCCGATTCTTGTCGCAGACATCCTGCCGCAATATGAAGCGGATGGCTGAGAAGATAGCCTTTCATCCGCCATAAACCGCCGGACGCGCTGCTTTTAAGCAACGCTGATACTGAAAGAACAGCAGTTCAGCGCATCCGGCAGCGGCAAGAATACGTGACGGCAGGGATTTATCTACCGGCATTGTTTTGCGAATCGTAACGCAAGGAAACAATCAACAATGATAACTACTGTGAATGATAGGGTTTAATTTATTACATTGATTTTAAATGAATTTATATTTATTGATGGGAAGTCAGGCCAGGCAAAAATATGAAAATCGCTGCGCGAGAAAAATATTCCCCCTCGCTGGCAAGCAATGCCGTGACCCGCTCTGATGCAATTCTGACCAATAATTCAGCCCGGCTGTAGGGCGCATCAGCGTCGGGGAAAAAGATATTGCGGAAGGCGCGCGGTTCACCCAATGGGAGCCTTAAGGTGGATTAACTATAATTATCGACAGCACGGATAGTTCAGAGCGTCAGTGTGTCAAAAGCTTACGCTGGGCTCCGTAGCGAGGGGCACTCGTTATAAACGGGTAGCACAAATGGCGGGAGTGCGGAAATGGAGCGCATATGAAGATAAGAGAAGTACTGATGACTATTGCTGTGCTGTATCCGGTAGCGGGGTACTCCGCGAGTTTTGATTGTCAGAAAGCGACGCAGGCGGATGAAAAGGCTATCTGCGCTAACCGGAGCCTGAACGATATGGACGTGGCGATGGCGACGAAGTATCAGTTTCTGCGGGGGCTTTTTCCAATGGGGACGCGTGGCGAGATGATGGACGCACAAAAAACATGGCTCCATAGCCGGCAGAAATGCGGCAGCGACAGCCGCTGTTTGACGAAATCATATGAAGACCGGCTACAGCAACTTGATGAGATCTATGCAGGAATCGATAAACCTCTGTGATTCATCTGCTTCGGGGCTGGCGTTGTTCTGCGGTGGTGATGATTAAACGAATGCTGTGAACGGAGGTGAATAATTCAAAAGTGTCCCCTGCAGGAATCGAACCTGCAACTAGCCCTTAGGAGGGGCTCGTTATATCCATTTAACTAAGGGGACGAAGCGCCGGGATTATAGCGTTATTTTCGGCGCTCGTTAAGCTTGTACGGGCCAACTGCTTAATCTATAGCCATTTAGCGCTTTTTTGCCTCCTCGGCTGCATGAGCCTTCTTCTCGTGACTCATGTCATTGCGAATCTGGGCATGGCTTAATAAAGCGAAAATAAAGGTCCCGCCGCATATGTTGCCGGCAAGCGTTGGCAGAGCAAAAGGCCAGATAAATTCCTGCCACGGTAGCGTCCCGTTAAATACCAGGTAGAAAATCTCGACGCTGCCAACCACAATATGCGTGGTGTCCGCGAGGGCGATAAGCCAGGTCATCAGAATGATGACGACAATCTTTGCAGAACCTGCGGCAGGAAACATCCACACCATGGTGGCGACCAGCCAGCCGGAGATAATCGCATTGGCAAACATCTCCAGCGGCGGGTTTTGCATGACCTTCAGGCTAATTTTAAGAAAGGCTTCGCGAGTGGGCTCATCGAACACAGGCATAACATCGAACGCCCAGGCCGCGATAGCGGTCCCGATTAAGTTACCTGCCAGCACAATCCCCCATAAACGTAACAGCAGGCCGATGTTGCCTGGCGTGGGTTTATGCATGATAGGCAGGACGGCGGTGACGGTGTTCTCGGTAAACAGCTGTTGGCGAGCGAGAATGACGATCACAAAACCAAAGGTATAACCAAGATTTTCCAGCAAGAAGCCGCCGGGAAGTTCGTTCAGATGGACATGGAAGATACCTTTGGCGACCAGCGAGGCCCCCATTGAAAGCCCGGCGGCAATCGCTGACCATAATAGCGCCATGGCATCGCGTTCGAGCTCTTTCTCGCCCTCCTGGCGAATCACTTCATGAGTGGCCATCGCCTGTGAAGGCAGGCGTTCTTCATCAACCTCAATTTCTTCACCATTCTGTTTTTCATCACTTTCTACTTCAACATCCTCATTCTCATGGTGAGTTTGCGGTTTCATAACTTTTCCTCAACGGCGGGTCTTTATTATAATCCTAGAGCGGTTTCGGCTGTTCGGGTCGGATAAGCTCCTAAATTCTTCACAATGACAAGATTAGCAATACGGAAATTGCAAAATGTGTATAGAATCGGGACACCAACAATGATGCTAAAAAAGGCTATGCTGAAAGCAGGCACATGCTTACGGGCGATATCTTTATGGAGGCTGCTGTCCCCCGATAACCCCCAGCGATAGCTTAAATTAACAGGGAGACACCTATGAATTTTCGCCTGTCGGCGCTTGCGCTTGGCGCCACATTGCTGGTGGGATGCGCCAGTTCTAGTTCTGGCGATCGGCCGCAGGGGCGTTCAGATCCGCTTGAAGGCTTTAACCGTACCATGTTCAACTTCAACTTCAACGTTGTCGATCCCTATGTCCTGCGCCCCGTCGCGGTGGCGTGGCGTGATTACGTTCCGCAGCCGGCGCGTAACGGGCTGAGTAATTTTACCAGCAACCTCGAAGAGCCGGCGGTAATGGTGAACTCCTTCCTGAAAGGCGATCCCTATAAAGGAATGGTGCACTTTACGCGTTTCTTCCTGAACACCATCCTTGGGATGGGTGGCCTGGTTGATGTGGCCGGGATGGCGAATCCGAAACTACAGCGCGTTGAGCCTGCCCGCTTCGGTAGCACGCTGGGTCACTACGGCGTCGGCTATGGTCCATATGTGCAACTGCCTTTCTACGGCAGCTTCACCCTGCGTGATGAGGGTGGCGATATGGCTGATGACCTGTATCCGGTTCTTTCCTGGCTGACATGGCCGATGTCTATCGGCAAATGGATGGTTGAGGGCGTTGAAACGCGCGCGCAGCTGCTGGATTCAGACGGCTTGCTTCGTCAGTCCTCCGATCCGTATATCTTAATGCGTGAAGCCTACTTCCAGCGTCACGACTTTATCGCCAACGGCGGTAAACTTTCCCCGAATGAAAACCCGAACGCGCAGGCGATTGAGGGCGATCTCAAAGATATCGATTCACAGTAACCGACGGGTAGAAAGTAAAAAGGGTGAACATGATGTTCACCCTTTTTTGTGGCTTCACATTATCAGAAGCGGTAGTTGAAGTTCGCGCCGTACAGCCAGGCTTTACCTTCTGATTTAAAGGTATACGGCCCTTCTGTAAATTCAACGTGCTGACCGTGCATATAAGACACACCGACGTCGACTGAGGCATCTTTATTAAAGGCGTAAGTCGTACCGGCGCTGAGCCACAGGCGATCCTGGTCCGGAATAGAGATAGAGCGATTGGAAGCCGGGACCGGGCTATCATCAAAGGCAATACCGGTACGGAAGGTCCAGTTATCGTCGTGGTAATAGGTCGTACCCAGCGCGATACGGTAGGAATCTTTAAAACCTTCGTCCTTGTAGAACAGCGTTTCGCCACCGCTGGTTTTGGTCGCCTTCAGCTCCTGGAACTGGCTCCAGCTGGTATAGGCCAGGCTGTAGTGAACGGCCCATTTTGGCGCCACGCGGTTATAACCTGATACTTCCCACATTTCTGGCAGATTCAACGTCAGAGAACCGCCAATCGTGGAGCCGCCGGTGCCGTACGGCAGGCCCAGGCCCAGAGCGGAGTTGATGGGGTTGAGGGAAGACGGCAGGCTGCTCTTGTAATCCCCGTCAAAATCCACTTTGACTTCAGAGCGGTAGGTTAAGCCGTAGCGGTTGTTTTTATCGACTTCATATAAAATACCGGCATTCCAGCCAAAGCCCCATTCATCACCCTTCAGACGAGCAATTTGGGTGTCGCGGCTGATACCGCCGGCCTGTTGACCGATGGCCGCAGCCTGAGCCGGGGAGAGTTTGCCGGCTTTCACCATTCCCGGTAGCTGTGCGCCGATAATTTCCGGTAAATCACCCGCATAGCGCTCTAATTTTGCTCGAGCGTACACGGCGTCAAAGCCCAGACCAAAACTCCAGTGGTCGTTGAGACGATAAGCACCGCTCAGGTTCAGGTTGAGCGTTTCGAGATCGGTGGTACCGCCCATCGAGCCCGCGGCAAAATCGTTGTTGAACTCGGTGGCTAAACCATAGTTAGAGGTCAGGGAAGCTCCCCAACCGAACTGGTCGTTAATCGGCGCCACGAAGTGCAGATTTGGCACCCATGCGGTAGGCGCAATATTGTCCTGACTGGCGTCATTACCGATAACTGAACTACCGGTGACGTTGACATCAGGATCGACGAAAATAGCGCCGCCGGAGAAGGTTGGACGGTCGAACATCATGATTAACGCCGGGTTACGACTGGCGTTTCCCGCATCATCAGCAATAGCGCCTTCACCTGAATAGGCGCGACCAAGGCCCGATGAAGAGAATTCGTTTAGCTGAAAGCCTGCTGACCAGGCCTGGGTTGAAACGAGTGCTACAGCCACTGCAAGGGCAGATTGGGTAAGGCGGGTTTTCTGGCTCATGCCCATAACCTCATAGAGTTATTTTTATTTAAACAATGTTACATGCTGTAACAGGAGCGCGAAGTGTAGGGTCTGCTTTACGACAGAGAAATCAGACCAGTGCGCTGAGTATAGGTCTGACCAGATGATATGTTGCAAGTTTGTTTATAAGTTTTTTCAATTGTGATCTAAGAAACGCGATCCAGTTGGCAAATTTGCCCGGGTACCTGTTACCCAAAGTAGGCGCTTTTTGTTTTGGATCATTTTTAAGTGTGATTTCGGTCACTTATCCCGTTTGTCGCCATTAACGACTGGAGGCAGGCATGCCCGGGGCGTAAAATACGCACATTATTTGTCTGGCACCTTGAGTGCATATACAGAGGAAATCTACGATGAGTAAATGCAGTGCTGATGAAACCCCGGTTTGCTGCTGTATGGATGTTGGCACCATTATGGACAACACCGATTGCACCGCCTCTTATAGCCGCGTGTTTGCGAACCGTGCCGAAGCCGAAGAAACGCTCGCCGCATTAAGCGAAAGAGCGCGTAACGTTGAATCAGAGCCGTGCAAAATCACCCCGACCTTTACCGACGTTGATGGCGGCGTGAAGCTGGATATCGATTTCGTGTTCAGCTGTGAAGCTGAAACCCTGATTTTCCAGCTCGGCTTGCGTTAATCCTTCCCTTAATGCCCCTCATGGCAGGGGCGTTACCTTTTCTAATCAATGTGTTTTGGCTCCCACTTTTTCGGTTCCCCGATTGGCTTAATGTAAAATATTAGTTAAAACTGTTATCAGGTCAGACCACTTTGTTTTATCGGTTAACAGGGGAGCGTTATGAGTCAGGCATTACCGCTAGTCACCCGCCAGGGCGATCGTATCGCGATAGTCAGCGGTTTACGTACTCCGTTTGCCCGACAGGCGACGGCTTTTCACGGCGTGCCGGCCGTTGATTTAGGTAAGCTGGTGGTCGGCGAAATGCTGGCTCGCAGCAATATCCCCGCGGACATAATAGACCAGCTGGTATTTGGCCAGGTGGTGCAGATGCCGGAAGCGCCGAACATCGCCCGGGAAATTGTGCTGGGGACCGGCATGAGCGTGCATACCGATGCCTACAGCGTCAGCCGCGCCTGTGCGACCAGCTTTCAGGCGGTGGCCAACGTCGCGGAAAGCCTGATGGCAGGCACTATTCGCGCGGGTATCGCCGGCGGAGCCGACTCCTCTTCCGTATTACCTATTGGCGTCAGCAAAAAACTCGCCCGAACGCTTGTTGATGCCAACAAAGCTCGCACCCTGGGACAGCGTCTGAAGCTATTTTCTCGGCTGCGTTTTCGCGACCTTCTGCCCGTACCGCCAGCGGTTGCCGAATACTCAACCGGCCTGCGGATGGGCGATACCGCCGAGCAGATGGCGAAAACGTGGGCTATCACGCGCGAACGGCAGGATGCGCTGGCGCTGCGTTCACACCAGCTTGCCGCCAGAGCCTGGGAGGAAGGTAAGCTCTCGGCAGAAGTGATGACGGCGTACACGCCGCCGTTCCGTGAGCCGCTGGAACAGGATAATAATATTCGTAAAAATTCAACCCTGGCGGATTACCAAAAGTTACGCCCGGCCTTCGATCGTCAACACGGGAGCGTAACCGCCGCGAACAGTACGCCGCTAACCGATGGAGCGGCGGCGGTGATCCTGATGACCGAATCCCGGGCTAAAGAGCTGGGCCTTGTTCCGCTGGGCTATCTGCGAAGCTACGCTTTCACCGCGATTGATGTTCGCCAGGATATGCTGCTGGGCCCGGCGTGGTCGACGCCGCTGGCGCTGGAAAGAGCGGGGCTGACGCTGGCTGATTTGACCCTGATTGATATGCATGAAGCTTTTGCCGCGCAAACGCTGGCCAACCTGCAATGTATGGCCAGCGATCGCTTTGCCCGCGAAGTGCTTGGCCGCTCTCAGGCTACCGGGGAAGTGGACGAGAGCAAATTTAACGTGCTTGGCGGCTCGATTGCCTACGGTCATCCCTTTGCCGCCACCGGCGCGCGAATGATTACCCAAACGCTGCATGAACTGCGGCGGCGCGGCGGCGGATTTGGTCTGGTCACCGCCTGCGCGGCGGGTGGGTTGGGTTCAGCGATGGTTCTGGAGGCCGAATAATGGAAACCGTATCGGCATTTACGCTTGAGGTTCGCCCGGACAATATCGCCGTCATCACCATTGACGCGCCCGGTGAAAAAATGAATACCCTGAAAGCTGAGTTCGCCAGCGAGGTACGGGGGATCATCCGCCAGATCCGCGACAATAAGGAGCTGCGCGGCGCGGTGTTTATCTCGGCAAAAGCGGATAACTTTATCGCCGGGGCGGATATCAATATGATTGCCCGCTGCCATTCCGCGCAGGAAGCGGAGGCGCTTGCCCGTCAGGGCCAGCAAATCATGGCCGAGATCCACGGTCTGTCGATACCGGTGATTGCCGCTATCCACGGCGCATGCCTGGGCGGTGGCCTTGAGCTGGCGCTGGCCTGCCACGGGCGGGTATGCAGCGATGACGATAAAACCCGGCTTGGCCTCCCGGAAGTTCAGCTGGGGCTGCTGCCCGGCTCTGGCGGAACTCAGCGTCTACCGCGATTAATTGGCGTCAGCGGCGCGCTGGAGATGATCCTGACCGGTAAGCAGCTTCGCCCGCGTCAGGCCCTGAAGGCAGGACTGGTTGATGAGGTGGTGCCGCAGACTATCCTGCTGCAAACCGCGATTGAACTGGCGCTCAAAGGTCGCCCGGCAAGCCGCGCTGTTCCGGCGCGCGAACGTATTCTCGCAGGTCCGCTTGGCCGCAGCCTGCTGTTTCGTCTGGTCGCGAAAAAGACGCATCACAAAACCCAGGGGAACTACCCGGCAACTGAGCGCATTCTGCAGGTGATTGAAACCGGACTGGCGCAGGGCTGCAGCAGCGGATACGCCGAGGAGGCCCGCGCTTTTGGCGAGCTGGCGATGACGCCGCAATCGCAGGCGCTACGGTCGATTTTTTTCGCCAGCACCGATCTGAAAAAAGATCGCGGCGCGGATGCTGATCCCGTCGCGCTGCGCAGCGTGGGCATTCTGGGCGGAGGACTTATGGGGGGCGGTATTGCTTACGTCACCGCCTGCAAAGGCGGATTACCGGTACGCATAAAGGACATCCAGCCGCGCGGGATAAATCACGCGCTGAAGTACAGCTGGGATCTGCTCGATAAACAGGTGCGTCGCCGCTATCTGCGCGCCAGCGAGCGCGATCGCCAGATGGGGTTAATATCCGGTTCGCTGGATTATCAGGGATTTGCACATCGCGATGTGGTGATCGAAGCGGTGTTTGAAGATCTTGCGCTCAAGCAGAAGATGGTCAGCGAAGTTGAACAGTACTGCCGCCCGGAGACGA
Organism: Klebsiella sp. GN_Kp190; assembly: GCF_040061795.1. NCBI lineage: Bacteria > Pseudomonadati > Pseudomonadota > Gammaproteobacteria > Enterobacterales > Enterobacteriaceae > Klebsiella > Klebsiella sp. GN_Kp190. The sequence goes on from NZ_JBEAFN010000009.1 coordinate 27,812, forward strand.
TCTTTGCTTCTAATACGTCGTCTTTACCGATCGGCGAGATCGCGGCGCATGCAAGCAGGCCGCAGCGGGTCATCGGGCTTCACTTCTTTAGCCCGGTAGACAAAATGCCGCTGGTGGAGGTGATTCCGCATAGTGGTACGGATCGGCAAACAATTGCGACGGCGGTTAAGCTGGCGAGACTGCAGGGTAAAACGCCGATTGTCGTCGCCGATAAAGCGGGCTTTTATGTTAACCGCATTCTGGCCCCCTACATAAATGAAGCCATGCGCCTGTTGATGGAAGGCGAGCCGGTAGAGCATATTGATAACGCTTTGGTTAAATTCGGTTTTCCGGTTGGCCCTATTCAGCTCCTTGATGAAGTGGGAATCGATACCGGTACCAAAATTATCCCGGTACTGGAGGCCGCATGGGGAGAACGTTTTAGCCCGCCTGCAAACATCATTAGTTTGATTCTGAATGACGATCGCAAAGGGAGAAAAAATAACCGGGGTTTCTATCTTTATGCGGCAAAAGGGCGTAAAAGCAAAAAACGGCCCGATCCTGCGATCTACGCTTTACTGGGTATTTCCTCACCGCAGGCGCGCTTGTCCGCGCAGCAGGTGGCGGAACGCTGCGTGATGATGATGCTTAACGAAGCGGCGCGCTGCTTCGATGAGCGAGTGGTTCGCAGCGCCCGCGATGGTGATATCGGCGCCGTATTTGGCATTGGTTTTCCGCCGTTTCTTGGCGGCCCGTTCCGCTATATGGATACCCTGGGAGCGGGGGAGGTCGCCGCGATATTGCAGCGCCTGGCTGCTCAGTACGGCCCGCGTTTTACACCATGTGACACTTTGTTACACATGGCCGAGCAGGGGGCGACCTTTTGGCCCGCTGAGGAACGTACGACCTAAGTTGTGGTCAAAGAAGGTAAATCCGGTAATGAACGGCGCTGCGCTTTGGCGATTTAGTAAGCAATAGTTGACTATACTTACGCCATTGAGGTAAAAAACAGCGTTTCATTCGTTGAATGGATCAGGCACAATGCCCGGCCACCGGGTCACCTGCGTATCGTCTACGTGGGTAAGACCGCGGTGCTTCTGGTTAACAAAAGCGGTGCAATATGCAAGTTTTTATCATGCGTCACGGCGACGCTGCCCTCGATGCAGCCAGTGACTCGGTTCGTCCATTAACCGTCTGCGGTTGCGATGAGTCTCGTCAGATGGCTACCTGGCTGAAAGGTCAAAAAGTGGATATTGAGCGGGTTCTTGTGAGTCCCTACCTGCGTGCAGAACAGACGCTGGAAATTGTTGGGGAGTGCATGAATCTGCCAAAAGATGTCGACGTGATGCCGGAACTCACGCCGTGCGGCGACGTTGGCATGGTTAGCGCTTATCTGCAGGCGCTGGCGAATGAAGGTGTGGCGACGGCGCTGGTCGTGTCTCACCTCCCTCTGGTGGGGTACCTCGTCTCAGAGCTGTGCCCGGGGGAAACTCCCCCGATGTTCACCACTTCGGCGATTGCCTGCGTCACGCTTGATGCCAGCGGCAAAGGCGAATTCAACTGGCAAATGAGCCCCTGCAATTTGAAGATGGCGAAGGCTATCTGATTCCCTCCGGGGCTGACGTTTACGGAAGCTCCGGCGGTTGCCACTCTTCAACTTCAATCAGAACCAGCAGTGCGGCGTCTCCGCCGTACTCTTTTGGTGCCTGATGAAACGCCATAATATGCGGGTGCTGGGCCAGCCACAGCGGCGTTTGCTGTTTGAGAATATGCTTTCCATGCCCGTGCATCACGCAGGCGCAGAATACGTGCTCGCGACGGCAGGCGGCAATCAAGGCTCCCAGTTCCTGCTTGGCCTGCTGCTGGGTTAAACCGTGCAGGTCGAGAAACAGCTCCGGCGAATAATCACCCCGACGCAGCTTTTTCAGCTCAAAATGGCTGACGTCCGAGCGCACATATTTAACCGACCCTTCGGTATTCAGCAGCGGCTGAAACTCATCGGAAAAATAGTGGCTGTTATCCGCCTGCTCCTGGAGCAGCCGCTTGGGCGGTACTTCAGCGATTTTTTTACGCTGCGGGCGATGAACGATGGTGTCCTGCTTAATCTGACGCGTGCCGGTCATCAGCTGCCGGAACAATGCCTGATCCTCCTCGCTTAGCGATGTTTTCTTTTTCATTATCTGATCTCATTTTTTCTTTGTCGGTAGTTTACCCGACTCGCCACGCATCCAGGCAAGGAAAACCTATTTTTCCCCCTCCGCCTGACGTAAGAATGCTGATTTATCCCCGTCTTCGTGGCAAACTAGCCGCCGAATTTATAGCAGAGCGTGCCCTGGGGGATAGCGTGGATAAAATTTTTGTTGATGAAGCCGTGAATGAGCTTCATACCATTCAGGACATGCTGCGTTGGGCGGTAAGCCGCTTCAGCGCTGCAAACATCTGGTACGGACACGGCACCGATAACCCGTGGGATGAAGCCGTACAGCTGGTGATGCCTTCGCTGTATCTGCCGCTTGATATTCCGGAAGATATGCGTACCGCGCGTCTGACTTCCAGCGAAAAACATCGCATCGTTGAGCGCGTCATTCGCCGTATTAACGAGCGCATTCCGGTCGCTTATTTGACCAACAAAGCCTGGTTCTGCGGCCACGAGTTTTACGTCGATGAACGCGTGCTGGTGCCGCGCTCGCCGATTGGCGAACTCATTAACAACCATTTTTCCGGCCTGATTGACCACTATCCGCAGCACATCCTTGATATGTGCACCGGCAGCGGCTGTATCGCTATCGCCTGCGCTTACGCTTTCCCGGAAGCGGAAGTCGATGCGGTGGATATTTCCCCTGACGCGCTGGCCGTTACCGAGCAGAACGTGGAAGATCACGGCTTAATTCATAACGTTACGCCGATTCGCTCCGATCTGTTCCGCGATCTGCCGAAGGTGCAATACGATCTGATCGTGACCAATCCGCCGTACGTCGATGAAGAAGATATGTCCGACCTGCCGGGTGAATATCGCCATGAACCGGTCCTGGGGCTGGCTTCCGGTAGCGATGGCCTGAAGTTAACCCGCCGGATCCTCGCCTGCGCGCCGGATTATCTCAGCGATGACGGTATCCTGATTTGTGAAGTCGGTAACAGCATGGTACATCTGATGGAGCAATATCCTGACGTGCCATTTACCTGGCTGGAGTTTGAAAACGGCGGCGATGGCGTCTTTATGCTGACTAAACCGCAGCTGATTGCCGCCCGCGCGCATTTCGGTATTTATAAAGACTAAAACAACACGCAAACATAACGACAAAAACGGAGCCGTGATGGCAGGAAATACAATTGGACAACTCTTTCGCGTCACGACGTTCGGCGAGTCGCATGGCCTGGCGCTGGGCTGCATCGTTGACGGCGTGCCGCCAGGCATTCCGCTAACCGAAGCCGATCTCCAGCACGATCTCGATCGCCGTCGTCCGGGAACCTCACGCTATACCACCCAGCGCCGCGAGCCGGACCAGGTGAAGATCCTCTCCGGCGTATTCGAGGGGGTGACCACCGGGACCAGCATTGGCCTGCTGATTGAGAATACCGACCAGCGTTCTCAGGACTACGGCGCCATTAAGGACGTTTTCCGCCCGGGACACGCTGACTACACCTACGAGCAGAAATATGGCCTGCGCGACTATCGCGGCGGCGGTCGTTCCTCTGCGCGTGAAACCGCCATGCGCGTGGCCGCAGGGGCGATTGCCAAGAAATTCCTCGCCGCGAAATTTGGTATTGTGATTCGCGGTTGCCTGACCCAGATGGGCGATATCCCGCTGGCGATAAAAGCGTGGGATCAGGTAGAGCAGAACCCGTTCTTCTGCCCGGATCCGGACAAAATCGAAGCGCTTGATGAACTGATGCGCGGCCTGAAAAAAGAGGGCGACTCCATCGGGGCGAAGGTCACCGTGGTGGCCGATGGCGTACCGCCGGGACTGGGCGAGCCGGTATTCGACCGTCTGGATGCCGATATCGCGCACGCGCTGATGAGCATCAATGCGGTGAAGGGCGTGGAAATTGGCGATGGTTTTGAGGTGGTGAAGCTGCGCGGCAGCGAAAACCGCGATGAAATTACCAAAGCGGGCTTCCAGAGCAACCACGCGGGCGGCATTCTCGGCGGCATCAGCAGCGGTCAGCAGATCGTGGCGAATATCGCGCTGAAGCCGACCTCCAGCATCACCGTCCCGGGTCACACGATCAATCGCTTTGGCGAAGAAGTTGAGATGATCACCAAAGGGCGTCACGATCCTTGCGTCGGTATTCGTGCGGTACCTATTGCCGAAGCGATGCTGGCGATCGTGTTAATGGATCACTTTATGCGTCAGCGCGCGCAAAATGGCGACGTGACGACATCAATTCCACGCTGGTCATAGATGAAAAACACCGTTATCGCACTGCTGGCGCTCCTCGCCAGCGGTACCAGCCTGGCGGCGACGCCGTGGCAGAAAATTACGCAGCCCGTTAGCGGCAGCCCGCAGTCCATCGGCGCGTTTGCCAATGGCTGTATCGTTGGCGCGCAGGCGCTGCCGTTAAACGCCACCGGCTATCAGGTGATGCGTACCGATCAGAACCGCTACTTCGGCCATCCGGACCTCGTGCAGTTTATTCAGCGTCTGAGCAATCAGGCGCACAATAAAGGCATGGGAACGGTGCTGATTGGCGACATGGGTATGCCGGCCGGTGGACGCTTTAACGGCGGCCACGCCAGCCATCAGTCCGGACTGGACGTCGATATTTTTCTTCAGCTGCCGCAGGCGCGCTGGAGTTCAGCTCAACTGCTGAAGCCGCAGGCGCTGGACCTGGTGGCCCGCGACGGCAAACGCGTAGTGCCGTCGCTGTGGAGCCCGCAAATCAGCCAGCTGATTAAGATGGCGGCGCAAGATAGCGACGTTACGCGTATTTTCGTCAACCCGGCGATTAAGCAGCAGCTGTGCCTGGATGCCGGTAGCGATCGCGACTGGCTACGCAAAGTTCGCCCATGGTTCCAGCACCGAGCGCATATGCACGTGCGCCTGCGCTGCCCGGCCGGCAGCCTCGAGTGTGAAGACCAGGCCCCGCCTCCGGCGGGCGATGGCTGCGGTGCGGAATTGCAAAGCTGGTTTGAACCCCCTAAGCCAGGATCAACCCCTCCTGTGAAGAAGACGCCGCCTCCGCTGCCGCCTTCCTGCCAGGCGCTACTGGATGAGCATATTCTTTAATGGATAGTTTTATCGACGTTTTTATGGTGTCACCGACGGTACTGGTCGTACTGTTCTTCGTGGCCATTCTGGCGGGATTTATCGATTCACTGGCGGGCGGAGGCGGGTTATTGACCGTCCCGGCCCTGATGGCGGCGGGTCTTCCCCCTGCGCAGGCGCTGGCAACGAATAAGCTGCAGGCCTGCGGCGGGTCGCTGTCCGCCTCGCTTTATTTCATCCGCCGCAAGGTGGTGAATCTGGCCGACCAGAAGCTCAATATTCTGATGACCTTTCTCGGCTCGACGGGCGGCGCGCTGCTGGTCCAGCACGTCCAGTCCGATATTCTCAAGCAGATACTGCCAATCCTGGTTATCGGCATTGGCCTCTATTTTCTGCTGATGCCGAAGCTCGGCGAAGAGGACCGGCAGCGACGTCTGTACGGTCTGCCGTTTGCCCTGGTGGCTGGTGGCTGCGTCGGTTTTTACGACGGTTTCTTTGGTCCGGGCGCCGGATCTTTTTACGCGCTGGCTTTCGTCACCCTCGCGGGGTTCAATCTGGCGAAATCGACCGCGCATGCAAAATTGCTTAACGCGACGTCTAACGTTGGCGGCCTGCTGTTGTTTATTATTGGCGGCAAGGTGATATGGGCTACCGGCTTTGTGATGCTGGCCGGGCAATTTATCGGTGCCCGCGCGGGATCGCGGCTGGTGCTGAGCAAAGGACAGTCACTGATTCGACCGATGATCGTCGTGGTGTCGGCGGTGATGAGTGCAAAACTGCTTTATGACAGCCATGGACAGGAGTTCCTCCAGTGGCTGGGGATGAACTAATGAACAGCACGCATAAATATGAACAGCTGATCGAAATCTTCGACGGCTGTTTTGCTGAAGATTTTAATACCCGTCTGATTAAAGGCGATGACGAACCGATCTATCTTCCGGCAGATGATGACGTGCCTTACAACCGTATCGTCTTTGCCCACGGCTTTTACGCCAGCGGACTGCACGAGATATCGCACTGGTGCATTGCCGGGAAGGCGCGACGTGAGCTGGTAGATTTCGGTTACTGGTACTGCCCGGACGGTCGCGACGCGATGACCCAGTCTCAATTTGAAGACGTTGAGGTGAAGCCTCAGGCGTTTGACTGGCTGTTTTGCGTGGCGGCGGGATACCCATTTAACGTCAGCTGCGACAACCTGGAAGGGGATTTTGAGCCCGACCGGATCGCTTTTCAGCGGCGCGTGCATGCCCAGGTGATGACCTATCTGGAGCAGGGGATCCCTGAGCGTCCCGCGCGTTTCATTCAGGCGCTGCAAGAATATTACCAAACGCCGCCCTTGACGGCAGAACAGTTCCCGTGGCCGGAAGACCTGCACTAAGGCCACACTTTACATACTATGAGGAAAGAAGATGATCGCGGAGTTTGAATCACGCATTCTGGCGTTAATTGATGATATGGTCGACCACGCCAGTGATGACGAACTGTTTGCCGGCGGTTATCTGCGCGGCCACCTGACGCTGGCGGTGGCCGAGCTGGAAGGAGAGGGCGAGCATACTGCGCAAGCGGTACATGACAAGGTATCCCGAAGCCTGGAAAAAGCCATCAGCGCGGGCGAACTGTCGCCGCCGGATCAGGTTTTGGTGCAGGAAATGTGGAACAGTTTGTACCAGAAGGCGATGCAGAAATAGTTCTGCCCTCCGCCAAAGCCCGGCATTCGCTCAGCCGGGCTCTATTTCCCGCAATTATTTCACCGCTTTCCCTTTCAGCAGTTTTCTTACCCACAGCCGGTTAGGATTCAGCGCCGCCAGCGTTTCTTTATCCATGGGTAATGGCTCATTGCTCATTTGCGACGCCAGAATTTCAGCCGCCAGCGGCGCGGAGCACAGGCCGCGCGAGCCCAGAGCTCCCAGCATATACAGGTTGCGGTAAACCGGCGCTTCTCCGGCCTGCTCCTGACGTTCAGCCAGAGAGGCATATTCGCGTAAGGTGGCCTCATAATCAGGTACGCTGCCGACCATCGGCAAATGATCGCGGGTTGCGCAGCGCACGCCGCTGCGGGCCTGATTAGCGCTCACGTCTACCTCCCGCGTCCATTCCGCCTGCGGGAAACAGTCAATCAGGCGCTGGCGATTCTGCTGCTGATCCTCGGCGCTAAACGCGGCCTCTGCCTGTCCGCGGTGGTAGCTTGCGCCAATGCAGTGTTGCTGATTATGCGGGTTTTGCGGCGTCAGGTAGCCGTTGTAGCACAGGACCTGGCGCAATTTCGATAGCCCTGGCGTCGTCGGAATATGGCTAACCTGACCGGCAACCGGGTACATGGGAAGATGCTCCGTCTGGCTAAAGCGGGTCAGCTGATGGCCGTTGGCCAGCACCACGACCTCGTGGTACTGCCGCTGGTTTAATTGCCAGCCGTTGTTGTCTGCGCTGAGATCCGTGACCGGATAATCGTAGCGCACGCGCAATCCGCGAGTGGCGGCGAGGGCCAGCAGTTCAGCGGTTAACTGCTGCGGACAAAGCCAGCCGCCGGCAGGATAGGCGATGCCCCCGCAGCCGGTTTCCACACCGGTTTGTTGCGCAGTGGTTCGGGCGTCCACGGCGACGGCGATTTCCGGCGGCAGGTTAAGCGCAATCATCTGGGCGATTTTCTGCGCGCTTTTCGTATCCCAGCCCAGCTGCGTCACGCCGCACCAGTCATGATCGAACATCACCGGCAGAGCGTCATACAGGCGGCGGGCGAAAGTAAATGCCGCCGGGAAGAAGCGGGCCAGGGCGGGATCGTGCTGGCTGAGCAGCGGATAGAGCGCGCCCTGGCGGTTTCCGGATGCGCCTCCAGCCGGCGCGCTGTCGGCGCAGTATAACGTTACCTGCCATCCGCGGCGCAGCAGCGCCAGCGCGAGCAGGGCGCTGGCGATCCCCCCGCCGATAATCGCGGCATCGCGCTGTTCCGTACCGCTGCGGGCAAACCACGGCGCGCGCGCGGGGATCTCCGGCGTTTCACGCATTTCGCCGGTCAGCATTTCGCGCTTGCGGCCAAAACCCTTGCGCTTCTGCATGCTGAAACCGGCCTCCTGCAGGCCGCGGCGCACAAAGCCGGCGGAGGTGAAGGTGGCCAGGGTACCGCCGGGTCTTGCCAGACGAGCCATCGCCGCAAACAGCTCCGCCGTCCACATGTCCGGGTTTTTTGCCGGGGCAAAGCCATCAAGAAACCAGGCGTCCACCTGCTGATTAAGCGAATCATCGAGCTCGTTGGTCAGTTCATTAATATCGCCAAACCACAAATCCAGCGTGACCCGCCCTTCATCCAGCAGCAGACGATGGCAGCCCGCGATGGGCAGAGGCCACTGCGCCTGCAGCTGCTCGGCCCAGGTTGCAAGCTCCGGCCAGCGCTGGTGGGCAAGGCGCAGGTCCTCCGCTTTCAGCGGAAATTTTTCGAAACTGATGAAATGTAATCTTTGCAGGGTAGCTTCTGGATTATCGCGGTGAAAAACGTCAAACGCCTGCCACAGCGTGAGGAAATTCAGGCCGGTACCGAACCCGCTTTCGGCAACCACAAAGAACGGACGTGCATGCTCAGGGAAGCGTTCCCTGAGTTGGTTTCCGTCGAGGAAAACGTAGCGCGTCTCTTCCAGACCGTTGTCATTGGAAAAGTAGACATCGTCAAAATCTCGGGAAACAGGTGTACCCTCAGCGTTGAATTCCAGGTTGGCGGGTTGTATGGCGTTTTGTTTCACGTAAGTTACTCGAATCACAAGGCGTAGAACGATCTTAACGATGTGTGCCTGAGGGCGCAAATTTATACACAAATTGGCTGATCGGACTTGTTCGGCGTACAAGTGTACGCTATTGTGCGACTCGAAACTTAATATAGTGCGACTTACAGAGGTATTGAATGAAACGTGCAGTGATTACTGGCCTGGGCATCGTTTCCAGTATTGGTAATAACCAGCAGGAAGTCCTGGCATCTCTGCGTGAAGGACGCTCCGGGATCACTTTCTCTGAAGAGTTTAAAGATTCAGGAATGCGCAGCCACGTATGGGGCAACGTCAAACTGGACACCGCCGGCTTGATCGACCGTAAAGTGGTTCGTTTCATGAACGATGCCTCTATCTATTCCTATCTTTCCATGCAGCAGGCAATTGAAGATGCTGGCCTGAAAGATGAAGTCTATCAGCAAAACCCGCGCGTGGGCCTGATTGCCGGTTCTGGCGGTTCTTCTAAATCTCAGGTTTTCGGCGCTGATGCAATGCGCAGCCCGCGCGGTCTGAAAGCGGTTGGCCCCTACGTGGTGACCAAAGCGATGGCGTCCGCGGTATCCGCTTGCCTTGCAACACCGTTCAAAATCTACGGCGTGAACTACTCCATCAGCTCCGCCTGTGCGACTTCCGCACACTGCATCGGTAACGCTGTTGAACAAATCCAGCTGGGCAAACAGGACATCGTGTTTGCCGGCGGCGGCGAAGAGCTGTGCTGGGAAATGGCGTGTGAATTCGACGCGATGGGCGCGCTGTCCACCAAATACAACGAAACGCCAGAAAAAGCGTCTCGTACCTATGACACCCACCGTGATGGTTTCGTTATCGCGGGCGGCGGCGGTATGGTTGTGGTTGAAGAGCTGGAACATGCTCTGGCGCGCGGCGCGCACATCTATGCTGAAATCGTTGGCTACGGCGCAACGTCCGATGGCGCAGACATGGTTGCCCCGTCCGGTGAAGGCGCGGTTCGCTGCATGAAGATGGCGATGGACGGCGTTGATACGCCGATTGACTACCTGAACTCCCACGGTACTTCTACCCCGGTAGGCGATGTGAAGGAGCTGGGGGCGATTCGTGAAGTCTTCGGTGATAACAGCCCGGCGATCTCCGCGACCAAAGCGATGACCGGCCACTCCCTGGGCGCCGCTGGCGTACAGGAAGCTATCTACTCCCTGCTGATGCTGGAACACGGCTTTATTGCGCCGAGCATCAACATCGAAGAGATGGACGAGCAGGCAGCCGGCCTGAATATCGTGACCGAGCCGACCGAACGCGCGCTGACGACCGTGATGTCTAACAGCTTCGGCTTTGGCGGGACTAACGCCACGCTGGTCATGCGCAAATACCGCGCATAACGAACACGCTTTACAAGGGGAGCCAACGGGCTCCCTTTTTTGTATTCTTGACAGACCCCCGGGAGAAAAGGCAAACTCCTGGCACAACATTATTCTCTCAGATAATGCGTAAGCGTTTAACGTCATCCAACGCGCCTTAACCCTGATAATCAGGTGGAGAGGGCGTGGTCTCACCTCGCCTTACTCTGCGAACTGGAGTAAAGCATGTCCGCAGTCACTGAAACAAAACGCACTCCTTCAGCGAATGGTTCGCTGTTTCGGATCACGTTCGCCGTTTTTCTCACCTATATGACCGTCGGCCTGCCGCTACCGGTTATCCCTTTGTTTGTCCATCAGGAACTGGGATTTGGCAATACCATGGTTGGCGTCGCCGTCGGTATCCAGTTTCTGGCGACCGTATTAACCCGCGGCTATGCCGGCCGCCTTGCCGATCAGTACGGCGCCAAACGCTCTGTCCTGCAGGGGATGTTGGCCTGCGCGCTGGCGGGGGGCGCCTGGCTGTGCGCCGCGCTGCTGCCGGTGCCGGTCATGGCGAAGTTTGGCCTGCTGGTGCTTGGCCGTCTGATCCTGGGTTTTGGTGAAAGCCAGCTGCTCACCGGTAATTTAAGCTGGGGGATGGGGCTGGTGGGGCCCATGCGTTCCGGTAAAGTCATGTCGTGGAACGGTATGGCGATATACGGTTCTCTGGCGGCCGGGGCGCCGCTGGGGCTGCTGATCTACAGCCATTACGGCGTCGCGGCGCTGGCCTGTGTCACCATGGTGCTGCCGTTAGTGGCCTGGGCGATTAACGGCACGGTGCGTAAAATTCCTGCTCACGGCGGCGAGCGGCCGTCGCTGTGGAGCGTGGTGGGAATGATCTGGCGGCCCGGTATCGGTCTTGGCCTTCAGGGCGTCGGCTTCGCGGTAATTGGCACATTTGTCTCTTTGTATTTCGCCAGCAACGGCTGGGCGATGGCCGGTTTTACGCTGACCGCGTTTGGCGGGGCGTTTGTCCTGATGCGCGTACTGTTTGGCTGGATGCCGGACCGCTTCGGCGGGGTGAAAGTGGCCATCGTTTCGCTGCTGATTGAAGCGATAGGCCTGGCGCTGCTCTGGCAGGCGCCCAATGCCTGGATCGCGCTGGCGGGGGCGGCGCTCACCGGCTGCGGATGCTCGCTTATCTTCCCGGCGCTGGGCGTCGAGGTCGTGAAGCGGGTACCGCCGCAGGTACGAGGAACGGCGCTTGGCGGCTATGCCGCGTTTCAGGATATCTCTTACGGCGTCACCGGCCCGCTTACCGGGCTGCTGGCGACGTCGTTGGGCTACTCTTCCGTCTTCCTGGCCGCGGCAATATGCGCCGTGCTGGGGATCCTGGTTAGCCTGGTGTCGCTGCGTAAGTAGCGCTTCATTCGGCCCGGCATGCGGGCCGATGATATCTCCTTAAATCACCAGCCACAGCAGGGCAAGCACCACGATAGCTGCCAGCGCGATAACCCACGGTTTTTTCAATACCAGCCACGGTGAGGCGGGAGGCGCCTGAACCGGCGGGATCGCCAGCGTCTCCTGGGCTCTGGCGACCCTGAGCACGAAAATTTTGTTGAGCAGCGTCAGCAGCTGCGCCGCGCTGAGCGGCGTTTGCGCCGTCGCGTGCCAGTGGGTTTGGGCAAAATCCATCACTCTTTGCCATTCCGCGGCTTCAAGCGGCTGTTTTAATGCGGCCTGCAGCGAGGTCAGCGTCGGCGCAGCCTGCGAACTGAGCGTTTGCCGCGCATGTAGCCAGTACGAGAGGGGAGTGAAGTGGGTCGCCGGGATCAGCTCTCCGCTCTTGACGCCGCTTAGCTCCAGCATGGATTGCCAGATAAGCTTGCTGGACTCGCCGGTGGCCGCGGCGAGTTTGGTCACCTGCTGATTGAGCGTGTTGTGCTCCGCGGGCAGCAGCGGACGATGCGTTGGCGGGCGCTGCTGCGGCTGAGGAATCGAGAGCTGGCCGCTTTGCAGGAGCTGCAGAACATTCTCCAGCTGCGGCTGGGACAAGGCATGCAGGGCGGTTTGACCGTCATGCTGACGAATATAATCGCTGACCGCCTGGCGATTGTTGCCCTGATTCAGCAGCTCGCTCAGCTGCGCCAGGATTTGCCGACGGTGATGATTTTGCTGGGCGAGGATTAGGCGCTGGTTCAGGCTGTTCTCGGCGGCGGCAAAATGGCTTGCCAGCAGCGGCGCGTCGTTTTTCAGGCTCAGATCGTGTTTTACGCAGGCCCACACTTCCGCATTTTGCTGGGATGTTAAAGCCACCAGGCGCGTAATGAGCCGCTCAAGCGCGGTACGCTGCTGAGTGGTGAGCGGAGGTTCGCCTGAGCCCGGAGGGCGATCGGACATACCTGAAACGGGTTGCGTCATGATTAATCCTTTGCGTATTGCTGTACTAAATTACTGTACTAAGGGCCGGGTGGTGATGTTCCTGGCGGGCAGATTATGGCACACTTCCCCGGTTTACTCTCGCTCTCAGACAGGTACTGAACCGTGAAAATCCTCGTTGATGAAAATATGCCCTATGCGCGCGAGCTTTTTAGCCGCCTGGGGGAAGTGAAGGCCGTTGCAGGTCGCCCTGTCCCGGTTGAAGCGCTGAATGACGCCGATGCGCTGATGGTGCGATCCGTCACCAAAGTTAACGAAGCGCTACTTTCTGGCAAAGCGATCAAATTTGTTGGCACCGCGACGGCGGGTACCGATCATGTCGATCAGGCGTGGCTACAGCAGGCGGGAATCGGTTTTTCCGCGGCGCCGGGCTGCAACGCTATCGCGGTGGTGGAATATGTGTTTTCCGCGCTGCTCATGCTGGCCGAGCGTGACGGTTTTGCGCTGGCCGACCGTACCGTCGGGATCGTGGGCGTCGGCAACGTGGGCGGGCGTCTGCAAAAACGCCTTGAGGCGCTGGGAATCAAAACGCTGCTCTGCGATCCGCCGCGCGCCGATCGCGGCGACGAGGGGGATTTCCGCTCTCTTGACGAGCTGGTGCAGGACGCGGACATTTTGACGTTCCATACCCCGCTCTATAAGGAAGGGCAGTACAAGACGCTGCACCTGGCGGATGAGGCGCTGATTCGCCGCCTGAAGCCGGGGACGATTTTAATCAACGCCTGCCGTGGTCCGGTGGTGGATAACGCCGCGCTGCTGCAGCAGCTGCAGGCCGGGCAGGCATTAAGCGTGGTGCTGGATGTCTGGGAGCCGGAGCCGGATCTGAATACCGAATTGCTCAAGCGGGTGGATATTGGTACGCCGCATATTGCCGGCTATACCCTTGAAGGCAAAGCGCGCGGTACGACGCAGGTTTTTGAGGCCTACAGCGCGTTTATTGGTCATCCACAGCAGGTGGCGCTGGACACGTTGCTACCGGCGCCGGAGTTTGGCCGCATTACGCTGCACGGGCCGCTCGATCAGGCAACGCTAAAACGGCTGGCGCATTTGGTGTATGATGTGCGCCGCGATGATGCGCCGCTGCGAAAAGTCGCGGGCGCTGCGGGCGAGTTCGACAAACTGCGCAAAAATTATCAGGAACGCCGTGAATGGTCTTCGCTGTACGTACAGTGCAGCGATGCGCAGGCGGCGACGCTGTTGCGCCAGCTGGGCTTTAACGCCGTTCATCATCCTGTTCGTTAATATCATCTTAATGCTCCTGCTGGATAATCCGGCAGGGCCGCTTTTTTCTGGAGTACACCACCATGTCTGAAGGCTGGAATATTGCCGTACTGGGCGCAACGGGCGCCGTAGGCGAAGCCCTGTTCGAAACGCTTGCCGATCGTCAGTTCCCGGTGGGGGATATTTATGCGCTGGCGCGTAGCGATAGCGCCGGTGAACATCTGCGTTTTTCGGGCAAGTCGGTTATCGTTCAGGATGCGGCGGAATTTGACTGGACCCAGGCCCAGCTGGCCTTTTTTGCCGCCGGTGTAGAGGCCTCCGCCGCGTATATCGAAGACGCCACTAACGCGGGCTGCCTGGTGATTGATTTAAGCGGTCTGTTTGCGCTGGAGCCGGACGTGCCGCTGGTGGTGCCGGATGTTAACCCGTTCGTACTGGCGGATTACCGCAATCGCAACGTTATCTCGGTCGCGAATAGCCTGACCAGCCAGCTGCTGTCGGCGTTGAAACCGTTGATCGATCGGGGCGGCCTGGCGCGTATCAGCGTGACCAGCCTGCTTTCCGCTTCCGCTCACGGTAAAAAAGCGGTCGATGCCCTCGCGGGGCAGAGCGCCAAATTGCTTAACGGTATTCCGATCGACGAAGATGATTTCTTCGGTCGTCAGCTGGCGTTCAATATGCTGCCGCTGCTGCCCGATCGTGAAGGAAGCGTGCGTGAAGAGCGCCGTATCGTCGATGAGGTCCGCAAAATCCTGCAGGATGATGGCCTGATGATCTCCGCAAACGTCGTTCAGTCGCCGGTGTTTTACGGCCACGCGCAGATGGTGAGTTTTGAAGCGCAGCGTCCGCTAGCCGCCGAAGAGGCGCGCGATGCCTTTAGCCTTGGCGAAGATATCGAACTGTCCGAAGAGGGCGAGTTCCCGACGCAGGTCGGCGATGCTTCCGGTAACGCCCGCCTCTCCGTCGGCTGCGTGCATAACGACTACGGTATGCCTGAGCAGGTGCAGTTCTGGTCCGTCGCCGATAACGTCCGTTTTGGCGGCGCGCTGATGGCGGTGAAAATCGCTGAGAAGCTGGTTCAGGAGTATTTGTACTGATGTCTGAGATGGAGCAGCCGCCGGTCTACAAAATCGCGCTGGGCATCGAATACGATGGCAGCAAGTACTACGGCTGGCAGCGGCAGAACGAAGTCCGCAGCGTACAGGAGAAGCTGGAAAAGGCGCTCTCGCAGGTAGCGAACGAGCCTGTTAACGTTTTTTGCGCGGGCCGTACGGATGCCGGCGTTCACGGTACCGGTCAGGTCGTGCATTTTGAAACCCGCGCGCAGCGTCAGGATGCCGCATGGACGCTGGGCGTAAATGCGAATTTGCCCGGCGACATTGCGGTGCGCTGGGTAAAGCCGGTTCCACCGGATTTTCATGCCCGCTTCAGCGCCACGGCGCGTCGCTATCGTTATGTTATCTATAATCATCGTCTGCGGCCGGCGGTATTGAGCCGCGGCGTAACCCATTATTACCTCCCGCTGGATGCAGAGCGGATGCAGCGCGCCGCTCAGTGTCTGCTGGGAGAGAATGATTTCACCTCGTTTCGTGCGGTACAGTGCCAGTCGCGCACGCCGTGGCGCAACGTGATGCATATTAACGTCACCCGTTATGGTGCATATGTGGTGGTGGACATCAAAGCGAATGCCTTTGTACATCATATGGTAAGGAACATTGTCGGCAGTCTGATGGAAGTAGGTGCCGGTAACCAGCCAGAGAGCTGGATTGCAGAACTTCTGGCGGCAAAAGACAGGACGCTTGCCGCCGCAACGGCAAAGGCGGAAGGATTGTATCTGGTGTCGGTGGACTACCCGGCCCACTACGACCTCCCGGTCATGCCGATGGGCCCGCTGTTTCTGGCGGACTAACCGGGTTATTAAGGGCTAACGCAAACTATGGACCTGATTCACTTTTTAATTGATTTTATCCTGCATATTGATGTGCATCTGGCTGAGCTGGTCGCGGAGTACGGCATTTGGGTATACGCGATTTTATTCTTGATTCTGTTCTGCGAAACCGGCCTGGTGGTCACGCCGTTCCTGCCGGGGGATTCGCTGCTGTTTGTGGCAGGCGCGCTCTCCGCGCTGCCGACCAACGATCTCAACGTGCATTTAATGGTGCTGCTGATGGTCATTGCCGCGATTGTTGGCGATGCCTTGAACTACACGATTGGCCGGCTGTTTGGCGAAAAGCTCTTCAGTAATCCCAATTCGAAAATTTTCCGCCGCAGCTACCTGGATAAGACCCATAGCTTCTACGAACGCCACGGCGGTAAGACCATCATCCTGGCCCGTTTCGTGCCGATCGTCAGAACGTTTGCGCCGTTTGTGGCGGGAATGGGGCATATGTCCTATCGTCATTTTGCGATGTATAACGTTGTTGGCGCGCTGCTGTGGGTACTGTTATTTACCTACGCGGGTTATCTGTTCGGCGATTTGCCGATCGTCCAGGAAAACCTTAAGCTGCTGATCGTGGCGATTATCGTCCTGTCCGTATTGCCGGGCGTGATTGAAGTCATCCGCCACAAGCGGGCGGCGGCGAAACAGGCGAAATAACGCGGCGACGATCTTCGGGCGGTATGCCGCCGCCCGAAGAGTGAAGTGTGAGCGGTTCGACCACTTTTTTATCCCATGTTACGGGATGTTATGATTTAATGTGCAACATTCATGGTCTGTGAGGGGCAAAAATGGCATTATGCGCCCCTTGCGACAAAACTGGCATCGACCAGGTTCAGGTAGAAAGGTTATCAATGAGCTGGATTGAACGAATTAAAAGCAATATAACCCCCACCCGTAAGGCAAGTATCCCTGAAGGTGTATGGACCAAGTGCGACAGCTGCGGTCAGGTATTGTACCGCGCAGAGCTGGAGCGCAACCTGGAGGTTTGCCCTAAGTGCGATCACCACATGCGTATGTCGGCGCGCAACCGCCTGCATAGCCTGCTGGACGAAGGTTCCCTCGTGGAGCTGGGAAGCGAGCTCGAGCCGAAAGATGTGCTGAAGTTCCGCGATTCGAAAAAGTATAAAGACCGTCTGGCGTCCGCCCAGAAAGAGACCGGCGAAAAAGACGCGCTGGTGGTCATGAAAGGCACCCTGCATGATATGCCGGTTGTTGCCGCCGCTTTCGAATTCTCCTTTATGGGGGGGTCGATGGGCTCCGTGGTCGGCGCGCGCTTTGTTCGCGCGGTTGAGCAGGCTCTGGAAGACAACTGCCCGCTGATTTGCTTCTCCGCATCCGGCGGCGCCCGTATGCAGGAAGCGCTGATGTCGCTGATGCAGATGGCGAAAACCTCCGCTGCGCTGGCGAAAATGCAGGAGCGCGGCTTGCCGTATATCTCCGTGCTGACCGACCCAACCATGGGCGGCGTGTCTGCGAGCTTTGCGATGCTGGGCGATCTCAACATCGCTGAGCCAAAAGCGCTGATCGGCTTTGCCGGCCCCCGCGTTATCGAGCAGACCGTTCGCGAGAAGCTGCCGCCGGGATTCCAGCGCAGCGAGTTCCTGATTGAGAAAGGGGCGATCGACATGATCGTACGCCGCCCGGAAATGCGTCTGAAGCTGGCCAGCATTCTGGCGAAGCTGATGAACCTTCCGGCGCCAAATCCGGAACCTGCTCACGAAGGTGAGGTGGTGCCACCGGTGCCGGATCAGGAACCAGAGGCCTGATAATGCAGAGGGCAGGCCTGACGGCGCTGCCCTTTTTTTTACGCGTAGTTATCCTAACTCTTGCCGGACATCATGGAAAAACAACCTATTCCTCAGGCCACGTCGCCCCTGGCTACGTGGCTTTCTTATCTGGAACATCTGCACAGCAAAACTATCGATCTCGGGCTGGCGCGCGTCAGCGAGGTCGCGCAGCGGATGGCGGTAATGAAACCTGCGCCGTTTGTCTTTACGGTGGCGGGGACCAACGGCAAAGGCACCACCTGCCGTACCCTGGAGTCGGTGCTGATGGCGGCGGGCTATAAGGTTGGCGTTTACAGTTCGCCGCATCTGGTGCGCTACACAGAGCGGGTGCGGGTGCAGGGCGAAGAGCTGGCGGAGCTCGCGCATACGACCTCTTTTGCCGAAATTGAAGCCGCGCGCGGCGAGATTTCCCTGAGCTATTTTGAGTTTGGCACCCTCTCCGCGCTGTGGCTGTTTCAGCAGGCGCGGCTGGATGTGGTGATTCTTGAGGTGGGCCTGGGCGGCCGCCTGGATGCGACCAATATCGTCGATGCTGACGTGGCGGTGGTGACCAGTATTGCTCTCGACCATACCGACTGGCTGGGGCCCGATCGCGAAAGCATCGGCCGCGAAAAGGCGGGGATTTTCCGCCCTGGTAAACCGGCTGTCGTCGGCGAACCCGATATGCCGTTGACCATCGCTGAGGTGGCGAGCGAAAAAGGGGCGCGGCTCCTGCGCCGTGACGTTGACTGGCAGTATGACGCCAGTGAACAAGGCTGGTCCTTCCGCGATCGTCAGGGGGCGTTAAGCGATCTGCCGCTGCCGCAGGTCCCGCTGCCGAATGCGGCTACGGCGATTGCGGCCTTGCGCGCCAGCGGGCTTAAGGTAAACGAGCAGGCGATGCGCGATGGCGTTCAAAACGCGATGCTGCCGGGGCGTTTCCAGATAATCAGCGATGCTCCCCGGACGATCCTGGATGTTGCCCATAATCCGCATGCGGCGGCCTATCTCGCCGGGCGTCTCAAAACCTTATCGAAAACGGGGCGCGTGCTGGCGGTTATTGGTATGCTGCATGACAAGGATATTGCAGGAACGCTGGCAAATTTGCAGGCCGAAGTTGACGACTGGTACTGCGCGCCGCTGGAAGGGCCGCGCGGAGCCACGGCGGAGCAGCTGCTGGAACATTTGCGCGCAGGTAAAGTCTATACTAGCGTCGCTGAGGCGTGGCATGCCGCGATGGCGGACGCCGGGCCTGAAGATACGGTGCTGGTGTGTGGTTCATTCCATACGGTGGCGCATGTAATGGAAGAAATAGACGCGGGGAGAATCGGTGGCGAGTAAGTTTCAGAACCGTTTAGTCGGGACGATTGTGCTGGTGGCGCTGGGGGTGATTATCCTGCCAGGGCTGCTGGATGGTCAGAAAAAACATTATCAGGATGAGTTTGCCGCCATTCCGCTGGTGCCAAAACCGGGGGATCGCGATGAGCCGGATATGCTGCCAGCGGCGACCCAGGCGCTGCCTTCGCAGCCTCCTGAAGGGGCGGCGGAAGAGGTGAGGGCCGGCGATGCCGCTGCGCCATCGCTGGATCCGTCGCGGATACCGGTGAATAACAACAGTTTTGATGTGGTGCAGGAGCCGGTGGTCGCACCGAAACCACAGCCGAAACCTCAGCCGAAGCCGGTAGAGAAGCCGCAACCGCAACCACAGCAGCAGCAGGTTACGGCGCAGACGCCGCCCCCTAAACCGCAGCAGCAGGCTGAAATTCCGGCGCCGACCGGTAAAGCCTATGTGGTGCAGCTTGGGGCGCTGAAGAACGCCGATAAGGTCAACGAGATTGTCGGTAAGCTGCGCGCTTCCGGCTTTAAAGTTTACACGTCGCCTTCGACGCCGGTGCAGGGTAAAATTACCCGTATTCTCGTGGGGCCGGATACCTCGAAGGATAAGCTGAAAGGTCAGCTTGGTGAGCTGAAGCAGCTTTCGGGACTTAGCGGCGTGGTCATGGGCTACAGCCCGAACTAACTCTCTCTTTTTTAAAGGAGTAGAGTGCTGAAACCCCTGTCTGACGCGCTCTGAAGAGGCGAAAGACAGTATGGCGTTGAATGTTTTTTCAGCGCCATTTTTATTTCTGTAGGGCACGGAAATCCCTACGCAAACGTTTTCTTTTTCTGTTAGAATGCGCCCCGAACCGGACGACAGGGCGTAAAATCGTGGGACGTATATGGTCTGGATTGATTACGCCATAATTGCGGTGATTGGTTTTTCCTCACTGGTTAGCCTGATCCGCGGCTTTGTTCGTGAAGCTTTATCGCTGGTAACCTGGGGATGCGCTTTCTTTGTTGCCAGTCATTACTACACTTACCTGGCTGTCTGGTTCACGGGCTTTGAAGACGAACTGGTCCGAAATGGGATTGCTATCGCGATACTGTTTATCGCAACGCTTATCGTCGGCGCTATCGTTAACTTTGTGATAGGTCAGCTGGTGGAAAAAACCGGCCTGTCGGGAACCGACAGGGTGTTAGGGATCTGCTTTGGCGCCCTGCGCGGGGTGCTAATCGTCTCGGCGATTCTGTTCTTTCTCGATAGCTTTACCGGTATGGCGAAAAGCGAAGACTGGCAAAAGTCTGAGCTTATCCCGCAGTTCAGTTTCGTTATCAGATGGTTCTTTGACTATCTGCAGAGCTCGTCAAGTTTCTTGCCCAAAGCATAAGCGTTGGGATGTAGCTTAACGAGGAAAAGACGTATGTGCGGTATTGTCGGTATCGCCGGTGTTATGCCGGTAAACCAGTCGATTTATGACGCGTTAACGGTGCTTCAGCATCGTGGCCAGGATGCCGCAGGCATCATCACCATTGATGCGAACAACTGTTTCCGTTTGCGTAAGGCGAACGGTCTGGTGAGCGACGTTTTTGAAGCTCGCCATATGCAGCGTATGCAGGGCAATATGGGTATTGGTCACGTTCGTTACCCGACGGCTGGCAGCTCCAGCGCCTCCGAGGCACAGCCTTTCTACGTCAACTCGCCGTACGGCATTACGTTGGCGCACAACGGTAACCTGACTAACGCTCACGAGCTGCGTAAAAAGCTGTTTGAAGAAAAACGCCGCCACATCAACACCACCTCTGATTCCGAAATCCTGCTCAATATCTTCGCCAGCGAGCTGGACAACTTCCGCCACTATCCGCTGGAAGCAGACAACATTTTTGCGGCGATCGCCGCCACCAACCGCCAGATTCGCGGCGCTTATGCCTGCGTAGCGATGATTATCGGTCACGGCATGGTCGCTTTCCGCGACCCGAACGGCATTCGTCCGCTGGTGCTGGGCAAGCGCGATATCGGCGATGGCCGCACCGAGTATATGGTCGCTTCGGAAAGCGTGGCGCTGGATACGCTGGGCTTTGAGTTCCTGCGCGACGTGGCGCCTGGTGAAGCGGTATATATCACCGAAAAAGGCCAGCTGTTTACTCGCCAGTGTGCGGAAAACCCGGTCAGCAACCCGTGCCTGTTCGAGTACGTCTATTTTGCGCGTCCGGACTCCTTCATCGACAAAATTTCCGTTTACAGCGCCCGCGTCAATATGGGCACGAAGCTGGGCGAGAAAATTGCCCGCGAGTGGGAAGATCTGGATATCGATGTGGTCATTCCCATTCCGGAAACCTCCTGCGATATCGCGCTGGAAATTGCCCGCATCCTCGATAAGCCGTATCGCCAGGGGTTTGTTAAAAACCGCTACGTTGGCCGTACCTTTATCATGCCGGGTCAGCAGCTGCGCCGTAAGTCCGTGCGCCGTAAGCTTAACGCCAACCGCGCCGAGTTCCGCGATAAGAACGTGCTGCTGGTGGATGACTCCATCGTGCGCGGCACCACCTCTGAGCAGATTATCGAGATGGCGCGCGAAGCCGGGGCGAAGAAAGTGTATCTGGCCTCCGCTGCGCCGGAAATTCGCTTCCCGAACGTGTATGGCATCGATATGCCAACCGCCAATGAGCTGATAGCCCACGGGCGTGAGGTAGATGAGATCCGCCAGATCATCGGCGCCGATGGCCTGATTTTCCAGGATCTGGACGATCTGATTGACGCGGTGCGCGCGGAGAATCCGGATATTCAGCAGTTTGAATGCTCGGTCTTCAACGGTATCTACGTCACTAAAGATGTCGATCAGCAGTATCTGGACTATCTCGACTCTCTGCGTAACGACGACGCGAAAGCGGTTCAGCTGCAGAATGAAGTTGAAAACTTAGAGATGCACAACGAAGGGTAATCCTCTGTTTTGCTGAGAGCCCGCGGTCTGACGGCCGCGGGCTTTTTTATTTTCTCGCGCCAAATGCGGGCCCGCGGTTGCGTCGGAGACTATAATCCGGCAAAGTCTGCGCCATTGTGTGAAAGGGGCAACCATCGTGAAGCGACTCATTATCGGTATTTCTGGCGCCAGCGGCGCGATTTACGGCGTACGCTTGCTCCAGGTTTTGCGCGAAGTTTCGGATGTCGAAACCCATCTTATTTTAAGCCAGGCCGCGCGCCAGACGCTGGCGCTGGAGACGGATTTCTCCCTGCGCGAGGTGCAGGCGTTAGCCGACGTGGTGCACGATGCCCGCGATATCGCCGCCAGCATCTCTTCCGGCTCTTTTAAAACCGCCGGGATGGTGATTTTGCCATGCTCAATGAAGACCCTCTCCGGCATCGTTCATAGCTATACCGACGGGCTGCTGACCAGGGCGGCGGACGTGGTGCTTAAAGAGCGCCGGCCGCTGGTGCTGTGCGTACGGGAAACGCCGTTCCACCTTGGCCATTTACGGCTGCTGGTCCAGGCGGCGGAAATGGGCGCGGTGATTATGCCGCCGGTTCCGGCGTTTTATCATCGCCCGCAAAGCCTGGACGATGTGATTAATCAGACGGTCAATCGCGTGATCGATCAGTTCGATATCTCTCTTCCGCAAGACCTCTTTTCCCGCTGGCAGGGGGCGTAGGGCGCACTAAGATAGTGCGCCTTGTTCACATCTGCCTCCCCGCAGTGCAATTTTGTCGCCTCGATCAAATCCTCAACATTTAATTTGTTTTTTTGCGCTGCGGCACTGCGGTTTATCCGTTATTGCTGGTATCTTCCCTTTTAAGACAAATTTGCAACCTTTATTTAACAAATTTAACGCCCTTTCCAGCACGCACTGAGAAAATGGCATAAAACGTGCAAGATTTTGCCGGCAGTACAAATAACAAGATAACGCATCGCATAACAACATCACGACACTTAAGGGTAACCTATGAAGAAGACGGTCCTGGCTCTCTCTTTAATGATGGGAATTTGCAGCGCCTCCAGCGCGTTCGCCGCGCTGCCGCAGAGTATCCGCATTGGCACCGATGCCACCTACGCGCCTTTCTCTTCAAAGGATGCGAAAGGGGATTTCGTGGGTTTTGACATTGATTTGGGTAACGAGCTCTGTTCGCGCATCAAAGTAAAATGCACCTGGGTCGGCAGCGATTTCGACTCCCTGATCCCGTCGCTGAAGGCCAAGAAAATCGACGCCATTATCTCTTCGTTGTCGATTACGGAAAAACGCCAGCAGGAAATCGCCTTCTCTGACAAGCTCTACGCGGCCGACTCCCGCCTGATCGCCGCCAAAGGCTCGCCGATTCAACCGACGCTGGAATCCCTCAAAGGCAAGCATGTTGGCGTACTGCAGGGCTCCACCCAGGAGGCCTATGGTAATGAACGCTGGCGCAGCCACGGCGTGGACGTTGTGGCCTATCAGAATCAGGATTTGATCTACTCAGACCTTGCTGCGGGTCGCCTGGACGCCGCGTTGCAGGATGAAGTGGCCGCCAGCGAGGGCTTCCTCAAGCAACCTGCCGGTAAAGATTTTGCCTTTGCCGGTCCTTCCGTTAAAGACAAAAAGTTCTTCGGTGATGGTACCGGCATCGGCCTGCGTAAGGACGATAGCGAGCTGAAGGCCGCGTTTGATAAAGCGCTGGCCGACATGCGTAAAGACGGCACCTACGACAAAATGGCGAAGAAATACTTCGACTTCAACGTTTACGGTGATTAAGACGCCCGCTGGCCCGGACGCCGGGCCATGCGCATCCCTTTCTGTCTGATTTTGGTGCAGCTGCGCTTTTAGCGGATCAATTTGGTGCAGGAAATTGCGCACGCGATGTTAAAAAGTGCATAGTTAAGCGTTTCCGATGCGAAAAAATTTGCTTTCCGGCGCAGAATGCTTTGCCTTACCGGGGCGAATAATGGCACGATAACTGCCGTAAGTACTTCTAATAAATCCGTTAGAATGACAGTCTGTTGAGGATAGTTATGAAAAAACTGGCGTTGTCTCTCTCTTTAGCGCTGGCCCTTTCCAGCGTTTCCACTGTATTCGCAGCCATTCCGCAAAAAGTCCGTATCGGCACCGATCCTACTTATGCCCCGTTCGAATCGAAGAATGCGCAGGGTGAACTGGTGGGTTTTGACATCGATCTGGCAAAAGAGCTCTGTAAGCGTATCAATACGCAATGTACCTTCATTGAGAACCCGCTGGACGCGCTGATCCCTTCTTTAAAAGCGAAGAAAATCGACGCCATTATGTCTTCGCTTTCGATCACCGAAAAACGCCAGCAGGAAATTGCCTTCACCGACAAACTGTACGCGGCTGATTCACGCCTGGTCGTGAAAAAAGGCAGCGATATTACGCCAGACCTCGCGAAGCTGAAAGGCAAGCGCGTTGGTGTTCTCCAGGGTACCACCCAGGAAACCTACGGCAACGAGCACTGGGCGCCAAAAGGCATTGAAATCGTTTCCTATCAGGGACAGGACAATATTTATTCCGACCTGACTGCCGGACGCATTGACGCGGCGTTCCAGGATGAAGTCGCCGCCAGCGAAGGCTTCCTCAAACAGCCTATCGGCAAGGATTATCAGTTCGGCGGTCCGTCGATTAAAGACGAGAAGCTGTTCGGCGTCGGCACCGGTATGGGGCTGCGCAAAGAGGATAACGAACTACGTGAAGCACTGAATAAAGCCTTTGCCGAGATGCGCCAGGATGGCACCTACGACAAGCTGGCGAAGAAATATTTCGATTTTAACGTGTACGGCGACTAAGCATCCCGCGTACCCCGTCGCGCGTTATTTTGCGCGCGATGGTTGATGACAGACAGGGCAGACAGCATGCTGTACGGGTTTTCACAGGTTATTTTTCAGGGCGCGCTGGTCACCCTTGAGCTGGCGTTAAGCTCGGTCGTTCTGGCGGTGCTTATCGGTCTGGCGGGCGCCGGGGCGAAACTTTCCAACAATCGTCCGTTGGCGTTGATTTTTGAAGGCTATACCACCTTAATCCGCGGCGTGCCCGATCTGGTGCTGATGCTGCTGATTTTCTACGGGCTACAGATTGCGCTCAACGGCGTAACCGATGCGCTTGGCCTGGCGCAGTTTGATATCGACCCCATGGTGGCGGGGATCATCACGCTGGGCTTTATTTACGGGGCCTACTTCACCGAAACCTTTCGCGGCGCCTTCCTGGCGGTGCCAAAGGGACATATTGAAGCGGCGACGGCCTTCGGCTTTAGCGGTGGGCAAACCTTTCGTCGTATTCTGTTTCCGGCAATGATGCGCTACGCGCTGCCCGGAATCGGCAACAACTGGCAGGTTATCCTCAAAGCGACCGCGCTGGTCTCACTGCTGGGACTGGAAGATGTGGTCAAGGCAACCCAGCTGGCGGGTAAAAGCACCTGGGAGCCGTTCTACTTTGCCATCGTCTGTGGCCTGATTTATCTGTTATTTACAACGGTTTCCAATGGTGTGCTGCTGATGCTCGAACGCCGTTATTCTGTGGGCGTGAAGAGGGCCGACCTGTGATTGATATTATTCAGGAGTACTGGAAATCCCTGCTGTGGACCGACGGCTATCGCTTTACCGGCGTGGCGATTACGCTCTGGCTGCTGATCTCTTCCGTGGTGATGGGCGGCATCCTGGCGGTTTTCCTCGCCATTGGCCGAGTGTCGAGCAATAAATTTATCCAGTTCCCCATCTGGCTGTTCACCTATATCTTTCGCGGCACGCCGCTGTACGTCCAGCTGCTGGTGTTCTATTCCGGAATGTACACGCTTGAGGTCGTCAAAGGCACAGAACTGCTGAACGCCTTCTTTCGCAGCGGCCTGAACTGTACGGTGCTGGCGCTGACGCTGAACACCTGCGCCTACACCACGGAGATTTTCGCCGGGGCGATTCGTTCAGTGCCGGCAGGCGAGATAGAAGCCGCCCGGGCGTACGGTTTTTCTTCGGTCAAAATGTATCGCTGCATTATTTTGCCTTCCGCGCTGCGTATTGCGCTGCCTGCATACAGCAACGAAGTGATTCTGATGCTGCATTCCACCGCGCTGGCTTTTACCGCCACGGTGCCGGATCTGCTGAAAATTGCCCGCGATATTAACTCGGCAACCTACCAGCCGTTTACCGCCTTCGGTATTGCCGCAGTACTGTATTTAATTATCTCGTATGTGTTGATTAGCCTGTTCCGCAGGGCGGAAAAGCGCTGGCTCCAGCATATCAAACCTTCTTCGACGCACTGAGAACGCCATGTCCGACAATAAATTAAATGTAATCGATCTGCATAAACGTTACGGCGAGCATGAAGTACTGAAGGGCGTCTCACTGCGGGCGAAAGCCGGAGACGTGATCAGTATTATTGGCTCATCCGGTTCCGGGAAAAGTACCTTTTTGCGCTGTATTAACTTTCTTGAGAAGCCCAGCGAAGGGACGATCGTTGTTAACGGGCAAAACATTGGCCTGGTTCGCGATAAAGACGGCCAGTTAAAGGTTTCTGATAAAAATCAGCTACGTTTGCTACGTACTCGCCTGACGATGGTATTCCAGCATTTTAACCTGTGGAGCCATATGACGGTGCTGGAAAACGTGATGGAGGCGCCGATTCAGGTGCTGGGCCTGAGTAAACAGGAAGCGCGCGATCGGGCGGTAAAATACCTGGCGAAAGTCGGTATTGATGAACGCCAGCAGATTAAATATCCGGTTCATCTCTCCGGCGGCCAGCAGCAGCGAGTTTCCATTGCCCGCGCGCTGGCGATGGAGCCCGACGTACTGCTGTTTGATGAACCGACGTCGGCGCTTGACCCTGAACTGGTGGGCGAAGTGCTGCGGATCATGCAGCAGCTGGCGGAAGAGGGGAAAACCATGGTCGTGGTCACCCATGAAATGGGCTTTGCACGCCACGTCTCCTCGCACGTGATCTTCCTGCATCAGGGCAAAATTGAAGAAGAAGGGCATCCTGACGAGGTCTTCGGCAATCCGAAAAGCCAGCGTCTGCAGCAGTTCCTGAAGGGCTCTTTGAAGTAAACACTGTCCAGCCCCCGGCGGAACACTCTCCGTCGGGGCGGCTAACGCTCCAGCCGATACACCCAGTCGTCATAGTCAATGCCGTTCAGATGATACGCTTTTTCGAGCACCTGAATGCGGATAAAGCCGTGTTTTTCCAGCAGACGGGAAGAGCCCGCGTTACTGCCCAGCACCCAGGCATTTATTGCGTGAACGCCGAGCTGCTGAAATCCGTAGTCGCAAATCGCTTTTAGCGCTTCACTGGCGTAACCCTTCCCCTGAGCATCAGGCATGAGAGCGTATCCGACATCCGCTTCGTGCGGATTTTTACCGCTGATGCGCAGGCCAATATCGCCAACCGCCGCGCCGCTGGCGTCGCGCAGTACGAATACGCCCGGGTCAGCGCAGCGTGATGCAAACAGCGTCCGCAGCGCCGGCTCCTCAAGAATCTCGC
Source organism: Klebsiella sp. GN_Kp190 (assembly GCF_040061795.1). Classification (NCBI taxonomy): domain Bacteria; kingdom Pseudomonadati; phylum Pseudomonadota; class Gammaproteobacteria; order Enterobacterales; family Enterobacteriaceae; genus Klebsiella; species Klebsiella sp. GN_Kp190. The sequence goes on from NZ_JBEAFN010000009.1 coordinate 55,187, forward strand.
CCATATAGCGCATCACTTCCGGGTCTCGTCGTAAGCGCAGGAAAAAAGGCCAGTCGGATGAGTGAAACGGAGAGAGGCGCAGGCGCGGAGTGGTGAGTATTCTCATAAAGCGGTCCATAGCGGTGGATTATTCCGCCACCTTAACATCATAAAGCGCCGGAAGGGCAATGCGTCTAAGCAACCGTCGGACAAGCCCGGGGCTGATTTCCGAAGCCGCGCAGATAGCGCAGCACGGTGGAGCTCTCCGGCGTCGCCCTCAGTTGTAGCGCCAGGTTGAGGTTATCCAGAACTGTCGCGTGGGCGACCAGCGGTGAATCTTCGGCAAGCCGTCCTTCCATCACCAGCCAGCTTACGACGGTTTTCCAGCGCCACAGCGGGGAATTGCCTTTAACCCGCTGTACCGGCCCGGGAAACTGACCTGAGCCTCTCGCGCCATCTTTCAGCAGGGCAATGGCCTGGCGCGTCAGGCCGGTGAGTTCGGCAATATCGCTTAAACCGACCAGCGCGGAATCGACGGATTCAACCCGCGCGTTCAGAGCCGATGCGGATTCGATATCGGCAATCGCTGACAGAATAGCCTGCTCAAGAGAGTCTCTTTCGCGATCGAACTCCAGATAGACCGCCGTTCCGTAAAAACAGACCAGGGCGTCAGCGCAGCCTGCGGCATGCAGCGCATCTTCCAGACCCACGGTACGAGCAGTTACGCCGGAGAGGGTGAGCGTAAAATTATACAGCGCCATGGTTTAATCCTTCTTGTGGTTAATCTGACCCGAGGCAGGCGGCTGGCAGCGGTCGACCATTCTGATAATTTGCCTGGCGTGGTTAATGGGTACCGCAGGCGTTGACCAGATGCTCATCATATGTTCCCGGTGCCGGGCTGTCCCACACATCAACCTGCCAAAACAGTGAGCGCTTTTGCCGCCAGTGATAAAAATCCAGTCTCGTGCCAGCGCGTAGTCAATAGCTGCTCTGATATGTTTATCCGGATGTTCCTTCATCAATTCGTCCTGGTAATGCTGAATAAGTTGTTGACGAATGTCAACGGTGTGATGGTGTTAAATTACACACAGGGGTTATGGCAGAGTGAAAGGCATATCACTGGAATGAGATTCACAGTTAAGGCGACACAGGACGGGTGATTTTTGCGCGCTGCGAGGCGGATTCCATAAATTAATCAGGGAGAGCGATACTCTCCCTGATGGAGCTGGACTACCGCAGCACGTTGGCCAGCGCTTCTTCCAGATCGTACCAACGAAAGCCAAATCCGGCGGCTTCCAGGCGTTTAGGCAGCGCGCGCTGGCCGCCGAGTACCAGAACGGAAGATTCACCCATCAGCAGGCGAATGGCCGCCGCCGGGACGCGGAAAATGGCAGGGCGATTTAGCGCATGCCCCAGCGCGTGGGCGAACTGCTCGTTGCGCACAGGGTAAGGGGAAACCATATTAAACGGCCCCCGCAGGTCGTTATCCAGCAGCCAGAGAATACCGTTGACCATGTCGTCGATGTGGATCCACGCCAGATATTGCCTTCCGCTACCGATAGGGCCGCCGAGGCCAAGCTTAAAGGCCGGCGTCATTTTGGCCAGAATGCCGCCTCGCGGCGCCAGCACCACGCCGGTACGCAGCAGGCAGACGCGGGTGCGATCGCTCTGCGCTTCGCAGGCGATTTGCTCCCAGCGGGCGCAAAGCTTGTGGGTAAACTCGTTGTGCGGCGGCTCCTCTTCGGTTACCACGACTTCACCGAGGTCGCCATAATAACCGGCGGCGGAGCCGCTAATCAGCACCGAGGGCGGCGTATCGCTGGCGTTGAATAGCGTGACCAGCTTTTGGGTGGTATCCCAGCGGCTGTGGCAGAGACGCTGTTTCTGCTCCGCCGTCCAGCGCTTATCGGCGATCGGCTCGCCGGCCAGATTAATGACGGCATCAATGCCGTTGAGGTTCGCCTGATGCTCGAAATCGCGCCACAGGGTGACGCGCGAATCGAGGCGGCTTTTGGCCTTTTCAGGGCTGCGCGTAGAAACCGTTACGTGATGTCCAAGCTCCAGTAGCCGGGGGATCAGATGGCGGCCAATCAGGCCGGTACCGCCAGTAAGCAGAACGTTCATAGCGCCTCCCTAAGATGCGTCTAGCGCCGCCAGCTCATCGTCATGGATACCGAATCGGCGTAGCGCAGCGCATGCAGTTTATCGATCTCTACTTCAGCATATGTGACCCAGTGATGTTCGCGTGCGATGTCGAGCACATCCTGAGTTAATTTTTCCAGCAGAGAGAAGCGGTTATTCTCAATATGGCTAATAATGCGCTTGGTGATGGTGCGGTAGTTCAGCGCATCGTTAATATCTTCGCTGTTGCGTGATTTTTCCGCCGGGTAGTGGATCGCGACGTTAACCACCACGTCCTGGCGGTTGGCGATCTCTTCCTCTTTAATTCCGATAAAAGTACGCAGGCGCAGGTTCTTAATTCGAATAATGGCGTCTGGTTGAGACATGGCAGGCTTCCTCCGTGTAGTAATTTCCGCAATCATACATCAAAGCTTCCCGGGCGAGCAGGGGGTTAATGGGCTTCTGTTTTCAGAAGCGCTTCAACGGTGGCCGGGCGCTGGCGAATGCGTTCAAACCAGTTATGCACCGCCGGGTAATTGGCAAGGTCGATACGCTGGCGCTGATGGGCATTCACCCACGGCCAGCAGGCGATATCGGCGATGCTGTAGTGATTGCCGCCAAGCCAGGGACTCTCGCCAAGGCGCCGATTGAGCACGCCATACAGGCGCTGCGTTTCCACCTGATAGCGCTCAATGGCGTAGGGCACCGCCTGCGGAGCAAAGTGGTTGAAGTGATGATTTTGTCCGAGCATCGGCCCCAACCCGCCGACCTGCCAGAATAACCACTGTAGGGTGACGTGGCGCTCGCGGAGCTCGCCGCTCAGTAATTTTCCAGTTTTTTCAGCCAGATAGAGCAGGATGGCGCCGGATTCAAACAGGCTTAATGGGCCACCACCGTCGGCGGGAGCGTGGTCAACGATCGCCGGGATCTTGTTGTTGGGTGAGATCGCGAGAAACTGCGGATGAAACTGTTCCCCCTTGCCGATATCCACCCGGATGAGGCGATACGCCAGCTGCGCTTCTTCGAGGAATAACGTGATTTTGTGGCCATTAGGAGTGGGTGCGTAGTAAAAATCGATCATGAAAATTCCTCGCCGTCACAGGTCGCAAACTTTTCGAGTATAGGTGAACTGGCATCATCCGACAGGTTTGCCTCATCCTGGATGACTTTCGCCGATCGCGTTCACCCCCTGAGAAGTATGTAAGATCCTCAGCGTGGCGGTCAGTGACATCCTCTGAAAGACAGGATATGTTGGCGTATTGCCCCATTACATTAGCCATTGAGGATGCTATGAGCCAGCCCGCGATTACCCTGTGGTCCGACGCCGATTTTTTCTCGCCATATGTGATGTCCGTATACGTTGCCCTGCAGGAAAAGAGCCTGCCTTTTACCCTGAAAACCATCAACCTCGACAGCGGCGAGCATTTGCAAAGCGGCTGGAAAGGCTACAGCGCGACGCGTCGCGTACCGCTGCTGGAGATCGGGGAGTTTTTCCTGAGCGAATCCTCCGCGATTACCGAATATCTGGATGAGCGCTTTGCGCCCCCGGAATGGGAGCGGCTTTACCCGCATGACCTGCAAAAGCGCGCGCGGGCGCGTCAGGTGCAGGCCTGGCTGCGTAGCGATTTAATGCCGATTCGCGAAGAGCGCTCCACGGACGTGGTCTTTGCCGCAGCAAAGAAACCTCCGCTCAGCGAAGCCGGGAAAAAAAGCGCCGACAAGCTGTTTGCAACGGCTGGCGTTCTGCTGTCCCATGGCGGGCAGAATCTATTTGGCGAATGGTCCATTGCCGATACCGACCTGGCGCTGATGCTCAATCGCCTGGTCCTGAACGGCGATGAGGTTCCCGCCGCGCTGGTGGATTACGCCACCTTCCAGTGGCAGCGGGCGTCGGTTCAGTGCTACGTCGCACTCTCAGCCAAACGCGCGGGCTGATAAGCGCCAGCGGTTCCGTTATCATAGCGGGATCGTAATGCGTGGAGATGAAATGTATGAAGCTGATGTTTGCCTCGGATATCCACGGCTCTCTGCCTGCCGCTGAACGCGTGCTTGCGCTGTTCGCGCGCAGTGGGGCGCAGTGGCTGGTTATCCTCGGCGATGTGCTCAATCACGGGCCGCGTAACGCCCTTCCCGAAGGCTATGCGCCGGCCCAGGTCGCGGAGGCGCTAAATAGCGTGGCGGAGCGGGTGATTGCCGTACGCGGCAACTGCGACAGCGAAGTCGATCAAATGCTGCTGCGGTTCCCCATTACCGCCCCCTGGCAGCAGGTTTTGAGCGCGCGAACCCGTCTGTTTCTGACCCACGGGCATCTGTATAGCCCCGAAAATTTGCCTCCTCTCGCCGCTGGCGATGTGCTGGCTTATGGCCATACTCATATTCCGGTTGCCGAGAAACGCGGCGAGATTTTTCTCTTCAATCCCGGCTCGGTCAGCATCCCTAAAGGGGGATTTACCGCCAGCTACGGTCTTCTGAACGAGGGGCAATTGCAGGTTTTAGCACTCGATGATAATCAGGTTATTGCAGAGGTCGCAATTTACCCGTAATTTACCCCTCAACCGTATAGACGCGCCGCAAGAGCGCTTTAAAAAGTAAGGTTTCCTGATGGCGGAACAGAATCATTTGGCAAGCACAGAATGGGTCGATATTGTTAATGAAAACAATGAGGTGATAGCACAGTCCAGCCGCGAACAAATGCGTGCGGAGTGCCTGCGTCATCGAGCGACCTACATTGTTGTTCATGATGGGATGGGCAAAATCCTGGTGCAGCGTCGTACCGAAACAAAAGATTTCCAGCCGGGCATGCTGGACGCCACCGCCGGCGGCGTGGTGCAGGCTGACGAGCAAATGCTGGAATCCGCGCGCCGTGAGGCGGAAGAAGAGCTCGGTATTGCCGGCGTGCCTTTTGCTGACCACGGGCAGTTCTACTACGAAGATAAACACTGCCGCGTCTGGGGCGGCCTGTTTAGCTGCGTATCGCACGGCCCGTTCGCGCTGCAGGAAGAAGAAGTGAGCGAAGTGTGCTGGCTGACGCCGGAAGAGATCACCGCCCGCTGCGATGAGTTCACTCCGGACTCATTAAAAGCGCTGGCGCTGTGGATGACCCGCAATGCGAATAATGAGTCAGCAAAAAGCGAAAAGCAGGAAGAGGCTGAGTAGTTTTCTAACAGCTGTCCCTCATGCATAAACTGGACGCGATGGGCTTTCTGTCGCTCCAGTTTCCCTCCGTAAGACGCTCCAGAAGGGCGCGCCCGGCTTCTATACCAATCTTATGGTGCGGTACCGCCATGGTCGTTAACGGCGGCTGGCAAACCCGGCTCACGTCGCTGTCGCCAAAACCGACGACGGCTAAATCATCCGGTACCTTTATGCGCCGACGCTGACATTCATACAGCGCTCCGCATGCCAGCTCATCGGAAACGCAAACCAGCGCATCCAGCTCAGGCCATGCCAGCAAAAACTCCGGCAGCTGTGAAGCGCCGGTGGAAAAGTTGGCGGGCAGCGCGGCGTTAATTACCCGGTTAGGCGACATATGATGGCGCAGCATGGCTTTATACCACCCCTGCAAATGCTGCTGAAAAATCCACTGTTCCTGATTGGCGCACAGCAGACCGATATTCTGATAGCCGCGGTGGATAAGCATCTCCGTCAGCTCGAACATCGCCGCTACGTTATCAATGCCGATATTCATGTCGATCGGATCGGCGCGCATTGCGCCCATCTCCACCACCGGAATCGAGGCGTTCTTCAGCCAGTGGCGTACGGTATCGCTGTGTTCAACGCTAAGCAGAATGGCGGCGGCGATGTTAGAGGCCAGCAGCGTTTCCAGCAGCTTTTCTTCCTGCTCCAGACGGTGCAGCGATTCTGCCAGCATGATTTGATACCCTGCCGGCTGTAATACCTGCTGAAGCCCGGCAAACATCGCCGAACAGCCCGCCTCTGCAAGATTTGGCACCACCATCGCGATGGTTCTTGAGGAGGCAGACGCCAGCGCGCTGGCGGCGAGATTAGGCATGTACCCTAGCTCTTGCACCGCCGCTTCGATTTTTTCACGTAGCTTATCGGAAACCTGTTCCGGCGTGCGAAGGGCGCGGGACACGGTCATGGTTCCCACACCAGCCAGCTGAGCAACATCGGCGATCGTGACTTTACCGGTACTACGCCGTTTTCGGGTTAGAGACATACATATTCCTGCTAAACAGACGTTTTTATTATCATCCATTACTTCATGTGTCAGGGAGTATACGCCTTAAACGGGCCTTTTTGCTGCGTTTTGATGGGATGATTACGAATTGATAGCGCTATCACAAATCTGAATGTTCAGCATTGGTAGCGCTATCTTTGTGATCGTTCTCGCAGATAACTATTGGCTGCTTGCATAAAGTTTGCCCATCTTTTGCTAAAAGAGGCGGGACAAAATGCTCAAGACTTGGCTCTCTGATGCCACCATCGCGCTGCGGCAAAGCGTAGAGACCTGGCCACAGGCGCTGGACATCTGCGCCCGGCCGCTGCTGAAGACCGACGTTATCGAACCTGCCTACGTGACGGCCATCGTGGAGCAGCATCAGCGGCTCGGGCCGTACTACGTGCTGGCCCCGGGACTGGCGATGCCGCATGCGCGGCCTGAGGAGGGCGCGAAGGGCCTGGGGCTGTCGCTGTTGAAACTGCAACAAGGGGTATCGTTTGGCTCTGAGGAGTTCGACCCGGTTGATATTATTATTATGCTTGCGGCGCCGGATAAACATAGCCATATCGAAATGATTTCTGCCCTGGCGGAATTATTTTCCAGCGATGAAGATATGAATAAATTACATCAGGCAACCAATATTGAGGAGATAAAAACGATCATCGCGCGCTACTGATTCAATTTTATTATCCGGCTTATAACCCATTACGCGCCTGCGTGATGTGGACGTACTCTACCCAAAAAAGGTGATAACAATGAAAATTATGGCAATTTGCGGCTCTGGCCTGGGCAGTAGTTTTATGGTTGAGATGAATATAAAAAAAGTGCTTAAAAAACTCGATATCGAGGCCGAGGTAGAGCACTCCGATCTGTCGTCGGCAACGCCGGGCGCGGCGGATTTATTCGTGATGGCAAAAGACATTGCCGCCAGCGCCAGCGTGCCGGAAAGCCAGCTGGTGGTGATTACCAACATCATCGATATTAACGAACTCGAAGCGCAGCTGCGCGCGTGGTTCGCCAGACAATAATTATTGATAGCGAGGTGGATATGTTTATCCTTGAAACGCTGAATTTTGTTGTTGATATTCTAAAAGTACCCTCGGTGCTGGTCGGTTTAATTGCGTTAATTGGTCTGGTAGCGCAAAAGAAATCTTTCTCCGATGTCGTCAAGGGAACCATTAAAACAATTCTGGGTTTTATTGTTCTTGGCGGCGGCGCGACGGTATTAGTCGGTTCGCTGAATCCGCTGGGGGGCATGTTTGAACATGCTTTTAATATTCAGGGCATTATTCCTAATAATGAGGCGATTGTTTCTATTGCCCTGGAAAAATACGGTGCTTCAACCGCGCTGATTATGGCGTTCGGGATGGTAGCGAATATTGTGGTCGCCCGGTTTACGCGTCTGAAGTATATCTTCCTGACAGGTCACCACACTTTCTATATGGCCTGTATGATCGGCGTGATTCTTACCGTGGCGGGTTTCGAAGGCGTCGGGCTGGTCTTTACCGGCTCCCTGATCCTCGGGCTGGTGATGGCGTTCTTCCCGGCGCTGGCCCAGCGCTATATGAAGCGTATTACCGGCACGGATGATATCGCTTTCGGCCATTTCGGCACCCTGGGCTATGTGCTGTCGGGTTGGATCGGTAGCGTCTGCGGTAAAGGATCGCGTTCAACTGAAGAGATGAACCTGCCGAAAAACCTGAGCTTCCTGCGCGACAGCTCCATCTCCATTTCGCTGACCATGATGATCATTTATCTGATTATGGCGGTGAGCGCGGGGCGCGAGTACGTGGAAAGCACCTTTAGCGGAGGCCAGAACTACCTGGTTTACGCCATCATTATGGCGATTACCTTCGCCGCCGGGGTGTTCATCATCCTGCAAGGGGTACGTCTGATCCTCGCGGAAATCGTGCCGGCCTTTACCGGATTTTCAGAAAAGCTGGTGCCCAACGCCCGTCCGGCGCTGGACTGCCCGGTCGTTTACCCCTACGCGCCCAACGCGGTGCTGATTGGCTTCCTGTTTAGTTTTCTCGGCGGTCTGGTCGGGCTGTTCCTCTGCGGGCAGTTTAAATGGGTGCTGATCCTGCCCGGCGTGGTGCCGCATTTCTTTACCGGCGCGACCGCAGGCGTCTTTGGCAACGCCACCGGCGGGCGGCGCGGGGCGATGATTGGCGCGTTTGCCAACGGCCTGCTGATCACCTTCCTGCCGGTGCTGCTGCTGCCGGTACTGGGGGCGATTGGCTTTGCCAACACCACTTTCTCGGATGCGGATTTCGGCGCCGTGGGTATCGTGCTGGGTAACCTGGCCCGCTACCTGTCGCCGTTTGCGATTACCGGCCTTGTTGTGGCGTTGTTTGTGCTGCTGGTGGCGTACAACGTTTTTGTGAAAAAGAAACCTGTGGGCGGCGGCGCGCAGGAGAACAGCGGAGCGAAATCATGAATGTGCAAGAAGTGACTAACCTGGCGCGGGACATTCGCGTCGCTACCCTGAAATCGCTGACGGACCTCGGTTTCGGCCACTACGGCGGCAGTATGTCGGTCGTGGAGACGCTGGCGGTACTGTACGGCGCGGTGATGAAAATTGATCCCGCGGACCCGGACTGGCCAGAGCGCGACTACTTTGTGTTATCAAAAGGTCATGCCGGCCCCGCGCTGTACAGTACGTTAGCGATTAAGGGGTATTTCCCGATGGAGGAGCTGAGCACGCTAAACCAGAACGGTACGCGGCTGCCAAGCCATCCGGACCGGCTGAAAACGCGTGGGGTGGACGCCACTACGGGCTCGCTGGGGCAGGGGATTTCCATCGCCGGCGGCATGGCGCTGTCGCATAAGCTGGCGGGGCGGGCGAATCGCGTGTTCTGTATCGTTGGCGACGGCGAGCTGAATGAAGGCCAGTGCTGGGAGGCCTTCCAGTTTATTGCCCATCACCGTCTGAATAATCTGACCGTGTTTGTTGACTGGAACAAGCTACAGCTTGACGGCAGGCTGGATGAAATCATTTGCGCTTTCAACCTGAAGGATAAATTCCGCGCCTTTGGTTTTGATGTTGTCACCGTCAAAGGCGATGACATCCCCGGGCTGCTGGCCGCGGTTCAACCCGTACCTCCCGTCGATGCGCGCCCGCGCGTGGTTATTCTCGATAGCGTGAAAGGCCAGGGCGTGCCGTATCTCGAGAATCTCAGTAATAACCACCATTTACGCCTGACGGCGGAGATGAAAGAGACGCTAAACGAGACGATTCGCCAACTGGAGGCTGAACATGATTAAGGTTGCACCCGCAGGGCAAAAAGATGCCATAGAGATGCGTAAAGTCTATGCCGGATTCGTCGCGCAGCAAATTGAAGCCAGGAGCCCGATTATTGCGCTGGAAGCGGATCTGATGAGCTCCATGGCGATGGATGGCGTCGCGCGGGAGCATCCGCAGCACGTCATCAACTGCGGCATTATGGAAGCCAACGTGATCGGCACCGCCGCCGGACTATCGTTGACCGGACGCAAGCCGTTTGTCCATACCTTTACCGCTTTCGCCAGCCGCCGCTGCTTCGACCAGCTGTTTATGTCGCTCGATTATCAGCGGAATAACGTCAAGGTGATCGCCTCTGACGCCGGGGTGACCGCCTGCCATAACGGTGGAACCCATATGTCGTTTGAAGATATGGGGATTGTGCGCGGTCTGGCCCATTCGGTGGTGCTGGAAGTGACCGATGCGGTGATGTTTGAGGATATTCTGCGGCAGCTTATCGATCTCGACGGTTTTTACTGGGTACGCACGATCCGCAAACAGGCGCCGAGCGTGTACGCGCCGGGCTCAACGTTTACCATTGGCAAAGGGAATGTGCTGCGCGAAGGCGACGACATCACCCTGATTGCCAACGGGATCATGGTGGCGGAAGCCCTTGAGGCGGCGCGTCAGCTTGAGCAGGAAGGGGTCAGCGCGGCGGTGATTGATATGTTTACCCTGAAGCCCATCGACCGCATGCTGGTGAAAAATTATGCCGAGAAAACCGGGCGTATCGTGACCTGTGAAAACCACAGTATTCATAACGGGCTGGGATCGGCGGTGGCGGAAGTGCTGGTGGAGACCTGCCCGGTTCCGATGCGTCGCGTGGGGGTGAAAGAGCGCTACGGCCAGGTGGGAACGCAGGATTTCTTGCAGAAGGAGTATGGCCTGACGGCGCATGATATTGTCTCGGCGGCGCGAGAGCTGCTGTAAATAAAAAAGGCGACCATCCGGTCGCCTTTTTGCATGCAGCGGGCAGATTATGCTTGCTGCTGGGAAGACTGAATCGCGGTCAGGGCGATGGTATAGACGATATCGTCAACCAGCGCGCCACGGGACAGGTCGTTCACCGGCTTACGCATCCCCTGCAGCATCGGCCCGATGGAGATCAGGTCGGCAGAACGCTGTACGGCTTTGTAAGTGGTGTTACCGGTGTTCAGATCCGGGAAGATAAACACGGTCGCGCGGCCGGCAACCGGGGAGTTCGGCGCTTTGGATTTCGCAACGTCAGCCATGACCGCAGCATCGTACTGCAGCGGGCCGTCGATCATCAGGTCAGGACGTTTTTCCTGCGCCAGACGCGTGGCTTCGCGTACTTTCTCTACATCGCTGCCGGCGCCAGAGGTGCCGGTGGAGTAGGAGAGCATGGCCACGCGCGGTTCGATGCCGAAGGCAATTGCGGAGTCTGCGGACTGGATGGCGATTTCAGCCAGCTGTTCAGCGGTCGGATCCGGGTTGATCGCGCAGTCGCCGTAAACGTAAACCTGTTCCGGCAGCAGCATGAAGAATACGGAGGAGACCAGGGAGCTGCCCGGAGCCGTTTTGATCAGCTGCAGCGGCGGACGGATGGTGTTGGCGGTGGTGTGAACCGCGCCGGATACCAGACCGTCAACTTCGTCCTGTTCCAGCATCAGCGTGCCGAGAACCACGTTGTCTTCCAGCTGCTCGCGGGCAACCGCTTCGGTCATACCCTTGCTCTTACGCAGTTCGACCAGGCGAGCAACGTAGCTTTCGCGAACCACTTCCGGGTCAACGATTTCAATACCGGCGCCCAGCTCTACGCCCTGAGAGGCGGCCACGCGGGTGATTTCATCCGGGTTACCCAGCAGTACGCAGGTGGCGATACCGCGCTCGGCGCAGATAGCCGCGGCTTTAACGGTACGCGGCTCGTTGCCTTCCGGCAGCACGACGCGCTTGCCTGCTTTACGCGCCAGCTCGGTAAGCTGATAGCGGAAGGCTGGCGGAGAGAGGCGACGGCTGCGCTCGGAAGTTGCGGTCAGCGATTCAATCCAGTCGGCGTTGATATAGTTAGCCACGTATTCCTGAACTTTCTCGATGCGCTCGTGATCGTCAACCGGAACTTCCAGGTTGAAGCTCTGCAGGCTCAGAGAGGTTTGCCAGGTGTTGGTGTTAACCATGAATACCGGCAGGCCGGTTGCAAACGCGCGTTCGCACAGTTTGCTGATGCGGGCGTCCATTTCGTAGCCGCCGGTCAGCAGGATAGCGCCGATTTCCACGCCGTTCATCGCGGCCAGGCAGGCGGCGACCAGAACGTCAGGACGGTCTGCGGAAGTGACCAGCAGGGAACCTGCGCGGAAGTGTTCCAGCATGTGCGGAATGCTACGCGCACAGAAGGTGACGGACTTCACGCGACGGGTATTGATGTCGCCTTCGTTGATGATGGTGGCGTTCAGGTGATGCGCCATATCAATCGCGCGGGTGGCGATCAGATCGAAGCTCCACGGCACCGCGCCCAGAACCGGTAATGGGCTACCGCTCTGCAGCTGAGCCGGATCGATCTTCACGACTTTTGCTTTGGAAGAGTCGTCGAAGATTTCCGACAGGTCAGGGCGAGTACGGCCCTGTTCGTCAACCGGCGCATTCAGCTTGTTGACGATCACGCCGGTGACGCTGGTGTTTTTCGCGCCGCCGAAGCTGCTGCGAGTCAGCTCAATGCGCTCTTTCAGCTGTTCAGGAGTATCGGTACCCTGGGACATCACAAAAACGATTTCAGCGTTCAGCGTTTTCGCGATTTCGTAGTTCAGAGACTGGGCAAACTGATGTTTGCGGGTCGGGACCAGACCTTCAACCAGCACCACTTCCGCATCCTGCGCGTTGGCGTGGTAGTTGGCGATGATCTCTTCCATCAGCACGTCTTTCTGGTTGCTGGAGAGCAGCGACTCAACGTGGCTCATCTTCAGCGGTTCTGCGGCCGGAAGGTCGGAGTTCGCGCGAATAATAGTGGTAGTCTGGTCTGGCGCATCGCCACCGGCACGCGGTTGAGCGATAGGTTTAAAGACGCTCAGACGAACGCCTTTACGTTCCATAGCACGGATAACACCGAGGCTGACGCTGGTCAGGCCTACGCTGGTTCCGGTAGGGATCAGCATGATTGTACGGGACACGATATATCCTCTTTCGTTACCGCCAGTATCAGGCGGGATACAAAACTGCACCACCAGCTTCCCGTCATACTTCAAGTTGCATGTGCGTTGGCTTTACTCGCTCACCCCAGTTACGTACTACTCGTACGCTCCTGGGGATTCTCTGCGTCGCCGCCTTCCTGCAACTCGAATTATTTAGGGTTATGGCTGGCGGTGTGGAATCAGGCGGTCAGACGGTTGGCGTCTTGCGCGATGACCAGCTCTTCGTTGGTCGGAATGACGATAGCCGGGCGAGTGCCTTCTTTGTTGATGAAGCCAGACTTGCCGAAACGGGCAGCCAGGTTGCGCTCGTGATCAACTTCAAAGCCCAGTACGCCCAGTTTGCCCAGAGACAGTTCGCGAACCATCGCGGCGTTCTCACCGATACCACCGGTGAATACGACGGCGTCCAGACGACCGTCCATCAGCGCGGTGTAGGAGCCGATATATTTCGCCAGGCGGTGGCAGTAAACGTCCATGGCACGTTTAGCGTCAGCTTTTTCCTGGTAGTTGTCTTCAACGTAGCGGCAGTCGCTGGTCACTTCGGTCAGACCGAGCAGACCGGACTCTTTGGTCAGCATTTTGTTGATGGCATCTACGCTCATGCCCAGGGCATCGTGCAGATGGAAAATGATTGCCGGGTCGATATCGCCAGAACGCGTACCCATAACCAGACCTTCCAGCGGAGTCAGCCCCATGGAAGTGTCAACGCATTTACCGTTGCGGATAGCGGAAACGGAACCACCGTTGCCCAGATGGCAGGTGATGATGTTCAGTTCTTCAACCGGTTTGTTCAGAACTTTCGCGGCTTCCTGAGTCACATAGAAGTGGCTGGTGCCGTGCGCGCCGTAGCGACGTACGCCGTGTTCTTTGTACAGGCTGTACGGCAGGGCATAGAGGTAAGATTCTTCCGGCATGGTCTGATGGAACGCGGTGTCGAACACGGCAACGTTCTTGTCTTTCAGATTAGGGAAAGATTTCAGCGCCTCAGCGATACCGATCAGGTGCGCCGGGTTGTGCAGCGGAGCGAAAGAGGCGGAGTCTTTGATTCCCTGAATCACGGAGTCATCGATAACGACGGAGCTGGTGTATTTTTCACCACCGTGAACGATGCGGTGGCCGATTGCGGTCAGCTGAGCAGACAGTTCTGGTTTTTGTGCCAGAATAGTGTTAACGATAAAGTTCAGCGCTTCACTGTGAGCAGCGCCAGCGCCTAATTCGGCTTCTTGCTTGCTGCCGTCCATTTTCCATTTGATACGGGCTTCAGGAAGATGGAAACATTCTGCTAAACCAGACAGGTATTCGTCGCCGTTGACGGCATCAAGGATAGCGAATTTCAGAGAGGAGCTACCGCAGTTCAGAACCAGTACTAACTTACTCGACATGGAAGTACCTTTTATGATACGTGGCTAAAAAAACGTCAGTGTGTCACAAAGCGTAGCGCAGGATGACATCGACATTTATGATTAACATCATGCCTTGTACTGTTTTCGGGCACGATGAGAGAAGTACATTTGATTTTATGTCATTTTGCATAATTTTCAGCCGGTGGCAGAATATGCGATAATTTGACTAACCTGGTAAAAGGGTCTAACCGCCCCTCAGGTGCGCACAGAATACCTGATTGAGGCCGCCATTGCCAAAATCTTTTGAACGTTGTCATGCACAGTTGGTGTTTTGCACAAATTTTTTAAGTTTTATATGTAAAGTTGAGGTAAGCCATGTCCGGTCCCGAGAATCGCCCTGTGAGTTTTTTTGGCTTGTTTCGCCACGGGCAGCACTATGCAAAGACCTGGCCCCTGGATAAGCGCCTTGCCCCGGTGTTTATTGAAAACCGTATTATTCGCGCCACGCGCTATGCGATTCGCATCATGCCGCCGGTGGCGATTTTCACGCTGTGCTGGCAAATCGCCCTCGGCGGCCAGCTGGGCCCTGCCGTGGCTACCGCGCTGTTCGCGCTGAGTCTGCCGATGCAAGGCTTATGGTGGCTGGGTAAGCGTTCGGTAACGCCGCTGCCGCCGTCGATACTGAACTGGTTTTATGAAGTACGGGGTAAACTGCAGGAGGCGGGACAAGCGCTGACGCCGGTTGACGGCAAGCCGGATTATCAGGCTTTAGCTGACACGCTTAAGCGCGCCTTCAAACAACTGGATAAAACTTTCCTTGATGATTTGTAATTGCATCGGGAAAACGCATATAAAAGAAGGCGCATGAATTATGCGCCTTCTTTTTTCACGTCGTAAAAGTGCCACAGGAGTCAAAAATGGAAATGACCAATGCGCAGCGTCTGATTCTGTCGAATCAATACAAAATGATGACGATGCTCGATCCGGACAACGCTGAACGTTACCGCCGCCTGCAGACCATCATTGAGCGTGGATACGGGCTGCAGATGCGCGAGCTGGACCGCGAGTTTGGCCAGCTTACCGAGGAAACGTGTCGTACCATCATTGATATCATGGAGATGTATCACGCGCTGCATGTCTCCTGGACGAACCTGAAGGATGCCAGCGGAATTGACGAGCGTCGGGTCACCTTCCTCGGCTTCGACGTGGCGACCGAAGCCCGCTATCTCGGCTATGTTCGCTTTATGGTTAACGTTGAAGGGCGCTACAGCCACTTTGACGCCGGCACTCACGGTTTTAACTCCCAGACCCCGATGTGGGAAAAATACCAGCGCATGCTGAGCACCTGGCACTCCTGCCCGCGTCAGTACCATTTAAGCAGTAACGAAATTAACCAAATTATCAACGCCTGATGGAGGTTCCCGTGCAGTGTAAAGGTTTCCTGTTTGATCTTGACGGGACATTGGTCGATTCGTTGCCGGTAGTGGAGCGTTCGTGGTGCAAATGGGCGGATCGGTTCAGTATCCCTCATGATGAAGTGCTGAACTTCATTCATGGCAAACAGGCGATAACCTCGTTGCGTCATTTTCTCCCCGGCCGCAGCGAAGAGGAGATTCAGGCAGAGTTCACCCTGCTGGAAACGGTAGAAGCAACGGATACGGATGGCGTAACGGCGCTGCCGGGCGCGGTGGCGTTGCTCAGGACGCTCGATCGCGCGGGGATTCCGTGGGCGATCGTGACGTCGGGTTCGATACCCGTCGCCCACGCTCGTCATCGTGCCGCGGGGCTGCCTGAGGCGAAGGTTTTTGTTACCGCCGAGCGCGTAAAGCACGGGAAACCCGCACCGGACGCCTACCTGCTGGGGGCTGAACTGTTGGGGCTGGCGCCGGGGGATTGCGCCGTCGTGGAGGATGCGCCTGCCGGTCTGCTCGCCGGGCTGAATGCCGGCTGTCGCACCATCGCGGTCAATGTGCCCGCCGATGCGCCGCGTCTTGATGAAGCGGATTTAGTATTAACGACGCTGGAGAGCCTGCAGGTTGAACGCCTGCCTGACGGCAACGTGAATATTATCCTTAAAGATTAATCTCATGATTTAGCCCCGCGCCGGCGGGGCTTTTTTATGCCAGACTTCCAACTCCATCTTCTGACAAGGATAAGTTGTGAACGGTGAATTGATTTGGGTGTTATCTCTTCTTGCCGTAGCCGTCGTGCTCTTTGCCACCGGAAAAGTGCGCATGGACGCTATCGCATTGCTGGTGATTGTCGCTTTCGTCCTCAGCGACACTTTAACGCTCAGCGAGGCCTTCTCCGGTTTTAGCGATCCTAACGTTATTCTTATTGCCGCGCTTTTTATTATTGGCGATGGGCTGGTGCGCACCGGGGTCGCCACCAAAATGGGCTCCTGGCTGGTGAAGGTTGCCGGGAACAGCGA
This sequence comes from Klebsiella sp. GN_Kp190, assembly GCF_040061795.1. NCBI lineage: Bacteria > Pseudomonadati > Pseudomonadota > Gammaproteobacteria > Enterobacterales > Enterobacteriaceae > Klebsiella > Klebsiella sp. GN_Kp190. The sequence continues at coordinate 71,670 of NZ_JBEAFN010000009.1, forward strand.
AACCAAAATGCTGGTCTATTTGATGTTAACCGTTGCCGGATTAGGGGCGTTTATGAGCTCGACCGGCGTGGTGGCCATTTTTATCCCCGTGGTGCTCAGCGTGTCGATGCGCATGAACACCTCCCCTTCGCGGTTGATGATGCCGCTCAGTTTTGCCGGACTTATCAGCGGGATGATGACCCTGGTGGCCACACCGCCCAACCTGGTCGTTAACAGCGAACTTTTACGCGAAGGGCTGCAAGGATTCAGCTTTTTTAGCGTTACGCCGATAGGTCTGGTGGTGCTGGTTCTGGGCGTTTTCTATATGCTGGTGATGCGCTTTATGCTCAAAGGGGAAGAGGGCGAGCAAGCGCGAGATGGCCGAAAAAGAAGCACCTTCCGCGATCTCATTAAAGATTATCATCTCACGGGGCGCGCGCGCCGCCTGGCCATACGCCCCGGCTCGCCGATGATTGGCCAGCGCCTGGACGACCTGAAGCTACGCGAGCGCTACGGGGCGAACGTTATCGGCGTTGAGCGCTGGCGGCGCTTTCGACGGGTTATCGTTAACGTTAACGGCGTATCGGAATTCCGCGCCCGCGACGTCTTGCTGATCGATATGTCGGCCTCAGACGTGGATTTACGCCAGTTCTGCGGCGAGCAGATGCTCGAACCGATGGTGCTGCGCGGCGAATATTTTTCCGATCAGGCGCTGGACGTGGGGATGGCGGAAGTCTCTCTGATCCCGGATTCAGAACTGATTGGCAAGTCGGTGCGCGAAATCGCTTTTCGTACCCGTTTTGATTTGAACATCGTGGGGCTGAAACGCGATGGCAAAGCCCTTGACGGCGCGGTGACCGATGAAGCCTTGCAGCTTGGCGATATCATGCTGGTGGTGGGCAACTGGCGGCAGATAGCGCTGCTGGCTAAGCGGGGCCGTGACTTTGTGGTGCTGAATATGCCCATCGAGGTCAACGACGCCTCGCCGGCGCACAGCCAGGCGCCGCACGCGATTTTCTGTCTGGTGCTGATGGTCGCACTGATGCTGACTGACGAAATTCCTAACCCTATAGCGGCCATCATTGCCTGCCTGCTGATGGGGAAATTCCGCTGTATTAACGCCGAGAGCGCCTATAAAGCTATCCACTGGCCGAGCATTATCTTGATTGTCGGAATGATGCCTTTTGCTCTGGCGCTGCAGAAAACCGGCGGCGTGGATCTGGTGGTTCAGGGACTCATGGATGTGGCGGGGAGCAAAGGACCGTACCTGATGCTTGGCTGCCTGTTCGTAATGTGCGCGGCTATCGGCCTGTTTATTTCCAATACCGCCACCGCGGTGCTGATGGCGCCCATTGCGCTGGCCGCGGCAAAGTCGATGGGCGTTTCGCCTTATCCCTTTGCGATGGTGGTCGCCATGGCGGCCTCGGCGGCGTTTATGACCCCGGTATCGTCGCCGGTGAACACCCTGGTGCTGGGGCCGGGGAAATATTCATTCAGCGATTTTGTCAAAATCGGCGTGCCGTTCACCCTCCTGGTGATGGTGGTGTGCGTCCTGCTGATCCCGGTGCTGTTTCCGTTCTGATTCAGCGGCATCCTTCCCCGGTCAGGCTGACGCTGGCCGGGGAAGTGTGGGGTTATAAAGGCGAATCCTGGCTGATTTCATCGAGGGAAAGATGGAAGCTCGGGACGAACACCTGCATAAAGTAGTCCATCTCTGCGCTGCGGCGCGATTCCAGCGTTTTCTCAAGGCGGCCTTTGGCCAGCAGAAATTCATTGTTCCCCGCCGATAGCTCTTCCAGACACTTCAGGTAGGCGCAAAGCGCATCCGCCTGCTTGACAAGGGATTTTTCCTCTTCGCTGTAGTGATGTTCATCGATCAGCGGTTCAAAAATGTCGCGCAGTTCATCAGGAACCATATCGACCAGCTTCTGCTGGGCGATTTTTTCGATGGCTTTGTACTCTTGCGCGATCTGCGAATTGAAATATTTTACCGGCGTCGGCAGGTCGCCGGTCAGGACTTCCGAGGCATCGTGATACATCGCCAGCAGCGCGATGCGTTCGGCGTTAACCCGGCCGCCGAATTTACGATTTTTGATCGCCGCCAGCGCATGGGCCACCATCGCGACCTGTAAGCTGTGTTCGGAGACGTTTTCGGTGCGCACATTACGCATCAGCGGCCAGCGGTTGATCAGTTTCAGGCGGGAGAGGTGGGCAAAGAAATGACTCTGACTCATAGGAACCCTTAATCAGTTACGACGTCGGGTGCCATTGTGCGCAGGGATTGCCGCCGGATGCAAATCCCGGCGGCTGGACAGATAAAATCAGAGCTGGTGGTAGCCGGAAAGGAAACGCCCGAAACGGGTAATTGCCATTTCAAGATCGTCTTCGCGCGGAAGGGTCACAATACGCACGTGGTCCGGCCACGGCCAGTTAAAGGCGGTACCCTGAACCAGCAGGACTTTCTCCTGCAGCAGAAAATCGAGCACCATCTTCTGGTCATCGTGAATATTAAAGCGTTTAGCGTCGATTTTCGGGAACATATACAGCGCGCCTTTCGGCTTAGTGCACGAGACGCCCGGAATGTCGTTAATCAGCTCCCAGGCGCGATTACGCTGTTCATACAAGCGTCCGCCGGGAACAATAAATTCGCTGATGCTCTGATAGCCGCCGAGAGCGGTTTGGATCGCATGCTGGGCCGGGACGTTGGCGCACAGGCGCATAGAGGCCAGCATCTCCAGGCCTTCGATATAGCCTTTTGCGTGTTTCTTCGGCCCGTTCAGCACCATCCAGCCCTGGCGGAAGCCGGCAACGCGGTAGGTTTTTGACAGGCCGTTAAAGGTAACGGTGAGTAGATCCGGGGCCAGCGGCGCAATTGAGTGGTGCTGCGCTTCATCGTAGAGGATCTTATCGTAGATCTCATCGGCGAAAATAATCAGGTTATGCTGGCGGGCGATCTCGACGATCTCCATCAGCAGCTCTTTTGAGTACACCGCGCCGGTTGGGTTATTCGGGTTGATAATCACGATGCCGCGGGTACGCGGGGTGATTTTCGCGCGGATATCGTCGAGGTCCGGGAACCAGTCGGAAGACTCATCGCAAAGATAGTGCACCGCTTTACCGCTGGAAAGCGCGACCGCGGCGGTCCACAGCGGATAATCCGGCGCCGGGACCAGCATTTCATCGCCGCTGTTCAGCAGCGCCTGCATGGCCTGGACGATAAGCTCCGAAACGCCGTTACCGATATAGATATCTTCGACCGTCACATCACGCATACCGCGGGCCTGGTAATGCTGCATGATGGCCTTACGGGCGGAATAGAGGCCCTTTGAATCACTGTAGCCCTGCGAGGTAGGGAGGTTGCGGATAACGTCAACGAGGATCTCGTCAGGCGCGTCAAAGCCAAACGGCGCTGGGTTGCCGATGTTCAGCTTCAGGACTTTATTGCCTTCTTCTTCAAGGCGTTTCGCCTCTTTCAGAACCGGGCCGCGGATGTCGTAACAGACGTTATCTAACTTGCTGGATTTTTCGATGGGGGACATGAACCTTGACCTTTTAGCTGTTATCGCCACTCCCTGCCGTGGAAGTCAGCACGGAATAATGTACTCCGCCTCCCCGCTGTTTTGAAGGGTTAACAGGAGAAGATTTTGCTATTCATCGCTTTTTGGTTTAATCAATTTGTCTGGTGAGCTGCGCTTTTGTTTATACATTACACCTTTAATACTTTTATTGATGGTCTTATATTGTGCCTGGTGGTGTTTTGGCGAACGTTTATCTGGTTTGTTGATTTAAAGAGGACCGGCGCTTGTTTTTTGCGCGTAAAACGAATCATCGTCTGGTGAACGTTTAATTCACAATACGCTGAAGGTTGTAACAACTTTGCTAGATATTTTTAATGAAAGTATTTAATAGCTAAATGAGTTTTATTTTATGCAAGGAATATTCTTAGATCTGTTAATTTAATTAAAGTGCTGACCAGCATTTAAAGTGGCCTGAGATAATACTGATTAACGCTTATAAATATTGTGGTTTTCGGTTAGAATATCGCCGTTAATACCGACATATGGCTATGCCAGGTAGCTTATTTCTTTATTAATACATTGTTATTGCAGGTTTTTGTTCTGCCTGAGCCCGATGGCAAGGTTTGTCGCCGGTGAGGATGCAGACAATGGTCATTGACGACTATTTTTTGCGTTACATCACAAAAACAAATGCGTCGTAATTAAAAGCGCTTAGGCGTACGAGCAAAATATTACTCTGAAATTCCGCGCATTTGCTGCGGATGAGTGCTTTCTAATGCAATAACGTTCGTCCAGTTGTTCATCCGTCCGTCTCTGGCGGGTAACGCGAAGCTTAAGGATTAGCCGGAAGCCTGGAGCACAGCATCAACAAGGCAGGTAAGCATTAGCCGCCTGAATGTGAAGCAAATATGATAAATGAAAATCGTTCGATACTAAATTTAGACCTCGATCTCTTGAGAACCTTTGTTGCCGTCGCCGATCTCAGTACCTTTGCCGCTGCCGCCGTCGCGGTGCGCCGGACCCAGTCAGCGGTGAGCCAGCAGATGCAGCGGCTGGAGCAGCTGGTTGGCAAAGAGCTTTTTGCTCGCCACGGGCGCAATAAGCTTCTGACCGAGCAGGGCATTCAGCTGCTGGGCTATGCGCGGAAAATTCTGCGCTTTAATGATGAAGCCTGTATGTCGCTCATGTTTGGCAGCCTGCAGGGAACGCTGACTGTCGGAGCCTCTGATGAGACGGCGGATACCATTTTACCGTGCCTGTTAAACCGGATTGGTAGTTTTTATCCCAGGCTGACGCTGGAAATCAAAGTCCTCAAACACCTTGATATCGTCGATATGCTGAAGAGCGGGGCAATCGATCTTGCGCTGACGACCCGACAAACCAAGGGTTCTGACATGCTGACGCTGCGCACGTCGCCAACGCTGTGGTACTGCGCAGCGGATTATGTCCTCCCTCAGGGCGAGTCTGTCCCGCTTGTTTTGCTGGATGCCCCGGATCCGTTTCGGGAAGAGATCGTTGAGGTACTCAACGCCGCCGGCGTTGCGTGGCATCTTTCCCATGCGGCAAGCTCAATGGCGGGGGTGAAGGCGGCGGTGAAAGCCGGGCTTGGCGTGACCGCGCAGCCGGTAGAGATGATGAGCCCCGAATTTCGCGTACCGGGCCGGAGTGACGGTTTACCCGTACTGCCGGATACTCGCTACATGCTGAACTGCAATCCGCAGAAGGCAAGCGAGCTGACGCAGGCCATTTTTCAGTCGTTGAGCGCAGAGTACCAGCCGTGGTCAACGCAACGCGTTTATACTCCCGAAGGGGGAGATAATTCCCTTATTTCCTGAGCGGGAAAAGCTAACAAACATCACAAAAACTGGTAACAAAATGTAAGTGTAAAAACGAACCCCAGACGTGTGAAATTGCCGCTGCGGTTCGTTTTTTTCAAATTTTATTGATTAATAGAAACTTTTGTTGATTTCTTTTGAGCTAAATCAGTAGGTTAGATCCGCTCCTCCTCTCATTTCTCGACTTTTCTCTGCACTTTCAATACTTCCTGCTAATGTTAAAAAACCATCTGGTTTGTTGCTGTTTTCTTGGTTGAATTAACAAAAGCGTGTCGCAGATCAAGAAAATACCCCTCCTTAGGGGGAGGAATCGTGTCTGAATCCTGTCAAAATAGGCGGGCCATTTTGATTTACGGCGGAAACGGACACGATTCAACAACACTAAAGCCGAACAGTATGCAAGGTTATTCCGCATGAAAGGGCATTTAATGTTAATGAAAAAAATCCAATGTAAATTAATGTTGTGAAAACTTTTGTTAAAGTTGACAAAAGGTTAATGAAAGGAGTAAAAAGCCACCGCAACTGGCCTTCCACATCACCCAGGGACGCTTTTTTGCACGGCTATTTTTTTATTCCTCCCCGTGAAACGCTGTGGCGTTCATCTGCCAGTAAGAGCAGAGGGTTTTAGCGCTACACTTTTTTGGTTAAGCAATGCGTATGTCAACATCCACTGAAGTCATCGCTCATCATTGGGCATTCGCTATATTTCTCATCATCGCTATCGGCCTGTGCTGCCTGATGCTCGTCGGCGGCTGGTACCTTGGCGGACGCGCGCGCGCGCGAAGCAAGAACACGCCGTTTGAATCCGGGATCGACTCCGTCGGTTCGGCTCGCTTACGTCTTTCTGCGAAGTTTTATCTGGTTGCCATGTTCTTCGTTATCTTCGACGTGGAAGCCCTGTATCTCTACGCATGGTCGACTTCTATCCGTGAAAGCGGCTGGGTCGGCTTTGTGGAAGCCGCAATTTTCATTTTAGTGCTACTGGCTGGTCTGGTTTACCTCGTTCGTATCGGCGCACTGGACTGGACGCCTGCGCGCTCCCGTCGCACGCTGGTTAACCCGGAAACAGACAGTCCCACTAACCGTCATACGCAGTAAAAGCGAGGCAATAAGATGGATTATACGCTCACCCGCATCGATCCTAACGGTGAGAACGACCGTTACCCCCTGCAAAAACAGGAGATCGTAACCGACCCCCTGGAGCAAGAAGTCAATAAAAGCGTGTATATGGGGAAACTCGAACACGCCTTGCATGACATGGTGAACTGGGGCCGTAAGAACTCAATCTGGCCTTACAACTTCGGCCTTTCTTGCTGCTACGTGGAAATGGTGACGTCATTCACCGCGGTGCATGACGTTGCGCGCTTTGGTGCAGAAGTATTACGTGCCTCCCCGCGTCAGGCTGACCTGATGGTGGTTGCCGGCACCTGCTTTACCAAAATGGCGCCGGTCATTCAGCGTCTTTATGACCAGATGCTGGAGCCGAAGTGGGTTATCTCGATGGGCGCATGCGCCAACTCCGGCGGAATGTACGATATTTACTCTGTCGTCCAGGGCGTGGATAAGTTTATTCCGGTCGATGTTTACATCCCGGGCTGCCCGCCGCGTCCGGAAGCTTATATGCAGGCGCTGATGCTGCTGCAGGAATCCATTGGTAAAGAACGCCGTCCGCTCTCGTGGGTGGTTGGCGATCAGGGCGTGTACCGCGCCAATATGCAGTCGGAACGCGAGCGTAAACGCGGCGAACGTATTGCAGTGACCAATCTGCGGACTCCGGACGAGATTTAACTTGCGCCTGCGGGCGGGATAAAAACTTCGCAAATCAATCTACTACAGCGCGAAGCCTCGCCGGCAGTCACCACGGACCTTTTGCAATGGTGAACAATATGACCGATTTAACCGCGCATGACGCCGCACCAGCCTGGCAAACCCGCGATCACCTTGATGACCCGGTGATCGGCGAACTGCGCAACCGTTTTGGGCCGGATGCCTTTACCGTTCAGCCAACCCGCACCGGCGTTCCGGTGGTTTGGGTGAAGCGTGAACAGCTGCTTGAGGTGGGTGATTTCCTGAAGAAATTGCCGAAGCCTTACGTGATGCTGTTTGACCTGCACGGCATGGATGAACGTCTGCGCACGCACCGCGACGGTTTACCCGCCGCGGATTTTTCCGTTTTCTATCATCTGATTTCCATAGACCGCAACCGCGACATCATGCTCAAGGTTGCCTTGTCTGAAAACGATCTGCATCTGCCGACCTTCACCAAACTGTTCCCTAACGCCAACTGGTATGAGCGTGAAACCTGGGAGATGTTTGGCGTGACCTTCGATGGTCACCCGAACCTGCGCCGCATCATGATGCCGCCGACCTGGGAAGGTCACCCGCTGCGTAAAGACTACCCGGCGCGCGCCACCGAATTTGACCCGTTTGAGCTGACCAAAGCCAAACAGGATCTGGAAATGGAAGCGCTGACCTTCAAACCGGAAGAGTGGGGCATGAAGCGCGGGACCGAAAACGAGGACTTCATGTTCCTTAACCTCGGCCCGAACCACCCCTCCGCTCACGGTGCGTTCCGTATTATTCTGCAGCTTGATGGCGAAGAGATCATCGACTGCGTGCCAGATATCGGCTACCACCACCGCGGCGCCGAGAAAATGGGCGAGCGCCAGTCCTGGCACAGCTACATTCCGTATACCGACCGTATTGAATATCTCGGCGGCTGCGTTAACGAAATGCCTTACGTGCTGGCGGTTGAGAAACTGGCGGGGATAACCGTGCCGGATCGCGTCAACGTGATCCGCGTGATGCTCTCCGAGCTGTTCCGTATCAACAGCCATCTGCTGTACATCTCCACCTTTATTCAGGACGTCGGGGCGATGACGCCGGTGTTCTTTGCCTTTACCGACCGTCAAAAGATCTACGATCTGGTGGAAGCGATCACCGGTTTCCGTATGCACCCGGCCTGGTTCCGCATCGGCGGCGTCGCGCACGACCTGCCCCGCGGCTGGGATCGCCTGCTGCGCGAATTCCTCGAGTGGATGCCGAAGCGTCTGGATTCCTATGAGAAAGCCGCGCTGCGCAACACCATCCTCATCGGTCGTTCGAAAGGGGTTGCCGCCTACAACGCGAAAGAAGCGCTGGAGTGGGGCACCACCGGCGCGGGCCTGCGCGCGACCGGCATCGGCTTCGACGTACGTAAATGGCGTCCCTATTCTGGCTATGAAAACTTCGACTTTGAGATCCCGACCGGCGGTGGCGTCTCCGACTGCTACACCCGCGTGATGCTGAAAGTGGAAGAGCTGCGCCAGAGCCTGCGAATTCTTCAGCAGTGCCTCGATAACATGCCGGAAGGCCCGTTCAAGGCGGATCATCCGCTGACGACGCCGCCGCCAAAAGAGCGCACGCTGCAGCATATCGAAACCCTGATTACGCACTTCCTGCAGGTTTCCTGGGGCCCGGTCATGCCGGCGCAAGAATCCTTCCAGATGATTGAAGCGACCAAGGGTATTAACAGTTACTACCTGACCAGCGACGGCAGCACCATGAGCTACCGCACCCGCGTGCGCACGCCAAGCTTCGCGCACCTGCAGCAGATCCCGGCCGCTATTCGCGGCAGTCTGGTCTCCGACCTGATTGTCTATCTGGGTAGTATCGATTTTGTTATGTCAGACGTGGACCGCTAATTATGCACGAGAATCAACAACCACAAACCGAGGCTTTTGAGCTGAGTGCGGCAGAGCGTGAGGCGATTGAGCACGAGAAGCACCACTACGAAGACCCGCGTGCGGCGTCCATTGAAGCGCTGAAGATCGTTCAGAAGCAGCGCGGCTGGGTGCCGGACGGCGCAATCTACGCTATCGCCGATGTGCTGGGGATCCCGGCCAGCGACGTAGAAGGCGTTGCGACCTTCTACAGCCAGATTTTCCGCCAGCCGGTGGGCCGTCACGTGATTCGCTACTGCGACAGCGTGGTGTGCCACATCACCGGGTTCCAGGGCATTCAGTCGGCGATTGAGAAGAAGCTGGATATCAAACCGGGTCAAACCACCTTTGATGGCCGCTTCACCCTGCTGCCGACCTGCTGCCTGGGCAACTGCGACAAGGGGCCGACCATGATGATTGATGAGGACACTCACAGTTATCTGACGCCGGAAGCGATTCCTGACCTCCTGGAGCGGTATAAATGAAAACCATTATTCGTACTGCCGAAACCCATCCGTTAACCTGGCGTCTGCGCGACGACAAACAGCCGGTATGGCTGGATGAATACCAGAGTAAAAACGGCTACGCCGGGGCGCGTAAAGCGCTCTCCGGCATGGCGCCGGATGAAATCGTCACTGCGGTAAAAGACGCTGGCCTGAAAGGGCGCGGCGGCGCGGGCTTTTCCACCGGTCTGAAGTGGAGCCTGATGCCGAAAGACGAGTCCATGAACATCCGTTACCTGCTGTGTAACGCTGATGAAATGGAGCCGGGCACCTATAAAGACCGCCTGCTGATGGAACAGCTGCCGCACCTGCTGGTGGAAGGCATGCTGATCTCCGCGTTCGCGCTGAAAGCCTGGCGCGGCTATATCTTCCTGCGCGGCGAATATATCGAAGCGGCGCAGCATCTGCGCCGGGCCATTGCCGAAGCGACCGAAGCGGGCCTGTTGGGTAAAAATATCCTTGGTACCGGTTTTGACTTCGAACTGTTTGTGCACACCGGGGCAGGGCGCTATATCTGCGGCGAAGAAACCGCACTGATTAACTCCCTCGAAGGCCGCCGCGCCAACCCACGTTCGAAGCCGCCGTTTCCGGCCAGCTCCGGCGTCTGGGGCAAACCGACCTGCGTAAACAACGTTGAAACCCTGTGCAACGTCCCGGCGATTCTGGCCAACGGCGTCGAGTGGTATCAGAACATTTCGACCAGTAAAGACGCCGGCACCAAGCTGATGGGTTTCTCCGGCCGCGTGAAGAATCCGGGCGTCTGGGAGCTGCCGTTCGGCACCACCGCGCGCGAGATCCTCGAAGAGTACGCGGGCGGCATGCGCGATGGCCTGAAGTTCAAAGCCTGGCAGCCGGGTGGCGCGGGCACCGACTTCTTGACCGAAGCGCATCTCGACCTGCCGATGGAATTCGAAAGCATTGGTAAAGCGGGCAGCCGTCTGGGCACCGCGCTGGCGATGGCGGTTGACCATGAGATTGGCATGGTGCCGCTGGTACGCAACCTGGAAGAGTTCTTTGCCCGTGAGTCCTGCGGCTGGTGTACGCCTTGCCGTGACGGTCTGCCGTGGAGCGTGAAAATTCTGCGCGCTCTCGAGCGCGGCGAAGGCCAGCCGGGTGATATCGAGACGCTTGAGCAACTGTGTCGATTCCTCGGTCCGGGTAAAACCTTCTGCGCGCACGCGCCGGGTGCGGTTGAGCCGCTACAGAGCGCGATTAAATATTTCCGCGAAGAATTCGAAGCTGGCATTAAACAGCAGTTCAGCAATACCCATGCAATCAACGGGATTCAGCCGAACCTGCTTAAGACGCGCTGGTAATCTAAAGGTTTTTTTATTTTGGAAGCACGCTAATGGCTACGATTCATGTAGACGGCAAAGAGTACGAGGTCAACGGAGCGGACAACCTGTTAGAAGCTTGTCTCTCTCTGGGTCTTGATATTCCTTACTTTTGCTGGCATCCGGCGCTGGGAAGCGTTGGTGCTTGCCGCCAGTGTGCGGTGAAGCAATATCAGAACGCGGAAGACACGCGTGGCCGCCTGGTGATGTCCTGTATGACACCGGCATCCGACGGCACTTTTATTTCCATCGACGACGCAGAAGCGAAGCAGTTCCGCGAAAGCGTAGTTGAGTGGCTGATGACCAACCACCCGCACGACTGTCCGGTATGCGAAGAGGGCGGCAACTGCCACTTACAGGATATGACCGTAATGACCGGTCATAGCTTCCGTCGCTACCGCTTTACCAAGCGTACCCACCGCAACCAGGATCTGGGGCCGTTCATCTCTCACGAAATGAACCGCTGCATCGCCTGCTACCGCTGCGTTCGCTACTACAAAGACTATGCCGACGGTACCGACCTGGGCGTCTACGGCGCTCACGACAACGTCTACTTTGGCCGTCCGGAAGACGGTACGCTGGAAAGCGAGTTCTCCGGTAACCTGGTGGAAGTCTGTCCGACCGGCGTCTTTACCGATAAAACGCACTCCGAGCGCTATAACCGTAAGTGGGACATGCAGTTTGCGCCAAGCATCTGCCAGCAGTGTTCCATCGGCTGTAACATCAGCCCCGGCGAGCGCTACGGCGAACTGCGTCGTATCGAAAACCGTTATAACGGTACTGTTAACCGCTACTTCCTCTGCGACCGCGGTCGTTTCGGCTATGGCTATGTCAATCTGAAAGATCGTCCGCGTCAGCCGGTTCAGCGCCGCGGCGACGATCTGATCACCCTCAACGCCGAACAGGCGATGCAGGGGGCGGCAGATATCCTGCGCCAGTCGAAGAAGGTGATTGGTATCGGCTCCCCGCGCGCCAGCATTGAAAGCAACTTTGCGCTGCGCGAGCTGGTCGGCGCCGAAAACTTCTATACCGGCATCGCGAAGGGCGAACAAGCGCGCCTGCAGATGATGCTGAAAGTGCTGCGCGAAGGCGGTATTCATACCCCGGCGCTGCGCGAGATCGAATCCTACGATGCGGTGCTGATCCTCGGTGAGGACATCACCCAGACCGGCGCGCGTATCGCGCTGGCGGTGCGTCAGGCGGTGAAAGGCAAAGCGCGTGAAATGGCGGCGGCGCAGAAAGTCGCCGACTGGCAGATCGCCGCGATCCTTAACATCGGCCAGCGCGCGAAGCATCCGCTGTTCGTGACCAATATCGACGACACGCGTCTTGATGATATCGCCGCATGGACCTACCGCGCGCCGGTGGAAGATCAGGCGCGTCTAGGCTTCGCCATCGCCCACGCGCTGGACGATAGCGCGCCGGCGGTCGAAGGGCTGAGCAGCGAGCTGAAAGGCAAAATCGACGTGATCGTTCAGGCGTTAGCCGGAGCGAAAAAACCGCTGATTGTTTCCGGAACCAACGCCGGCAGCATCGAGGTGATTCAGGCCGCCGCCAACGTGGCGAAAGCCCTGAAAGGCCGCGGCGCTGACGTTGGCGTGACCATGGTCGCCCGGGCAGTGAACAGCGTAGGACTCGGGATGATCGGCGGCGGCTCGCTTGAAGAGGCGCTGAGCGAACTGGAGACCGGTAACGCCGATGCGGTTATCGTGCTGGAAAACGACCTGCACCGCCACGCTTCAGCCGCCCGCGTTGACGCGGCGCTGGCGAAAGCGCCGCTGGTCATGGTGGTTGACCATCAGCGTACCGCGATTATGGAAAAAGCGCATCTGGTGCTCTCCGCGGCAAGCTTCGCGGAAAGCGACGGTACCGTGGTCAACAACGAAGGTCGCGCCCAGCGCTTCTTCCAGGTTTACGACCCGGCCTACTACGACGCGAAAACCGTGATGCTGGAAAGCTGGCGCTGGCTGCACTCATTGCACAGCACCGTTAACAATCGCCAGGTTGACTGGACGCAGCTGGACCACGTGATTGACGCCGCCATTGCCGCGCTACCGCAGCTGGCCGGTATCAAAGACGCCGCGCCGGATGCAACCTTCCGCATTCGCGGTCAGAAGCTGGCCCGTGAACCGCATCGCTATAGCGGTCGTACGGCGATGCGCGCCAACATTAGCGTGCATGAACCCCGTCAGCCGCAGGATAAAGACACCATGTTTGCCTTCTCCATGGAAGGGAACAACCAGCCGTCCGCGCCGCGCTCGCAAATTCCCTTTGCCTGGGCTCCGGGCTGGAACTCCCCGCAGGCGTGGAACAAGTTCCAGGATGAAGTGGGTGGTAAACTGCGCCACGGCGATCCGGGCGTGCGTCTGATTGAAGCCTCCGCCAGCGGTCTTGAGTACTTTACCGCGGTACCGGCAAGCTTCCAGGCTGAAGAAGGGAAATGGCGTATCGCGCCTTACTATCATCTGTTCGGCAGCGACGAGCTGTCGCAGCGTGCTCCGGTATTCCAGAGCCGCATGCCGCAGCCGTACGTTAAGCTGAACCCGGCAGATGCCGCGAAGCTTGGCGTGAACGAAGGGGCGATGGTTTCCTTCAGCGTTGATGGCCAGGCGCTTAGCCTGCCGCTGGTAATCTCGGCGGGGCTGACGGCAGGGCAGGTTGGCTTACCGATGGGCATGCCAGGGATTGCACCGGTGCTGACCGGAGCGCGTATTGATACTCTGCAGGAGGCGAAAGCATGAGTTGGTTAACTCCCGATCTCATCGACATTCTGTTAGGCATCCTTAAAGCGGTGGTGATTCTGCTGGTGGTGGTGACCTGCGGCGCGTTTATGAGCTTTGGCGAACGTCGTCTGCTGGGCCTGTTCCAGAACCGTTACGGGCCTAACCGCGTGGGCTGGGGCGGTTCGCTGCAGCTCGTCGCCGACATGATCAAAATGTTCTTTAAAGAGGACTGGGTTCCGCGCTTCTCGGATCGCGTGATCTTTACTCTGGCGCCGGTGATTGCCTTTACTTCGCTGCTGCTGGCCTTCGCCATTGTGCCGGTCAGCCCGACGTGGGTGGTGGCCGATCTGAACATCGGGATCCTGTTCTTCCTGATGATGGCAGGTCTGGCGGTCTATGCGGTGCTGTTCGCCGGCTGGTCGAGCAACAACAAATACTCGCTGCTTGGCGCGATGCGTGCTTCTGCCCAGACCCTGAGCTACGAAGTGTTCCTCGGGCTTTCCCTGATGGGCGTGGTGGCGCAGGCCGGTTCATTCAACATGACCGATATCGTCAACAACCAGGCGCATCTGTGGAACGTCATCCCTCAGTTCTTCGGCTTCGTGACCTTTGCGATTGCGGGCGTAGCGGTATGTCACCGTCACCCGTTTGACCAACCGGAAGCGGAACAGGAGCTGGCTGACGGTTATCACATCGAATACTCCGGCATGAAGTTCGGTCTGTTCTTCGTCGGTGAATATATCGGGATTGTTACCGTATCGGCGCTGATTGTGACGCTGTTCTTCGGCGGCTGGAATGGCCCATGGTTACCTCCTTTCATCTGGTTCGCGCTGAAAACCGCGTTCTTTATGATGATGTTCATTTTGATCCGCGCATCATTACCGCGTCCGCGCTATGACCAGGTAATGTCCTTTGGCTGGAAGGTATGCCTGCCGTTAACGCTGATCAACTTGTTGGTAACGGCGGCTGTCATTCTCTGGCAGGCGCAATAAGGGGTGAATTGACCATGACCTTAAAAGAATTATTGGTAGGGTTTGGCACCCAGGTCCGCAGTATCTGCATGATCGGGATGCACGCCTTTGCCAAACGTGAAACTCGGATGTACCCGGAAGAGCCGGTATATCTGCCGCCGCGCTACCGTGGCCGCATCGTGCTGACGCGCGATCCGGACGGCGAAGAGCGCTGCGTTGCCTGTAACCTGTGTGCGGTAGCCTGTCCGGTAGGCTGTATCTCTCTGCAAAAAGCGGAGACCAAAGACGGCCGCTGGTACCCGGAGTTTTTCCGCATCAACTTCTCGCGCTGCATTTTCTGCGGCCTGTGCGAAGAAGCGTGCCCGACCACGGCGATTCAGTTGACCCCGGATTTTGAGCTGGGCGAATACAAACGTCAGGATCTGGTGTACGAAAAAGAGGATCTGCTGATTTCCGGTCCGGGTAAATACCCGGAATATAACTTCTACCGGATGGCGGGTATGGCAATCGACGGCAAAGATAAGGGCGAAGCAGAGAACGAAGCTAAGCCTATCGACGTCAAGAGCCTGTTACCGTAAGGAGAGGGCAATGGAATTCGCTTTTTATATCTGTGGCCTGATAGCCATCCTCGCAACCCTGCGGGTGATCACCCACACCAATCCGGTGCACGCGCTGCTGTACCTGATCATTTCGCTGTTGGCGATCGCCGGGGTGTTCTTCTCCTTAGGGGCTTATTTCGCCGGTGCGCTGGAAATTATCGTCTACGCCGGGGCCATCATGGTGCTGTTCGTGTTCGTGGTGATGATGCTCAACCTGGGCGGCAGCGAAATCGAGCAGGAGCGCCAGTGGCTGAAACCTGGGATCTGGATCGGTCCGGCCATTCTCGCAGCGGTACTGCTGGTGGTTATCGTTTACGCCATCCTTGGTATTAACGATCAGGGTATCGACGGCGCGGCGATTAACGCCAAAGAGGTCGGTATTGCGCTGTTTGGTCCGTACGTTCTGGCGGTGGAGCTGGCCTCCATGCTGCTGCTCGCGGGCCTGGTTGTTGCCTTCCATATCGGCCGTGAAGAGCGCGTCGGGGAAGTGCTGAGCAACCGTCCGAACGACAGCGATAAAAGAAAAACGGAGGAACACGCATGATCCCCTTAACACATGGACTGATCCTCGCCTCTGTCCTGTTTGTCCTCGGCCTGACGGGGCTGGTCATCCGCCGCAATCTGCTGTTTATGCTGATTAGCCTGGAGATCATGATCAATGCCGCGGCGCTGGCTTTCGTGGTTGCAGGGAGCTACTGGGGCCAGACCGATGGCCAGATAATGTATATCCTCGCCATCACCCTCGCCGCCGCGGAAGCGAGTATCGGCCTGGCGCTGCTGCTGCAGCTCCATCGTCGTCGCCAGAACCTGAACATCGATTCAGTAAGTGAGTTGCGCGGATGAACATGCTTGCCTTAACCATTCTTTTGCCATTGATTGGCTTTGTTTTGCTGGCCTTCTCTCGCGGCCGCTGGTCGGAAAACTTATCCGCCACCGTGGGGGTAGGCTCGGTAGGCCTGGCGGCGCTGGTCACGGCGTTTGTCGGCGTTGACTTCTTCGCCAACGGCAAACAGGCGGTCAGCGTGCCGCTGTGGACCTGGATGTCGGTGGGCGACTTCAACGTCGGCTTCAACCTGGTGCTGGACGGTCTCTCTCTGACCATGCTGTCCGTGGTGACCGGCGTCGGCTTCCTGATCCATATGTTCGCCTCCTGGTACATGCGCGGCGAAGAGGGCTACTCCCGCTTCTTCGCCTATACCAACCTGTTTATCGCCAGCATGGTGGTTCTGGTGCTCGCTGATAACCTGCTGCTGATGTATCTCGGCTGGGAAGGCGTGGGCCTGTGCTCCTATCTGCTGATCGGCTTCTATTACACCGATCCGAAGAACGGCGCGGCGGCGATGAAAGCCTTTGTGGTGACCCGCGTCGGCGACGTGTTCCTGGCGTTCGCGCTGTTCATTCTCTACAACGAGCTGGGCACCCTGAACTTCCGCGAAATGGTTGAACTGGCGCCTGCGCACTTCGAAGCCGGTAATAACATGCTGTGGTGGGCAACCCTGATGCTGCTGGGCGGCGCGGTGGGTAAATCCGCGCAGCTGCCGTTGCAGACCTGGCTTGCGGACGCGATGGCCGGCCCAACCCCGGTCTCCGCGCTGATCCACGCCGCCACCATGGTGACCGCCGGCGTCTACCTGATTGCGCGTACCCATGGCCTGTTCCTGATGACCCCGGAAATTCTGCATCTGGTGGGTATCGTCGGAGCGGTAACGCTGGTGCTGGCAGGCTTCGCCGCGCTGGTGCAGACCGATATCAAACGCGTGCTCGCGTATTCCACCATGAGCCAGATTGGCTACATGTTCCTCGCGCTCGGCGTGCAGGCGTGGGATGCGGCGATTTTCCATCTGATGACCCATGCGTTCTTTAAAGCGCTGCTGTTCCTGTCGTCCGGTTCGGTGATTCTGGCCTGCCACCACGAACAGAATATCTTCAAGATGGGCGGCCTGCGTAAGTCTATTCCGCTGGTATACGTCTGCTTCCTGGTGGGGGGCGCGGCGCTGTCCGCGCTGCCGCTGGTGACGGCGGGCTTCTTCAGTAAGGATGAGATTCTGGCGGGCGCGATGGCGAACGGTCATCTGAATCTGATGGTTGCCGGCCTGGTCGGGGCGTTTATGACCTCCCTGTACACCTTCCGTATGATTTTCATCGTGTTCCACGGCAAAGAACAAATTCACGCTCACGCAGGGAAGGGGATTACCCATCATCTGCCGCTGATTGTGCTGCTGGTGCTCTCGACCTTTGTTGGCGCGCTGATTGTGCCGCCGCTGGAAGGCGTACTGCCGCAGACCACCGAGCTTGAACACGGACGCGTCATGACGCTGGAAATTGCCTCCGGGGTGATTGCTATCGCCGGTATTCTGATTGCCGCCTGGCTGTGGCTGGGTAAACGCACGCTGGTGACGTCGATTGCCAACAGCGCGCCGGGTCGTCTGCTCGGTACCTGGTGGTACAACGCCTGGGGCTTTGACTGGCTGTATGACAAAGTGTTCGTTAAGCCGTTCCTCGGCGTGGCGTGGCTGCTGAAGAGCGATCCGCTGAATGCCCTGATGAACATTCCGGCGATCCTTTCCCGTTTCGCAGGCAAAGGCCTGGTGGTGAGCGAGAACGGCTATCTGCGCTGGTATGTGGCTTCTATGGGCATCGGCGCTGTCGTGGTGCTGGCGCTGCTGATGGTATTGCGTTGAGTTTGAGGATTGTGGGCGTTGTCGGTTAACCCGACTTACAAGCAGTAGGCCCGGCAAGCATAGCGCTGCCGGGCAATAACACCCGCAATCCGAAGTGAATTTTCTGTGAGAATTCGTTGAAAATCGGTCCTGAACGGGACTTTAACAAGGAATAAAGATCGCCATGTTATTACCCTGGCTAATATTAATTCCCTTCATCGGCGGCTTCCTGTGCTGGCAGACTGAACGCTTTGGCGTGAAGATGCCGCGCTGGATCGCGCTGATCACTATGGGATTGACGTTTCTGCTTGGCCTGCAGTTGTGGATGCAGGGCGGCTATTCTCTCACGCAATCTACCGGTATTCCGCAGTGGCAGTCGGAATTCGTGATGCCGTGGATCCCGCGATTCGGGATTAGCATTCATCTGGCTATCGACGGTCTGTCGCTGCTGATGGTGGTGCTGACCGGGCTGCTGGGCGTGCTGGCGGTGCTCTGTTCATGGCGCGAAATCGAGAAATATCAGGGGTTTTTCCATCTTAACCTGATGTGGATCTTGGGCGGCGTGATCGGCGTATTCCTGGCTATCGACCTGTTCCTGTTCTTCTTCTTCTGGGAAATGATGCTGGTGCCGATGTACTTCCTGATCGCGCTGTGGGGCCATAAGGCTTCCGACGGTAAAACGCGTATCACGGCGGCAACCAAGTTCTTCATTTATACCCAGGCGAGCGGTCTGGTGATGCTGATATCCATCCTGGCGCTGGCGTTTGTTCACTTCAACGCTACCGGCGTATGGACCTTCAACTATGAAGAGCTGCTGAAGACGCCGATGTCCCACGGCGTGGAATACCTGCTGATGCTGGGCTTCTTTATCGCTTTCGCGGTAAAAATGCCGGTGGTTCCGCTGCACGGCTGGCTGCCGGATGCGCACTCTCAGGCGCCGACCGCGGGTTCCGTTGACCTCGCGGGGATCCTGTTGAAAACCGCGGCCTACGGCCTGCTGCGCTTTGCGCTGCCGCTGTTCCCGAACGCTTCCGCCGAATTTGCCCCCATCGCGATGTGGCTGGGCGTCATCGGTATCTTCTACGGCGCGTGGATGGCCTTCAGCCAGTACGATATCAAGCGTCTGATTGCTTACACCTCCGTTTCCCACATGGGCTTCGTGCTGATTGCTATCTACACCGGCAGCCAGCTGGCTTATCAGGGCGCGGTGATTCAGATGATTGCTCACGGTCTGTCCGCTGCCGGCCTGTTTATTCTTTGCGGTCAGCTTTACGAGCGTCTGCATACGCGCGATATGCGTCAGATGGGCGGTCTGTGGAGCAAGATCAAGTGGCTGCCTGCGCTGTCGATGTTCTTTGCGGTCGCGACCCTCGGGATGCCGGGTACCGGTAACTTCGTCGGCGAATTTATGATTCTGTTCGGCAGCTATAAAACCGTGCCGGTGATTACCGTTATTTCGACCTTTGGTCTGGTGTTCGCTTCCGTGTACTCGCTGTCGATGCTGCATCGCGCGTACTTTGGTAAAGCAAAAAGCGAAATCGCCGCGAAAGCGCTGCCGGGAATGTCCCTGCGTGAACTGTCGATCATCCTGCTGCTGGTCGTTCTGCTGGTGCTGCTGGGCTTCTTCCCGCAGCCGATTCTGGACACCTCGCACTCTGCGATGAGCAACATTCAGCAGTGGTTTGTTAATTCTGTTTCTACTACAAGGCCGTAATTCGCCATGACAATAACTCCACAACAACTGATCGCACTGCTACCGCTGCTGATCGTCGGCTTGACGGTGGTGGTTGTGATGCTCTCCATTGCGTGGCGACGCAATCATTTCCTCAATGCCACGCTGTCGGTTCTCGGCCTGAACGCCGCGCTGATATCACTCTGGTTCGTGGGTCAGAACGGAGCGATGGACGTCACGCCGCTGATTCGCGTTGACGGTTACGCGATGCTCTATACCGGGCTGGTGCTGCTGGCGAGCCTCGCCACCTGTACTTTCGCCTACCCGTGGCTTGAGGGTTACAAGGACAACAAAGAAGAGTTCTATCTTCTGGTGCTGATCGCCGCGCTGGGCGGTATTCTGCTGGCGGGCGCTAACCATCTGGCAGCGCTGTTCCTCGGCATTGAGCTGATTTCGCTGCCGCTGTTCGGCCTGGTGGGCTACGCCTTCCGCCAGAAACGTTCGCTGGAAGCCAGTATCAAATATACGATTCTGTCCGCCGTTGCCTCTTCGTTTCTGCTGTTCGGTATGGCGCTGGTGTATGCCAACTCCGGTAACCTCTCCTTCCTGGCGCTCGGTAAGAGCCTGACGGATGGCATGCTGCACGAGCCGCTGCTGCTGGCTGGTCTCGGTCTGATGATTGTCGGTCTCGGCTTTAAGCTGTCGCTGGTGCCGTTCCATCTGTGGACGCCGGACGTATACCAGGGCGCGCCTGCTCCGGTTTCCACCTTCCTGGCGACCGCCAGTAAAATCGCCATCTTTGGCGTGGTCATGCGCCTGTTCCTCTATATGCCGGTGGGCGACAGCGAGGCGGTACGCGTGGTGCTGGGCCTGATCGCCTTTGCTTCGATTATCTTCGGGAACCTGATGGCCCTGAGCCAGACCAATATTAAACGTCTGCTCGGCTACTCTTCCATTTCTCATCTTGGCTATCTGCTGGTGGCGCTGATTGCTCTGCAGAGCGGTGAGATGTCGATGGAAGCGGTGGGCGTTTATCTGGCAGGGTACCTGTTCAGCAGCCTCGGCGCGTTTGGCGTGGTGAGCCTGATGTCCAGCCCGTACCGCGGCCCGGATGCCGATTCGCTCTACTCCTACCGCGGCCTGTTCTGGCATCGTCCGATTCTGTCGGCGGTAATGACGGTGATGATGCTGTCTCTTGCCGGTATTCCGATGACCCTGGGCTTTATCGGTAAGTTCTACGTGCTGGCGGTGGGCGTGCATGCGCACCTGTGGTGGCTGGTCGGCGCGGTAGTGGTGGGTTCAGCGATTGGCCTCTACTACTACCTGCGCGTGGCGGTGAGCCTCTATCTGAGCGCGCCGGAGAAACTGAATCGCGATGCGCCGTCTAACTGGCAGTACAGCGCCGGAGGCATCGTGGTGCTCATCTCCGCGCTGCTGGTACTGGTGCTGGGCGTGTGGCCGCAGCCGCTCATCAGCATCGTACAATTGGCTACGCCGTTGATGTAATGCTATCTTTAGCAGAGAAAAGGATCGCTTCGGCGGTCCTTTTTTTATCTACGCAAAAGCGCCAGGCGCTTTCTTTACTCTTTTTCGTATTATTCATGCTTTTTATCATATTAATCTCACTTTACGTTTCCACTCATCCTCTTATTTTCCGTACTATTATTACTACGCACGCTATTGTGTTTTGTAGATGGAGAAAGTGAATGAAAACAAGACGTAAGCATTTGACTGTCGGGGAGGTTCAGCGTTTGGTTGAAGCGGCCAGGCGGGGAGCAAACCCGGAGCGCGATGTCTGTTTACTGTGGATGTGTTTTAATCATGGTTGTCGAGTGAGCGAAATTCGTCACTGGAAGCTCTCTGATATCGATATTCAAAGCGGGGTCATTTATATTCGTCGACTGAAGAACGGCTTTTCAACCACTCATCCTATTTATAAACAAGAGGTAAAGGTACTCAACGAATGGCTGCGCGTGCGTGATAATTATCCCGGAAATAATTCTGGCTGGCTCTTTCTGTCACGAAATGGCCAGCCTTTATCCCGACAGAGAATATACCAGATGATGAAGAACCTGAGCCTCGTCGCCCAGCTGGAAATCAACGCGCATCCGCATATGCTGCGCCACGCATGCGGTTTCGCGCTGGCTAATAAGGGGGTGGATACGCGATTAATTCAGGACTTTCTTGGACACCGGAATATTCAGCACACGGTTATCTATACAGCCAGTAACGATGCGAGGTTTAGAGAAGTTTGGTAAACGGAATAGTCATTTTGTATCAAACTGACTCCTATGCTATCCACAGGTAGTAACAATGTCAATTTATGATTAACAATATTTTTTACTATTATTTTCATATAGTTATATTAAGTATAGGTGTCATTTATTTTTTAATTGTTTTAATTGGCTTTATGTATGGTTTGTTCCGCCTCTCATTCTTTAGCTTTTTATCGTGTTTATTGGGATTTTTCCTGATAAATATGAAATCAAAAACGCCTTCCCTGGCAATTTATATTCTAATTAATTGAAGTGGTCATATTGATACATAATGACCACTTCAAAATATTATATCCATTTCATGGGTCAATGTTTTGTTGCGTTATTAATATCAAACGTAAATAAAAGGATGCGCAGGGTATTGCGCTTATAAGTTAATGCATCGACTGCATTGAAAAGGATAAATCATGAAAAAAACATTACTTGCTGCTGTTGTCGCCGGTTGCGCGGCGTTCTCTGGTGCTGCGCTGGCGGATGACGGTCAGGTGAAGTTTATCGGCGATATTATCGATGCGGGCTGCGACGTGGTGAACGACCTGTCCAACCCGCTGGAAGTTCAGATGGGGCAGATTGCCAAGACCGCGTTTAGCGGTACGGGGTCTACTGCGGCTGAACAGAATTTCGCGATTAAACTGGAAAACTGCCCGACTACCGTCACCAAAGCATCGGTACTGTTCTCCGGCGCTAACGTCAACGGTGATAATGATAAACTGCAGCTGACCGGAGCGGGTACCGATCCTGCCGTTGCCGAAGGCGTGGCCCTGCAGCTGGTTGACGCCAGCAGCAACGCGACGCTGCCGCTCTATACGCGTTCTGCCAGCCTGACCATCCCCGCTACCGGCAATATCGATCTGCCGTTCCGCGTCCGTTATATCCAGACTGAAAGCACTATCGTTGCGGGTAAAGCTGACGGTACAGCCAACTTTACCATCAGCTATAACTAATTTTCCGTCTATATGACAGTGTTAGCGAGCCCTATGTGGCTCGCTTTTCCAGGGAGCTGGAGATGCAAAAATACCTGAAAGTGCTAATAGCTGGATGGCTGTTGGTCGGCGCTGCGGCGCATGCGGGCGTGGTGACCGGCGGTACTCGTCTGATTTATCCCGGCGGTAAAAAAGAGTCCTCACTGAGCGTAACTAATAATGATGCTACGCCTTATCTCATTCAAAGCTGGGTTGAAAGTAATAAGGGCGCAGCCCCTTTTCTGTTAACGCCGCCTTTATTTCGCCTTGAGGGCGAGCAGCAAACCCGACTGCGGGTAATTTACAGCGGCGGCTTACCGGAAAATAAAGAAAGTATGTTCTGGATGAACATCAAAGCGATTCCCTCCTCGCAGGCTAAAGCCGGCGCCAATACCCTACAGATCGCTATCAAAACGCGCATCAAATTAATTTATCGACCTAAATCCGTTGAGGGAACGCCGGAGATGGTGACGGAGCAGCTTCGCTGGACGCGCAGCGGCAATACGCTACAGGTCATGAATCCCACCGCCTTTTATATGAATTTTGCCGAGGTCAAAGTGGGGGGCGCCGAAGTTAAAGAGGCCAATTGGGTGGGGCCGGGGGAAACGGCGCGCTTTCAACTGCCGGGCGTCAGCGCGGGCGCTTTGCAGTGGAAACTGATTAACGATTATGGCGGTACCGGCGCGCTGCACCACGCGACTTTGTAGAGGCTTTCAGGCCAGGGAGTTCCAGGGAAAATGAAAAATAATCATAATAAATGGCGGCTTAACCGGATAGCCGGCGCTCTGGCCGTTGCGCTGCTACCGCTGTGTGAAGATGTCCTGGCGCGGGAGGTTTTTAACCCGGCCCTGTTGGAAATGGACGGCCCGCATACGGGCGTCAGGGATTTATCCGCTTACGAGCAGGCTGGCGGACAGCTGCCGGGGACCTATCGGGTAGATATTTATCTTAATAACGTTTTTATGGACACCCGCGATGTGGTTTTTCAGCAGAGCAAAGGGCCGGGAATAACGGAATTACAGCCTTGCCTGACGGTAGACGATTTGGCCGAATGGGGCGTGCGCGTCTCCCAATTTCCAGAGCTGGGCCGCAGATCGCCCGGCTGCGCGGATATCAGCGTGATACCGCAGGCAAAATCTGATTTTCGCTTCAGCCAGCAGCGCCTGCTATTGAGCTTCCCGCAGGCGGCGGTGACCAGCGCCGCCCGCGGCTGGGTGGATCCGAAACAGTGGGATGAGGGGGTGCCGGCGATCCTGCTGAATTACTCCTTTAGCGGGGCAAATAACTGGTCACGTCAGAACGATACGCCGGACAGCGATAATCAATACGTTAACCTGCGCCCCGGTATCAACGTCGGGCCGTGGCGTTTACGTAACTACACGACCTGGTCGCGCAGCAGCAGCGGGGGAGAGTCCAGTAATAGTTGGGACACGGTTTATACTTATGCGCAGCGCAACATCAAATCGCTACAGGGGGTGATGACGCTGGGCGATAGCAGCACGGACGCCGACGTTTTTGAGGGTGTTCCCTTTCGCGGGGCGATGCTGGCTTCCGATGACGATATGCTGCCGGAAAGCCTGCGCGGCTACGCGCCCGTCGTTCGCGGGATTGCGCGCACTAATGCTCAGGTCATTATTCGCCAGAACGGCTATGAGATTTACCAGACCTACGTCGCGCCTGGCGCTTTTGAAATCACCGATATGTACCCGACCGGCGGCTCGGGTGATTTAGCCGTCACCATCAAAGAGGCGGACGGCAGCGAGCAGAACCTGATCGTACCTTACGCTTCGCTCCCTGTCCTGCAGCGCGAAGGGCGGCTGAAATATAGCATGACCTCCGGCGTGTATCGCGCCTACGACAACAGCATTGACGAAACGCCCCTCACGCAGGCGACGGCAATCTACGGCTTGCCCTGGGGGTTAACCCTGTACGGCGGCGGCCAGTTTAGCAGTAAGTACCAGTCGGTGGCGCTGGGAATGGGGAAAAACCTCGGTGAACTGGGCGCCGTATCGACCGATATCATCCAGGCCTGGTCGACCCGACAGGATAAAGATAAAGAGAGCGGGCAGTCGGTACGTCTGCGTTACAGCAAAGACCTCCCGGGCCTGGGGACTAACGTAAGCCTGGCGGGATATCGCTATGCGACCAGCGGTTACTGGGATATGCAGGAAGTGCTGGATACCTATCGGGATGACAACTACACGCCTTCTATTGAACGGAGGCGCAACCGCGGGGAGGTGACGATCAGCCAGAGCCTTGGCGAAGAAATGGGGTCGCTGTCGCTGAGCTATATTCGCGAAGATTACTGGAATACCGGCCGCACTATGGAGTCAGTGGGCGTCGGATACAACAATAGCTGGCGCGGCATCAGCTATAGCATGAACTACAGCTATAACCGCAATACGACCGACCAGAACACCGGTAAGCGTAATGATGAAGACCACCTCTTTGCACTGAGCATCAGCGTGCCTTTGGGGGAATGGCTACCGAAGCCGGTTTATGCCAACTACTCCCTGAACAGCAGCAAAAATGGCTCCACCAGCAACAATCTGGGCCTCTCCGGCACCTTGCTGGAGCGTAATAACCTGAGCTGGAGCGTGCAGGAAGGCTACACCAGCCAGGGAAGAGGGGAGAGCGGCAGCGTCAATGCGGACTGGCGTGCAACCTATGCTGAACTTACCGGCGGCTACAGCCATGATAAATACAGCCATCGGCTGAACTACGCCCTGCGCGGCGGAGCGCTGGTACATGAAAACGGCCTGACGCTGGGGCAGCCTTTCGGCGAAACCGTCGCTCTCATCAAGGCGCCCGGCGCCGCCGGCGTCGGCGTGAATAGCCAAACAGGGGTCAGAACCGACTGGCGAGGCTATACCGTCGTGCCTTACGCCTCGCCGTATCGTAAGAATATCCTGACGCTCGATACCACGACGATGCCGGACGATGTCGACCTCGAGTTGGCGACGCAGACGGTTGTGCCTACCCGTGGGGCGGTGGTTCGCGCAAATTATGCCACCAGCGTGGGTAACCGGGTACTGATGACGGTACGCCAGGAGAACGGGCAACCCCTGCCTTTCGGGGCCATGGTCAGCGTCCCCGGGGCGGCATCCTCTGAGCAGGCGTTCATCGTTGGCGATGGCGGACAGGTCTACCTGACCGGACTGGAATCTAACGGCGTACTCAACGTGAAGTGGGGCTCCGGGACGCAAGACCGCTGCCAGATCCACTATGCGCTGCCGTCAGCAAAAGAACTTACCGGCATTATTGTGGCCCAGGCGCAATGCCGATAATCGAAAGGATGCAGAGACAATGAAACGATTTTCATGGGGAATATTAGCGGGCCTGACGGCGCTGGCGATCGCGCCGCAGGCGATGGCGGCAACCGGGTGGTGTCAGAATACCGGTAATGGCGGGGCGCCTTTTCAGGATAGCTTTTCATTTATTGAAAGCTTTACTAATCCCTCACAAAATCAGGCCGGAATGGAGTTTTCCCGTTTGTACCACTGGAGTACCGGGGGAACCTACAAGGCAAAGTGTGACTGTGATAGTGCCAGCGGGGTGACGTATTTTAAAGCCACGGTGCCAGGCCTTACCGCGACGCAAAGCCGCAACGGATTAAATTATTACCAGCTAAATAAATACCTGGAAATTGCCACCGAGTTATTTATTGCAGGGGGTGTGAATAAGTATATTCCTACGCCGATTGAGGATAAGAGTAATCAGAATAATCAAGGTTTTGCCTGTAATCCCGGCGGCTCCATTTTTGACACAGGGTCACTGGGATATATTTCGCTTTATTTTACCCGGCCTTTTGTTGGCCAGGTGACGATCCCTCCGACGGTTATCCTGAGTGTCTACGGGACGCGAAAAACGGGCAGCTACAGCGGTATCCCCCTGACGCAAATTTCAATGAGCGGGTCGGTAACGGTTCCGCAGTCCTGCGAGATTAATACCGGTAAAGCGATTAATATTGATTTTGAGGATATTGCCGCCAACCATTTTAAAACCGCGGGCCAGATGCCGAAGGACTTCTCTCCACATGTTGTTAATATGACGGTGGCCTGTACCAATATTTCCGCCGGGGTAAAAATCGCGCTGTCGTTCCAGGGGATGGCGGATACTAACGATAGCACTGCGCTGGCGACCACCAATCGCGATATTGCGGTGCGCATTGAAAATATTACCGGCGTCAAAATACCGGTCATTTCAGGTCTGCTGCCGGTCAATTTTAATTACCCGAGTCAGACCGGGGACACCACTATGAAAATTTATCCGATTAATACCACCGGGAATTTACCCAGCGGCGGAGGCTTTACCGCTACGGCAACCATTCAGGCAGAAATTGAATAGCAGGAGTAGATAATGAAAAAGACGCTATGGCTGGCATTATTGCTGCCTGTTTTTTCATCCTCGGGCGGGATCCCTTTGAATATTACCGGCAATATTTATTATCTCCCCTGTGACGTCAGTACCGACACGAAGTATCAAGAGGTTAATTTTGGCCCGCTCCTGAATATTGACTTTCAAACGGCCGGCAACGCTTCAGAGTGGAAATCCTTTTACCTGAATGTCGAAAACTGCCCGGCGGGGACAACAAAAGCAACGGTAAAATTTGACGGCGTTATCGACGTTGATGATGCCAGACATTTTGCCAATATGGCCGCCAGCGATGCGGCGCAGAATATCGCACTGCAAATCACCAGTAGCGATCACTCTACTCTTTATAAAAATCAGGACCAGATGAGTATTGCTATCGACGGCAGTACCGGGAAAGGCGTATTCCCGCTGGCTGCCCGTTTATATTCAACCCGGGGTGGAGCAACGGTGGGTAAATTTGAGTCTATTGTACAGCTGACATTTACCTATCAGTAATTTTATAGTCAAATGGATGAAAAGGAATAACGTATGCAGGTAGATACGGAATATCTTAGCGTCAAGGACGTTGAGCGTCTGGTACTTGCTGCACATTATTGTGCGCACCCGGAAAGAAATAGCTGCATGATCCAGATGTGTTTTTTGCACGGTTGTCGGATTAACGAAATTACCGCCTTGACCTTGCGGGATGTCGACCTGTCGCGAAAACGGGTTTATATTCGCCGGGCGCGTCACGGTATCTCTGGGTATCATCCCTTACAACCCAAAGAAATTATCTCATTACAGCGCTGGCTACTGGCCAGAGAGTGTTACCCGGCTCATAACGATTTGCTGTTTATCTCTTCCCGGGGCAATCAGATGACGCGCCAGCGTTTTTATCAAATTATTCGCGAGTGCTGCGAGCTGGCGAAGCTGAAGCAGAATATTCATCCCAGGATGCTGCGCCACGCGTGCGGCTATGAGCTGGGAAAAAAAGGAATTGATGACGACTCGATCCAGGATTACCTGGGCTATCGCAATTTAAAATCTATTCTGCGTTATAACAGCTACGCTGAAGAGTAATGGCTGGCGTATTCGCGGCGTCTCTCTGCCGCGGTACGCCGCTTTTTTATTCTACGCTATACGCCATGAAATCCTCCGCCAGCACGGTAGACGGAAATATCTCTCTGCACTCTGCCAGCAGACGCTGGCAGCCTTCAGCGTCATAGCGAGAGCTAAAGTGGGTGGCGATAAGCGTGCCGACGCCCGCGTCGCGCGCCAGCGCCGCCGTTTGCTGGCTGGTTGAATGCCCGCGGCTGTTCGCTTTTTCCGCCATCGCCTGTTCGAGCGTCACCTCGTGAACCATGACATCCACGCCGCAGGCCAGCTCCCGCGCCGCCTCGCAGGGGGCGGTATCGCCGAAAATAGCCAGCTTCTTACCCGGCGTTGCCGGGCCGAGGTAGCGGCTGCCGTCAATCCGCCGTCCATCTTCCAGCTCAACCGTTAATCCCTGTTTTAAGCGCTGAAATAACGGACCGGGAGGCACGCCTTCGGCGATAAGCTGCGCGGCGTCAAGGGTGCCCGGCTTATCATGCTGTTCGATACGATAGCCGTAGCATTCGACCGGGTGGTTGAGCGGCCAGGCGGTGACCCGGAAGCCGGCTTCATCGAGCACCAGTCCCGGCCCGACTTCGATAATCGTCAGCGGATAATCGGTCCAGGAGCCGCTGAGGCGCAGCGCGGTTTCCACGAACGCTTTAAGTCCTTTCGGTCCGTACAGCGTCAGCGGCAGAGAATTACCCTGCATCGAGCGGCTGCACAGCAGGCCGGGGAGACCGAAGAGATGATCGCCATGTAAATGCGTAATAAAAATCTTATTCAGCTTGCCGGGATGGTAAGGGGTGCGCAGAAACTGATGCTGAGTTCCCTCCCCGCAGTCGAACAGCCACATCTCAGCCATTGTTGGCTGTTGCAAATTCAGCACTATCGACGTCATATTACGCGTACGGGTAGGCACGCCAGCGGATGTCCCCAAAAAGAGTAATTCCATCGTCCAGTGTCCTTAGGGCGTGAGTCAAAAAACAAAGTATACCCGTCATACTTCAAGTTGCATGTGTGTTGGCTGCACTCGTTCACCCCAGTCACTTACTCATGTAAGCTCCTGGGGATTAGCTCGCTGGCCGCCTTCATGCCACTTGAATTATTTAGGGTTAAAATTAATTAAGGAAGCGCAGATGATTACATGGCAGGATCTTCACCACGGTGAACTGACCGTCCCACAGCTCTACGCCGTGTTGAAATTACGCTGTGCGGTGTTCGTTGTCGAACAAACCTGCGCCTATCAGGACGTCGACGGCGACGATCTGGTGGGGGAGAATCGCCATCTTCTCGGCTGGCGCGGCGATGAGCTGGTAGCCTACGCGCGCATTCTCAAGAGCGATGATGAGTTTGAACCGGTGGTGATTGGCCGGGTGATTGTCAGCCAGGCGGTGCGCGGCGAGAAGCTGGGCTATCAGCTGATGGAACAGGCGCTGGCCAGCTGCCGGCAACACTGGCCGCAAAAGGCTATCTATCTTGGCGCCCAGGCGCACCTGCAAAAATTCTACGCCAGCTTCGGTTTTGTGCCGGTGACCGAGGTTTACGACGAGGACGGCATCGACCATATCGGCATGGCGTTCGAAATCGCCACCCACTAACCGCCGCGCTAATTAAAAACCGCTCCCTCATCGTGGGTACTGCTATTCCTCAGTAGTACCCCGTATAATGTGGGGTTTTTACTCCGTGGAGGTTTGCGTGCTGTCTGTATCCACCGCGCTGGAAAGCCTGTATCGCTGCCTGGATGAAGCGTTCCCGCCATCGCCCGGCACGCGAATTTTCGATGTCCCCTTCGCGCTGAATGACGCATTTGATCCCCTTCTGTGGTGCACGCATCAGCCGCAGTGGCCGCAGTTCTACTGGCAGCAGCGCAGCGGCGATGAAGAGCTGGCCGCGCTGGGGGCGGTGCAAATCTTTGCTTCCCTTGAGCAGGCGCACGCTTTTTTGCGCCAGCAGGGGCGTGAAGATCTGCGAATTTGCGGCCTTAACGCCTTTCATCCTCAGCAGGGTCTGTTGATCTTGCCGAGGCTGGAGTGGCGTCGGCTGGGCGGCAGCGCCACGCTACGCCTGGTGTTATATAGCGAGACCTCGCTCCGTGACGATGCCCGTGCGGCACGTGAATTTCTCGATTCGCTGGTGGCGAAACAGGCGCAGGCTACCGCGATGCCCTCTCTGCTGAGCGAACAGCATTTCCCGGCTTATCCGCAGTGGAGAGAGCTGATTGCGCAGGCGACGCAGGCGATAGCGGCGGGGGAGATGGATAAAGTGGTGCTGGCTCGCGCCACCGATTTGCACTTCGTCGCTCCGTTAAACGCCGGAGCGATTATGGCGGCCAGCCGCCGCAGCAACCTTAACTGCTTCCACTTCCTGATGGTCTTTAACGCGCAAGAGGCCTTTATGGGCTCTACGCCGGAACGGCTGTGGCGGCGTCGCGGGGCGCTGCTGCGTACCGAAGCGCTGGCGGGAACCGTTGCCAGTCATGCGGACGATCGCCAGGCGCAGCGTTTGGGTAACTGGCTGATGGCCGACGATAAGAACCAGCGCGAAAATATGCTGGTGGTGGAGGATATCTGTCAGCGGATGCAAGGGGAGACCCGCGCGCTGGAAGTCCTGCCGCCGCAGATTGTCCGTTTGCGGAAAGTACAGCATCTCCGGCGCTGTATTTGGGCCGAGCTGGAGAAGCCTGACGATGCCCGCTGCCTTCATCAGCTCCAGCCCACGGCGGCGGTTGCTGGTTTACCGCGCCGGGTTGCGCTGGATTTTATCACCCGTAATGAGCTTTTTACCCGCGGCTGGTATGCAGGCTCCGCCGGCTATCTGTCGCTGGCGCAAAGCGAATTTTGCGTTTCTCTGCGTTCGGCGAAAATCGAACAGCGTACGCTCAGACTCTACGCCGGTGCGGGGATCGTCAGCGGTTCCGACCCGGAGCAGGAGTGGCAGGAAATTGAAAATAAAGCCGCGGGATTGCGTTCGTTACTGCTGTCAGAAGTATAGAGAAAACGATACATATCAAAACGGCAACAGTTTGCTTTATCTATACTTAGCCTCAATATTTGATACTGGACAAATTCATGTCTGTAAGCGCATTTAACCGACGCTGGGCGGCGGTGATCCTTGAAGCATTGACGCGCCACGGCGTGCAGCATATCTGCATTGCGCCCGGATCGCGCTCGACACCTTTAACCCTGGCGGCGGCGGAAAACCGCGCATTGATTCACCATACCCACTTTGATGAACGCGGCCTCGGCCATCTGGCGTTAGGGCTGGCGAAAGCCAGCGGTCAGCCGGTGGCGGTGATTGTGACCTCCGGTACCGCGACGGCCAACCTCTATCCGGCGCTGATTGAGGCCGGGCTGACCGGTGAAAAACTCATTTTACTGACCGCCGACCGGCCGCCGGAGCTGATTGACTGCGGCGCGAATCAGGCGATTCGCCAGCCGGGCATGTTTGCTTCGCACCCGTCGCAGACGCTATCCCTGCCGCGTCCGTCGCAGGATATCTCCGCCCGCTGGCTGGTCTCGACCCTCGACCAGGCGCTCGGCGCGCTGCACTGCGGCGGCGTTCATATTAACTGTCCGTTTGCCGAACCGCTGTATGGCGATATGGACGACACCGGCGCCGAGTGGCAGCAGCAGCTCGGCGATTGGTGGCAGAGCGACAAGCCCTGGCTGCGTCACTCTCTGCATCTGGAAAGTGAAAAGCAGCGCGACTGGTTTTTCTGGCGGCAGAAACGCGGCGTGGTGGTCGCTGGACGGATGAGCGCGGAAGAGGGCGTCAAGGTGGCCGAGTGGGCGAAAACCCTCGGCTGGCCGCTGATTGGCGATGTGCTCTCGCATACCGGGCAGCCGCTCCCCTGCGCCGACCTGTGGCTGGGCAACGGCAAGGCGGTCAGTGAACTGGCGCAGGCGCAAATCGTTGTTCAACTGGGCAGCAGCCTGACCAGCAAACGCGTTTTGCAGTGGCAGGCCACCTGCGAACCCGAAGAGTACTGGCTGGTGGATAATTTGCCGGGGCGACTGGATCCCGCCCAGCATCGCGGTCGCCGGCTGGTGTGCGCCATCGACCGCTGGCTTGAACAGCATCCGGCGGAAAAACGACAGCCGTGGCCCACCGTCATTCCCGAGCTTTCGCGCCAGGCATGGCAGGCGGCGGTCGCCAGCAGCGAGGATTTCGGCGAAGCCCAGCTGGCGCAGCGAATCCGGCGCTATCTGCCGGAACAGGGCCAGCTGTTTGTCGGCAACAGCCTGGTGGTGCGCTTAATTGACGCGCTGTCGCAGCTACCGGCAGGTTACCCGGTCTACAGCAATCGCGGGGCCAGCGGAATAGACGGCCTGCTGGCGACGGCGGCCGGGGTGCAGCGCGCCAGCGCGCGTCCGACGCTGGCTATCGTCGGCGATCTGTCGGCGCTTTACGATCTCAACTCGCTGGCCCTGCTGCGTCAGGCCTCCGCGCCGCTGGTGCTGATTGTCGTCAACAATAACGGCGGGCAGATTTTTTCTCTGCTGCCCACGCCGCAGGAGCAGCGCAGCCAGTTCTATCTGATGCCGCAGAATATCCATTTCGCGCACGCGGCGGCGATGTTCAATCTGACTTACCATCGTCCTGCGGACTGGAATGAGCTGGAGCAGGCGCTGGACGTTGCCTGGCGAGGACCCGGCGCGACGTTGATTGAGCTGGCGGTTAATGAAACCGACGGTACGCAAACGCTTCAGCAGCTGCTGGCGCAGGCGAGTCAGCTATGACGCTGCACGCGGTGGCTGAAAGCGGCCTGCCGGGCTATCCCTGGCTGGTCTTTTTGCACGGTTTTGCCGGGGATAGTCATGAGTGGCGCACGGTGGGGCAGGCGTTTGGCGCGTATCCGCGTCTCTATATTGACCTGCCGGGCCACGGCGGATCGGCGCATATTACCGTCAACCATTTTGCCGATGTCAGCGAGTTGATTAAGAATACGCTTAATAGTTACAACATACTTAATTACTGGCTGGTGGGATACTCCCTCGGCGGACGGGTGGCGATGTTCTATGTCAGCCAGCCGCGCGAAGGGCTCTGCGGGCTTGTCGTCGAGGGGGGGCATCCGGGCCTGGGGGATGATAACCAGCGTAGGCTGCGCCGGCACAGCGATGCCGCCTGGGTTGAACGCTTTCGCCGCGAGCCGCTGACCCAGGTCTTTGCCGACTGGTATCAGCAGCCGGTCTTCGCTTCCCTGGACGCAGCGCAGCGGGCGTCGCTGGTTGCGCTACGCAGCCGCAATAACGGCGGAGCGTTGGCGGCGATGCTGCAGGCCAGCTCGCTGGCGGAACAACCCGATCTGCGCGCGTCGTTACGGGCGCGCGATTTCCCTTTTCATTACCTTTGCGGCGAACGCGACGGCAAGTTTCGCGCCATCGCGGGTGAACTCTCCGCCACCGCACACGTGATTAATCATGCCGGACACAACGCGCATCGGGAAAACCCTGACGCTGTCGTGGCTTGTCTGGCGCAGTTTTTAGCGAGTTAACCGAAGGACACTTTATGATCTCTCTTGATGAAGCCATGCTTTACGCCCCGATTGAATGGCAGGACTGCTCCGAAGGCTACACCGACATTCGTTACCAAAAATCGGCGGACGGGATTGCCAAAATTACCATCAACCGCCCGCAGGTACGCAACGCTTTCCGCCCGCTGACCGTCAAAGAGATGATTCAGGCGCTGGCGGATGCCCGCTATGACGACAATATTGGCGTCATCGTTCTGACCGGTGAAGGCGATAAAGCGTTTTGCGCCGGCGGCGATCAGAAAGTCCGCGGCGACTACGGCGGCTACCAGGATGATTCCGGCGTTCATCACCTCAACGTTCTCGATTTTCAGCGCCAGATCCGCACCTGCCCGAAACCGGTGGTGGCGATGGTGGCGGGGTACTCCATCGGCGGCGGCCACGTCCTGCATATGATGTGCGATCTGACTATCGCGGCGGAAAACGCCATCTTCGGCCAGACCGGCCCGAAAGTCGGCTCTTTCGACGGCGGCTGGGGCGCCTCCTATATGGCGCGCATCGTCGGGCAGAAAAAAGCCCGTGAGATCTGGTTCCTGTGCCGGCAGTACGACGCGCAGCAGGCGCTGGATATGGGGCTGGTGAATACGGTGGTGCCGCTGGCGGACCTGGAAAAAGAGACCGTGCGCTGGTGCCGGGAAATGCTGCAGAACAGCCCGATGGCGCTGCGCTGCCTGAAGGCGGCGCTGAACGCCGACTGCGACGGCCAGGCGGGACTGCAGGAGCTGGCGGGTAACGCCACCATGCTGTTTTACATGACCGAAGAGGGTCAGGAAGGGCGCAACGCTTTCAATCAGAAGCGCCAGCCGGACTTCAGCAAATTTAAACGGAATCCGTAATGCGGCAGGCGCAGGTCTACCGCTGGCAGCTACCGATGGACGCGGGAGTGGTGCTGCGTGAACGGCGGTTAAAAACCCGCGATGGTTTGCTTCTGCGCCTGCGCGACGGCGAGCGCGAAGGCTGGGGGGAAATATCTCCCCTGCCCGGATTCAGCCTGGAAACGCTGGATGAGGCGCAGGCTGCGCTGCTGGCGTGGGCGAGCGCCTGGCGCGATGGCGAAGAGGGCGCGTTGCCAACGCCGCCGTCGGCGGCTTTCGGGGCGAGCTGCGCAATGGCGGAACTGTGCGGCGAGCTGCCGCAGGCTGCGGACTATCGCGCGGCGCCGC
Organism: Klebsiella sp. GN_Kp190; assembly: GCF_040061795.1. Classification (NCBI taxonomy): domain Bacteria; kingdom Pseudomonadati; phylum Pseudomonadota; class Gammaproteobacteria; order Enterobacterales; family Enterobacteriaceae; genus Klebsiella; species Klebsiella sp. GN_Kp190. Next base: position 106,544 of record NZ_JBEAFN010000009.1, read on the forward strand.
TCTGCGCCGGCGATCCGGACGAGCTGTTCGCCAGGCTTTCGCTGATGCCCGGCGAAAAAGTCGCCAAGGTCAAAGTCGGCCTGTATGAGGCGGTGCGCGACGGCATGGTGGTCAACCTGCTGCTGGAGGCGATTCCCGATCTGACGCTACGCCTCGACGCTAATCGCGCCTGGACGCCGCTGAAAGCGCAGCAGTTTGCCAAATACGTGAATCCACACTATCGCAGCCGCATCGCCTTTCTCGAAGAACCCTGTAAAAACCGCGATGATTCGCGCGCTTTTGCCCAACAAACGGGTATCGCTATCGCCTGGGATGAGAGCCTGCGCGAGGCGGACTTTACCTTTGCCGCCGAGCCGGGGCTGCGGGCGGTGGTGATTAAACCGACGTTGACCGGCAGTCTGCAAAAAGTGCGGCAGCAGGTGGCGCAGGCGCATGCCCTGGGGCTGACGGCGGTCATCAGTTCAGCCATTGAGTCGAGCCTTGGCCTGACGCAGCTGGCGCGAATCGCCGCCTGGCTGACCCCGGACACGATCCCCGGTCTGGACACGCTGAGCCTGATGCGTGCCCAGCTGGTGCGCCCTTGGCCGGAAAGCGAGCTGCCGTGTCTGAAAGTTGATGAGCTGGAGCCGCTGCTGTGACCTTTAGCGACTGGCCCTGGCGCCACTGGCGGCGGCTGCGGGAAGAGGCTCAGGCGCTGCGCCTGAACGAGAGGCGGCTAAGCTGGCGGGAACTGTGCGCGCAAATTGATGCGCTGGCGGGGGGATTCCACGCCCAGGGCGTTCGCGACGGCGATGGCGTGCTGCTTCGCGCTTACAACCAGCCCGATGCTCTGCTGGCGTGGCTGGCCCTCCTGCAGTGCGGCGCGCGCGTCCTGCCGCTGAATCCGCAGCTGCCTGCTCCTCTGTTGGTGGAACTGCTGCCGTCTCTGGGACTGCGCCACGCGCTGGTGCTAAACGGCGGCGACCTTCCGGTGGCGCTTAATTCATTAGCGTTGTGCGCCGGCGACGGCGTGCACGCGGTCGCCTGGCGAGAAGATCGTATCGCGTCCATGACGCTAACCTCGGGGTCGACGGGACTACCGAAAGCGGCGGTGCACGCTTTTCGCGCCCATCTTGCCAGCGCAGAAGGCGTGCTGGCGATGATACCCTTTGCGCCGCAGGACGACTGGCTGCTGTCGCTGCCGCTGTTTCACGTTTCCGGCCAGGGGATTCTCTGGCGCTGGCTGTTAGCTGGCGCAGGCCTGACGGTACGCGACAAGCAGCCGCTGGAACAGGCGTTACGCGGCTGTACCCATGCCTCTCTGGTGCCGACCCAGCTCTGGCGCCTGCTCAGCGGCGACGCCGAGGTGTCGTTGAAAGCGGTTCTGCTCGGCGGCGCGGCGATCCCGGTGGCGCTAACCGAGCAGGCCGGTAAGCGCGGTATCCGCTGCTGGTGCGGCTACGGGCTCACCGAGTTTGCCTCCACGGTATGCGCCAAGGAGGCGGACGGCCTGACGGATGTCGGGCAGCCGCTGCCGGGGCGCGAAGTGCGGATTGTCGATGGCGAAGTGTGGCTGCGGTCGGACAGCATCGCCGCAGGCTACTGGCGCGATGGGCAAATGGTCCCCCTCGCTAATGCCGACGGCTGGTTCGCCACTCGCGATCGGGGCCGGCTGGAGCACGGCAGGCTGACTATCCTCGGACGAGTGGACAACCTCTTTTTTAGCGGCGGAGAAGGTATTCAGCCGGAAGAAGTGGAGCGGGTGATTGGCGCTCATCCGTGGATTACGCAAGTTTTCATCGTGCCGCAGGATGATGCGGAGTTTGGCCAGCGGCCGGTGGCGGTGGTGGAGTGCGGCGAGCATGACGACCCGTCCGCGCTGGCGGGCTGGTGCGCCGATAAGCTGGCGCGGTTTCAGCAGCCAGTGCGCTGGCTGCGGCTGCCTGAATCGCTGAAAACCGGCGGAATTAAAATTTCCCGCCGGGCGCTACGTGACTGGGTCAACCAGCAGGCGATGCCCGACTCAGACGCGCTGGACGTTCAGTAGCTGCTTCGTATGCCAGCGGCCCAGCGCTAAAACGGTGGTCAGCGCGCCGAGCAGGGCGCAAAACATATCCGACTGGGTATCCCAGGGATCGCCCTGGGTGCCGAGAAACTCATCAGCGCCCTGTCCCAGCGCCAGCGCCGCCCACCATTCGATCAGTTCATAGACGGCGCTAATCGCCAGCGCAATACAGCAGACCACGAAACCGAGCATTTTTCGCCCGTGAACGTAGCCGCCGCGCAGCAGAATCTCCCGCGCCGCCAGCGCCGGCACCAGCCCCTGGAAAAAGTGCCCCAGCTTGTCATAGGGGTTACGGCTCAGTCCCAGCCACGCCTGGACGTCAAAGCCGATGGGCACTTTCGCGTAGGTGTACATACCGCCGACCATCAAAATGATGGCATGGAAGAAAATCAGCGTGTAAAGCAGCGGCGTCAGCGGATAGCGCGAGCGCGTGGCCAGCAAAAGCGGAACGATGATAATCACCGGCGTCACTTCCATCAGCCAGGTGAGCTTATCCCCTGCGCTGATACCGGTGTAAACAAGTATCAGGGCCAGCGCCAGCGCGGCGAATGTTAACCCCGAACGGGATGCTGCGACGGTCATAACGGATCACCAGAAAGTTAAAACGATAACTATCAGGCAGATGTGGTGGAAATTCAACGTATAGCGTCATTGGCGGCGCTGAGCGACCGCCAATGACGTTGAGCATCAGGAAGAGGGCAGGTCGCCCTGCGTATTAAGCTGGCGCTTCCGCCAGTACCGCAGCAGCGGAGGGACAACAATCACCGCGATGGCCAGAAACAGAAGCGTTTTCGTTACGCCGCTTTGCCACAGAATCGCAACGTTGCCGTTGCTGATGGACAGCGCGCGGCGCAGGTTCTGCTCCAGCATCTCTCCCAGCACAAACCCTAAGATCAGCGGCGACATCGGGAAGTGCATTTTACGCATAATGTAGCCCAGCACTCCCAGCCCAACCATCAACAGCAGGTCGAAGGTGGTGCTGTGCACCGCGTAGACGCCGACCGCGGACACGGCGGCGATGGCCGGGGCCAGAAACCATAGCGGAATCGTCAGCATGCGGGTGAACAGGCCGATCAGCGGAATGTTCATAATCAGCAGCATCACGTTGGCGATGAGCAGCGCGGCAATTAACCCCCAGACGATATCCGGCTGTTCGGTAAACATCGCCGGTCCCGGCGTGATGTTGTAGAGGGTCAGGGCGCCCATCATCACCGCGGTGGTCCCGGAGCCGGGGACGCCGAGCGTGAGCATCGGAATAAACGAGCCGCAGGCGGAGGCGTTGTTCGCCGCTTCCGGCGCCGCGACGCCGCGAATATCGCCCTTGCCGAAGGTAGCGCTATTGCCGCTGAGCTTTTTCTCGGTCATATAGGTGATGGCGCTGGCAATGGTCGCCCCTGCGCCCGGCAGAATGCCGACAAAGAAACCCACCACCGATGAGCGCAGGGTCGCGCCCACGCACTGGCCCGCCTCTTTGGCGTTAAACAGCATGCGTCCGGTTTTCCGTACCAGCTTCTGCCCGCCGCTGGTGCTCTCCAGCATCAGCAAAATCTCCGAAACCGAAAAGAGCCCAATCACCACCACGATAAACTGCACGCCGTCGGAAAGATGAACGCTGTCGAACGTGAAGCGGTACACGCCGGTATTGGCATCAACGCCCACCGTCGCCAGCCCTAAACCGATTAACGCGGCGAGAAATGACTTCAGCGGATTTTCCGCCATCATGCTGCCAAGGCAGGCGATGGCAAAAATCATCAGGGCGAAATATTCCGCCGGGCCGAACGCCAGCGACCACTGCGCCAGCACCGGGGCGAACAGGATGATCCCGCCGATAGCGATCGTTGAACCAACAAAGGAGCTCACGGCAGAGATCGACAGCGCTACGCCGCCGCGCCCCTGCTGCGCCATCGGATAACCGTCGAGAGCGGTCATAATGGCGGCGGCATCACCGGGTACGTTAAGCAGGATAGACGAAATGCGCCCGCCGTATTCACAACCAATATAGACCGTAGCCAGCAGGATTAGCGCTGATTCCGCGGGCAGGTGCAGAGCAAAGGCCAGCGGCAGTAAGATCGCGACACCGTTAATCGGGCCCAGACCCGGCAGGAGACCGACGATAGTGCCAACAAAGCAGCCAATTAGCGCGATGGTCAGGTTGCCCGGCGTCATGGCAACGGCGAAGCCCTGTGATAAATAAATCCAGATATCCATAATCTTCTCCGTTAACTCAGCCAGACGCCGAGCGGCAGGGTGACATCAAGCAGGGCGTCAAAGACGTACCACAGCGCGATGCCCATCGCGACGCCGGCTATCCCGGCGGCGGGCAGGGTGGCGCCAAACAGCAGGCCAAACACGGCGGTCAGCAGCGCGGTGGCCAGAGGAAAACCCAGCCATTCAAAACCCCACGCATAGATCCCCAGCGCAACCACCATGGTTAATAGACGTTGTAAAACCCGGCGCCCGGGCCACGTGATGGCGTCGGGCCGACGCAGAAGCAGCAAAACAGAGCATGCCAGCATCAGGCCGATAATGCCGACCGGGAAAGGGCGTGGGCCGACGGGTTCATAGGCGTATTCGCTGTGAATTTGCCAGGCGATAAACATTCCACCCGCGCAGAGCAGCAGCCACACTCCGGCAAAAATACGATCGCTCATCGCAACCTCCGTAAATTATTTGGCCAGGCCAAAGGATTTCGCCTGCAGGCGATACGCTTCCACCTGTTGTTTAACGTAGGCGTCCAGTTCCTTACCGTTCATATTGAATTCGAACAGGCCGCGCAGCTCGCGCTGCTTTTTGAACGCGTCGGTCTGCTGCAATTTCGTGAACTCATCCACCCACCACTGATAGTCGGCGTCGCTGACTTTCGGACCCACGAAGAAGCCGCGAATAATCGGCCAGACCAGGTCATAGCCCTGCTCTTTGGCGGTCGGCACATCGGCGAGGTCACCCGGCAGCCTTTCGTTAGCGAACACCGCCAGCACGCGGATTTTATTGCCCTGGAGATAAGGCACCATTTCGCTGAGATCGCCGGAGACCGCCTGTACGTGATTGCCCAGCAGCGCGGTGACCGGTTCGCCGCCGCCCTCAAACGCCACGTAGCGCATTTTGTGCGGATCGACGTTGGCTTTTTGCGCCAGCAGCGCCGCTTTCATCCAGTCCTGGCTACCAATGGAGGCGCCGGCGCCGATGACGATACTGGCGGGATTTTTTTCCATCGCCGCCAAAAACGACGGCAGGTCTTTCCACGGCGAGTCGGCGCGGACGGCGATCATGCCGTAATCGGTGCCGACGCTGGCCAGCCAGCGCACATCATCCACGCCGTAGCGGCCAAACTTGCCCTGCGCCAGGTTGAGCAGCGAGCCGCCGGAGAACGCGACCACGGTACCGGGTTCGCCGGGGCGCTGGGCGACGATCGCGTTGTAGGCCACAGCGCCTACGCCGCCGGGCATGTAGGTGACGCGCATCGGTTTTTCGATGGCGCCGGTTTCCATCAGGCTGACCTGGATCAGCTTGCAGGTGAGGTCGAAGCCGCCGCCGGGCTTGGCGGGCGCGATACATTCGGTACGGGAAGGCGCCTCGGCGGCCAGGGCAGAGGCGGTTAAAAGGCATAATGCAATGGCGCCAGCACGGCGCAGGAATGGCATATTCATAAGCTTCCTCAGTCAGATACAGGAGACGTTTTTTTAATTATGTGAACCGGCATGTGGCTATTCGGTTGCGTGATTGTTAAAACAATTACCTTTCATTTCCCTTTCAATGCGGCAGCAACTTTTCAGGATGTGATATGCGTCTCTTACTGGCAGAAGATAACCGTGAGCTGGCTCACTGGCTGGAGAAAGCGCTGGTGCAGGGCGGGTTTGCCGTGGACTGCGTATTGGATGGTCGCGCGGCCGATCATCTGCTGCAAAGCGAAAAATATGCGCTGGCGGTGCTGGATATTGGCATGCCGGGACTCGACGGTCTGGAGGTGGTGCAGCGCCTGCGAAAGCGCGGGCAGACCCTTCCCGTCTTGCTACTCACTGCCCGCAGCGCGGTGGCGGATCGGGTTAAAGGGCTGAACGTCGGCGCCGATGACTATTTGCCGAAACCTTTTGAGCTTGAAGAGCTGGATGCCAGGCTGCGCGCGCTGCTGCGGCGTAGCGAAGGCCAGGTGCATGAGGTTCAGCAGATCGGCGCGCTGGAATATCGCGATGAAGGCTATTTTTTACTCTGCGGACAAACGCTGTCGTTGACGCCGCGCGAGCAGGCGCTGCTGACGGTGCTGATGTTTCGCCGTACGCGGCCGGTGTCGCGCCAGCAGCTGTTTGAACAGGTTTTCAGCCTGAACGATGACGTCAGCCCGGAAAGCATCGAGCTGTATATCCATCGTCTGCGTAAGAAACTTCAGGAGAGCAACGTGCGTATCGTGACCCTGCGCGGCCTGGGCTACGTGCTGGAGCTCGCTCATGAGGTGGGATAAACCGCAGTCGTTATTCGCTCAACTGTTGCTGTTTCTCGGCCTGCCGCTGGTTTTGCTATGGGGGCTGTCGGCGTTCAATAGCTACGTCAGCGCTCTGCAGGCGGCAACCCAGGCTTACGATCGCACGCTGCTTTCATCCGCCCGCACGGTGGCGGAACGCCTGGTGGTTCGCCGCGGTAGGCTGGAGGTGAATGTCCCCTGGGTGGTGCTGGACAGCTTCGAGCTGAATATGAACGATCGGCTGTACTATAAGGTACTCGATCCCGAGAAGCGGGTGATTTCCGGTTTTGACGACCTGCCGTCGATGCCGCCATCGACCTCTCGTACCGAGCTCTATCCGGCGCTGGCGTGGTTTTATCATACTGAATATCGCGGTCAGGCCATCCGCGTGGCGCGCCTGCTGCAGCCGGTTAACGAAGGCGGCGTTGTCGGCATGGCGGAAATCTACATCGCCGAAACGCTGCAGTCGCGGCGCTGGCTGGCGGGACAGCTGCTGTTTTCATCATGGATCTCGCAGGGGCTACTAGTGCTGTTGACGCTGGTGCTCACCGGCTGGCTGCTGCGCCGCGTGCTGCGGCCGATGCGCCGGCTTTCGGCGCTCATGGTGCGGCGCGAACCCGGCCTGCTGACGCCGCTGCCGGAGCTGCTGCCGTGGTCGGAAACCCGTCTGCTGATCGTGGCCTTTAACCGCTATATCGACCGGTTACGGGTGATGATCTCCCGCCAGGAGCGCTTTAGCGCCGACGCGTCGCATCAGCTCAAAACGCCGTTAGCGGTGTTGAAAACGCAGGCCTCAGTGGCGCTGGCGAGCGGCGATCCCCGGCTGTGGCGAGAGAGCCTGGAGGCGATGAGCGGCACGCTTGACAGTACGATTCTGCTCACCGAACGCCTGCTGCAGCTGGCCACCATCAAACGGAAAGAGCAGAGCGAACACGCGTTTCCGCCGGTGGACCTGCATGAGATCGTCCACAACAGCTGTTTTTCGCGTCTTCAGCAGGCGCGGAGCAAGGCTATCGATCTCGGCTATGAGGGGGAACCCTCGACGGTGACCATTGCCGGCGATGGCGTGCTGTTGAGCGAGCTGTGCGCGAATCTGCTGGATAACGCGATTCGCTATACGCCGCAGGGCGGTATCGTCACGGTTAGCCTGCATCGTGACGGAGAGGCGGTGCTGCTGGATGTCGAAGACAGCGGGCCGGGGATCGATGATGCGCAGATTCAGCAGGCGCTCATGCCGTTCCATCGTCTGGAAAACGTGGGTGATAACCCCGGCGCCGGGCTCGGACTGGCGCTGGTCAGCGATATTGCGCGCCTGCACCGCAGCCATCCGCAGCTGCTGCGTAGCGAAACGCTGGGCGGGCTGAAGGTCAGGCTGCGCTTTTTGCGCGCTTGTTCAGAGTAGGCCTTTCAGGGTGAGCGTCCTGCGGGTCGCCGCGTTCAAATCATAGTGGGGAAGATCTTCTGCCTTCACCCAGGCGTAGTCCTGAAACTCCTCATTGATCGTCACTTCGCGATTGGCGCTGATGCAGTCGAAGATCAGGTAAATCATATAAATCTCTTCCCGGCGGCCATCGGCGTAGGTTTTAACCCGGATATCGTCGCTAAAGGTCCACGGCGTAATCTGGGTCAGCTGCAGTTTTTCGCCCAGCTCCTCGCGAATTTCTCGCCGCAGCGCCTCTTCAATGCGCTCGCCTGGCTCGACGCCGCCGCCGGAGAGCGCCCACTGGCCGGGAAATACGCCGCGATCGTCGGCCATTTTGCACAGCAGATAGTGTCCTTCATGTTGAATGAGCGGGCAGACGATAGTCCTTTGACGCATGATTTCTCCTTACTGATGACAGGGATAACTAACGGGAAGGCCCAGTTTGCGAGCCGCCTCGGCAAACCGCAAGCGAAAACGCGCGGCGAACGCGTGCGGTGGTAGGGTGAGCGTAGGTTAACGGGTCAGGGGCCATCATGGAACAGATAGCAAGCCACTCACCGCACGATGCGGTGTTTAAACACCTTTTGTCCCAACGGGCAACGGCGCGCGATTTTTTGTCTATTCATTTGCCGAAGCATTTGCGGGAACAGTGCGATCTGCGAACGCTGCAGCTGGAATCCGGCAGTTTTATTGAAGAGGACCTACGCGCAAGCCATTCGGATATTCTTTATTCGCTAAAAACCCAGCACGGAGAGGGGTACATCTACATTCTTATTGAGCATCAAAGCTCTCCCGACAGGCATATGGCGTTTCGCCTGATGCGATACGCCATCGCGGCCATGCAGCGCCACCTTGATAAAGGGCATCATCAGCTGCCGCTGGTTATTCCTCTGCTATTTTATCACGGCAGGATCGCTCCTTACCCGTACTCGACGCGCTGGCTGGATGATTTCCCTCAGCCAGAGGTGGCCGAGCGGCTGTATAGCCAGCGTTTTCCACTGATAGACGTCACGGTGATTCCTGACGATCGGCTTGTACAGCACCGCCGTGTCGCTATGCTGGAACTGCTGCAAAAACATATTCGCCAGCGGGATTTGATGGACATTTCTGAGCAACTGGTCAGGATATTATCCCTGGGATACACTACGCGTCGGCAGTTTAAAACTTTGCTGAATTATATGCTTCAGGCGGGCAACGCCGCCGATCCGGTGGCCTTTTTACGCAAGCTCGCGCAAAAGACGCCACTCAAGCCGCATAAGGAGACGCTGATGAATATTGCTCATTTTCTGGAAGAGCGTGGCCGTAAAGAGGGGGTCCTTCAGGGAATGAAGGCGGGGATAGAAAAAGGTTTACGAAAGGGTCGACAGGAAGGCCGGAATGAAGGCCGGCATCAAGGACAGCAGGAGGCGACGCAGCGCATTGCTCAGGCGATGCTGGATGATGGGCTTGAGCCCTCTCAGGTCGCAAAGCTAACCGGTTTGTCGCTGCGGCAGCTCGCTAAGCTTCGGCACTAAGCGCGTTTAAAAACAGTAAAATGGCAGCCGCAAGGGCTGCCATCAGTATTACTCTCCGTGCTTTAAGGCTTTCAGCGCCGCAGCCACGCCCGCGCCGTAGTCGGGGTGGACTTCACTGAACAGGCCAATTTGTCGCTGCTGAATAAACTCAGGGATATCCCGCATATCATTGGCGATACGCTGGAACATACGCTGATGTTCCTCTTCGCTTAATAGCTCAAACAGCCTGCGCGGCTGGCTGAAGTAGTCGTTATCTTCCCGATGATTCCAGTGGGCCGCCGCGCCTTCAAGGCTTAAAGGCGGCTCGCTAAAGTCCGGCTGTTCCTGAAACGCGCCAAAGCTGTTGGGTTCATAGGTGACGCCGTTGCCGCTATTGCCGTCAACGCGCATCGCGCCGTCGCGGTGGTAGTTATGGAACGGGCAGCGCGGCGCATTGACCGGAATTTGATGATGGTTGACGCCCAGACGATAGCGCTGGGTATCGCCGTAGGAGAACAGCCGTCCCTGCAGCATGCGATCCGGAGAGAAGCCGATCCCGGGCACCACGTTGGCCGGATTCATCGCGACCTGCTCAACTTCTGCGAAGTAGTTGTCCGGGTTGCGGTTGAGCTCCAGCACGCCGACTTCCATCAGCGGATAATCAGCGTGCGGCCAGATTTTGGTCAGATCGAAGGGGTTATAAGGGACCCGGCTGGCGTCCGCTTCCGGCATGATCTGCACGTAGAAGGTCCAGCGCGGGAAATCGCCTTTTTCAATCGACTCATAGAGATCGCGCTGTGAACTCTCGCGGTCCTCTGCCACCAGGCGTTTCGCTTCATCATCCATCAGGTTGGCGATCCCCTGCTGGGATTTGAAGTGGAATTTCACCCAAAAACGTTCGTTATCGGCATTAATAAAGCTGAACGCGTGGCTGCCGAAACCGTGCATATGGCGATAGGAACGCGGAAGGCCGCGGTCGCTGAAATCAATCGTTAACTGATGCAGCGTTTCCGGCAGCAGGGAGAAAAAGTCCCATTTCCAGGTGGGGTTACGCAGGTTGGTGCGCGGGTCGCGCTTCACGACGTGGTTAAGGTCGGGAAACTTCAGCGGGTCGCGAAGGTAGAAAATGGGCGTATTGTTGCCCACCAAATCCCAGTTGCCTTCTTCGGTATAAAACTTGATCGAGAAACCGCGAATATCGCGCTCGGCGTCAGCGGCGCCGCGTTCTCCGGCGACGGTTGAGAAGCGCAGGAACAGATCGGTGGTTTTACCGATTTCGCCAAACAGTTTTGCGCGGGTATAGCGGGTGATATCGCGGGTAATGGTCAGTTTACCGTAAGCGCCGGAGCCTTTAGCGTGCATTCGGCGTTCCGGGATAACCTCACGGTCGAAGTGGGCCAGTTTTTCCAGAAACCAGACATCCTGCAGCAGCATCGGGCCGCGCGGGCCTGCGGTGACGACATTGTTATTATCGACAACCGGGGCGCCGGCGGCGGTGGTTAATCCTTTTTTGCTCATCTTTATCTCCTGACAAAGTTTTATGTAACTTATTCATCTCTTTACGACGACGAAATAAGCTGGAGCCTATTTGTATAATAAAGGCTGAGACCCAGCAATTTGACCCTGACTATTGAATTGATATCTGAGACCGTTAACAAGGCTCCCGAAGCAACTGGTTACAATCACGCGGTAAAAGCGCGCTATAACGCATTGATTCCTTAAAACGGAGCAGTACAATTTCGCGGTTTTTTGGGATTTTCTTATTATTATTTTCTGGATAGATAAAAATGAAAAAAAGCATATTTATGGCCCTGGCCGGCATGATGTTCGTCTCGACGGCGGCAAATGCGATCAGCGTCAGCGGGCAGGCCGGCGAGCACTACACTAACCTTGGCGTCGGATTCGGTACGGAATCGACCGGCCTGGCGGTAACCGGCAACTGGCTGCACAATGATGACGACGGCGATGCGGCGGGGCTGGGATTGGGCCTGAACATTCCCCTGGGGCCATTCCTGGCCACCGTGGGCGGAAAAGGCGTTTACACCAACCCGAACAATGGCGATGAAGGCTACGCGGCGGCGGTTGGCGGCGGTCTGCAGTGGAAAATCGGCGACAGCTTCCGTCTGTTCGGCGAATACTATTACTCTCCCGATTCACTCTCCAGCGGTATCGACAGCTATCAGGAAGCCAATGCCGGCGCGCGCTTTACCATTATGCGCCCTCTGAGCATCGAAGCCGGTTACCGCTACCTTAACCTGGCGGGTAAAGACGGCAACCGCGATAACGCGGTCGCGGACGGTCCGTACGTCGGCGTCAACGCCAGCTTCTAATCTCTCCGGCGCGGTATTCCGCCGCGCCTGATTTTCAGGCTTTTTCACCAGCCGCTTTGCGATATAGTATTTCTACTTATCAGGCTGGAGTTCACAATGTTAAACGTGGAAATGCTGTCCACCGGCGATGAAGTGCTGCATGGGCAAATCATCGACACCAATGCCGCGTGGCTGGCGGATTTCTTTTTTAATCAAGGATTACCCTTAAAGCGTCGCCATACCGTGGGTGACGACCTCGACTCCCTGGTGGCGATTTTACGCGAGCGCAGCGAACACGCTGACGTGCTGATCGTTAACGGCGGCCTGGGGCCGACCAGCGACGATTTGAGCGCGCTGGCCGCGGCGACGGCCAAAGGCGAAGGGTTAATTCTGCACGAAGATTGGCTGGAAACCATGACCCGTTTCTTTGCCGAGCGCGGAAGACCCATGGCCGCCAGCAATCGTAAACAGGCGGAAATTCCGCAAAGCGCCGAGATGATCAACAACCCGGTCGGGACCGCATGCGGTTTTGCTGTGCAGCTAAACCGCTGCCTGATGTTTTTTACTCCCGGCGTGCCTTCCGAATTTAAGGTGATGGTTGAACAGGAAATCTTACCGCGCCTGCGCGAACGTTTCCCGCTATCCGCTGCGCCGCTGTGTTTGCGCCTGACCACCTTCGGCCGTTCCGAAAGCGAACTGGCGCAGAGCCTCGACCATCTGCAGCTGCCACCGGGCGTCGTGATGGGCTATCGCTCCTCAATGCCGATTATCGAACTGAAGCTGACCGGGCCTGCCGAACAGCGCGAGGCGATGCTGGCGCTGTGGCCGGAAGTGCAGAAGGTGGCCGGAGAGAGCATGATTTTCGAAGGTACCGAAGGCCTGCCTGCGCAGATCGCCCGTCGCCTGCAGCAGCGTCAGCTAAGCCTGACGCTGAGCGAGCAGTTTACCGGTGGTCTGCTGGCGCTTCAGCTTTCTCGCGTCAACGCTCCGCTGTTGGCCAGCGAAGTCATTCCGGCGCAGGAGGAGACCCTGGCGCAGTCTGCGCGCTGGGCGGCGGAACGGCGCGAAAAACACTTTGCCGGCCTGGCGCTGGCGGTAAGTGGTCAGGAGAGCGATCACCTGAACTTTGCGCTTTCCACGCCGGACGGCACCCACGCGCTGCGGGTGAAATTCACCGCCAACCGCCACAGCCTCCAGGTGCGTCAGGAAGTGTGCGCGATGATGGCCCTCAACATGCTGCGCCGCTGGCTGAACGGCCAGCCGGTGGCCGGTGAACACGGCTGGATTAACGTCGTCGAATCTCTCTCAGCGTAAACCCACCTCCGCGTCGGGAGCCCCTCCCGGCGCGCGATGAGTCCAGCCTGTTGTACTAGCTTTAAAAAATTCTGTGCACTATCTCGCATTTTTTCCCCTCTGAACGTCCACCCGGCTGGAATAGCGTTGTCATTTGAAGTCGCTCACAATTTACACGCCCGACAACCGCAACACTGATTCCAGTATTCAGGATTGGAGTCCAGTATGTTGGAATCAAGCAAAGTCCCGGCGCTGACCCGCGCCATTGATATTCTCAATCTGATCGCCCGCATCGGCCCCTGCAGCGCGGCGACCATTATTGACGAACTGGGTATTCCGAAAAGCACCGCCTATCTGCTGCTGGGAGAGCTGAAAAAACAGCGCTTCCTCAGCATGGATAATCAGGATAACTACTGCCTGTGGACCAAGCTGGTTGAGCTGGCCGGGCAGGCGCTGAGCAAAATGGACCTGCGCGAACTGGCGCGCCCGCGCCTGACGCAGCTGATGGATCAGTGCGGGCTGCTCTGCCACCTGGGCATCATCGACAGCGGCAACGCCTACTACATTCTGAAGATTGAATCCCCGGCCACCATCAGCGTGCGTTCGCACGAAGGTAAGAGCCTGTCGTTATATCGTTCCGGCATTGGTAAATGCCTGCTGGCCTGGCAGCCCGAGCGGGTTCAGGAGTCGATTATCAGCGAGCTACAGTGGGAGCGGACGACGCCAACCACCATCACCAGCGCCCAACAGCTTCGTGATGAACTGGGCCGTATTCGCGCCCGCGGCTGGAGCTTTGATAACGGCGAAGACTATCCCGATGTTCGCTGCGTGGCGGCGCCGGTTTTTAATGCCAATAACGAGCTGACCGCCGCCATTTCCGTGGTGGGTACCCGTCTGCAAATCAATGAAGACAATCGCGATTACCTCGCCGGTAGGGCGATTGCCTGTGCCAAAGATATTTCCCGTCTGCTGGGGTGGAAAAGCCCCTTCGAACAACAAGCCTCATAATAAGGAGAAGATCATGACCCTACCGAAAATTAAACACGTCCGCGCCTGGTTTATCGGCGGTGCTACCGCAGAGAAAGGTGCTGGCGGCGGCGATTATCATGACCAGGGGGCAAATCACTGGATTGACGATCATATCGCCACGCCGATGAGCAAATATAAACAGTATGAACAGTCCCGCCAGTCGTTTGGCATCAACGTTCTCGGCACGCTGATCGTTGAGGTCGAAGCCGAAAACGGGCAGACCGGTTTTGCGGTATCGACCGCCGGCGAAATGGGCTGCTTTATCGTGGAAAAACACCTCAACCGCTTTATCGAAGGCAAGTGCGTCAGCGATATCAAACTGATCCATGACCAGATGCTCAACGCCACCCTGTACTACTCCGGATCCGGCGGCCTGGTGATGAATACGATTTCCTGCGTCGACCTGGCGCTGTGGGATCTGTTCGGCAAAGTGGTGGGATTACCGGTATACAAACTGTTGGGCGGCGCGGTACGCGATGAAATTCAGTTCTACGCCACCGGGGCGCGTCCGGACCTGGCGAAAGAGATGGGCTTTATTGGCGGCAAGATGCCGACCCACTGGGGGCCGCACGATGGCGACGCGGGGATCCGCAAAGATGCCGCCATGGTGGCCGATATGCGCGAAAAGTGCGGCCCGGACTTTTGGCTGATGCTGGACTGCTGGATGAGCCAGGACGTTAACTACGCCACTAAACTGGCCCACGCCTGCGCGCCCTCTAATCTTAAGTGGATCGAAGAGTGCCTGCCGCCACAGCAGTATGAAGGCTATCGCGAGCTGAAACGCAATGCCCCGGCCGGCATGATGGTCACCAGCGGCGAGCACCACGGCACGCTGCAATCCTTCCGCACGCTGTCGGAAACCGGCATCGATATTATGCAGCCTGACGTAGGCTGGTGCGGCGGCCTGACCACGCTGGTGGAGATTGCGGCGATCGCCAAATCGCGCGGCCAGCTGGTGGTGCCGCACGGCTCGTCGGTCTATTCGCATCATGCGGTTATTACCTTTACCAACACGCCGTTCAGCGAATTCCTGATGACCAGCCCGGACTGCTCAACGATGCGTCCGCAGTTTGACCCGATTCTGGTTGATGAGCCGGTACCGGTGAACGGGCGCATTCATAAAACCGTTCTGGATAAACCGGGCTTCGGCGTGGAGCTGAACCGCGACTGCAACCTGAAACGTCCTTATAGCCACTGATCCCGTCGTGCCGCACAGCGTTGATGTGCGGCCTATTGTTGAGGATATTACGATGAGCAACGCCTTGCTTGAGAGCGTGGTGAAGAAAAACCGCGCCCGTTTGATCCCCTTTATGCTGGCGCTGTACGTGCTGGCGTTTCTTGACCGTTCGAATATCGGCTTTGCCAAAGAGACCTACCAGTTGGATACCGGTCTGAGCAACGAAGCCTATGCGCTGGGGGCAGGGATTTTCTTTGTGGTCTACGCCTTTCTCGGGGTGCCCGCTAACCTGCTGATGCGCAAATTCGGCGCAAGAAAGTGGATCGGCTGCACCACCTTGCTGTGGGGGCTTCTCTCCGCGGCGATGGCGTGGGCGGATACCGAAGCGAAGTTTCTGCTGGTGCGCACCCTGCTGGGCGCCGCGGAAGCGGGTTTTTTCCCGGGCATGATCTACCTGACGTCCCAGTGGTTTCCGCAGCAGAACCGCGCCAGCATTATGGGGCTGTTTTATATGGGCGCGCCGCTGGCGCTGACCCTCGGGTCGCCGCTCTCTGGCGCGCTGCTGGAAATGCATGGTTTTATGGGGCATCCCGGCTGGTTCTGGATGTTTATCATTGAGGGGCTGCTGGCGGTCGGCGCGGGGTTCTTCACCTTCTTCTGGCTCGACGATACGCCGCAAAAGGCGCGCTTCCTGAGCGCTGCCGAAAAACAGGCGTTAATCAGCGAGCTGGCCAGCGAAGAGCAGAAAAAGGTGACCTCGCGTTTGTCCGATGCGCTGCGTAACGGCCGCGTCTGGCAGCTGGCGATTATCTATCTCACCATTCAGGTGGCGGTTTACGGCCTGATCTTCTTCCTGCCAACCCAGGTTGCCGCGCTGCTCGGCACCAAGGTGGGGTTCGTGGCGTCGGTGGTGACCGCGATCCCGTGGGTGGCGGCGCTGTTCGGTACCTGGCTGATTCCGCGCTACTCCGACCGCACCGGCGAGCGGCGTAATGTGGCGGCATTCACCCTGCTGGCGGCGGCAATTGGCATTGCGGTCTCCGGGCTGGTGTCGCCGGTGCTGGCGATTATCGCGCTGTGCGTTGCCGCCGTCGGCGTCATTGCCGTGCAGCCGGTCTTCTGGACCATGCCGACGCAGCTGTTGTCCGGTACGGCGCTGGCCGCTGGCATCGGCTTTGTGAACCTGTTCGGCGCTATCGGCGGGTTTCTGGCGCCCATTATCCGCGTCCAGGCTGAAACCATGTTCGCCAGTGATTCTGCCGGATTAGTGACGCTCGCCTGCGTGGCGATTGTCGGGGTGGTTATTATCTTTTCACTGCGCGTGAACCGCGCCGTGCCGCAGGCTGGCAGCGTACAGCATTAATGTAAGGGAGAACTATGAACGCAATTTTATCGAACCCATTTAAAGCGGGATTATTACAAGGGGAAGCGCAAATTGGCCTGTGGCTGAGCTCGACCTCTTCTTATATGGCTGAGATTGCCGCCACCTCGGGTTACGACTGGCTGCTGATTGACGGCGAACATGCGCCCAATACCATCCAGGATCTTTATCATCAGCTGCAGGCCATTGCGCCCTACGCCAGCCAGCCGGTCATTCGCCCGGTAGAGGGCAATCGCAGCCTGATTAAACAGGTGCTGGATATCGGCGCCAGAACGCTGCTGATCCCCATGGTCGATACCGCCGAACAGGCGCGGGAAATTGTCTCGGCTACCCGCTACCCGCCGCTGGGTACCCGCGGGGTGGGGGCCGGAGTGGCCCGCGCCGCGCGCTGGGGACGGGTCGAAAACTATATGGCGCAGGCCAACGATGAGCTGTGCCTGTTGATTCAGGTAGAGAGTAAAACGGCCCTCGATAATCTGGATGCGATCCTTGAAGTGGAGGGCATTGACGGCGTGTTTATCGGCCCGGCGGACCTGTCGGCCTCGCTGGGCTACCCGGATAACGCCGGTCATCCTGAAGTGCAGCGGGTTATTGAACAGAGCATCCGCCGCATTCGCGCGGCGGGTAAGGCGGCCGGATTCCTTGCCGTCGATCCGGAGATGGCGCACAAAGCGCTGGCGTGGGGGGCGAATTTTGTTGCCGTTGGCGTCGATACCAACCTTTACACCAGCGCGCTGGATAAACGGCTGGCGATGTTCAAGCCGGTAGCCGAACAGGCGGAGGGAAAGGGGAGCTACTAGCCCCCCGGTGTTGGCGCTGGCGTCAGGCCAGCGCCTGTGCCAGCAGGGTGATGGGGTGTTCGCAGCGTTTGCTGGTGGACATCTCTATCTGCCATTTGCAGGTTTCACAGTCGGTCACCACCAGATCCGCGCCGCTCTCCTCAATTTGCCGGAACAGCGGCGCGCCCATCGCCTGCGATGAGTCGTAGTTCTCCGCCTTGAAGCCGTATGTGCCGGCAATACCGCAGCATTGCGAGTCGAGTACCTCCAGCTGCAAGCCGGGGATCAGCCGCAATAGCTCAAGGGTATACAGCGACCAGCCCATTTTTTCCATATGGCAGGGCGTGTGATAGACCACCTTCAGCGGCAGCGTTTTTAGCTTCAGAGGCCGCCCATTATCCAGCTGACGCCAGAGCCAGCGAGTCGCCAGCTCAATCCGGTCGCGGATATCGTGATTATCGATATCAAGGAGATGCGGATATTCATCGCGCAGCGTAAAGGTGCAGGTCGATGAAGTCGCAATAATGGGCAGACTATTTTCCCGCATCGCGATGACGTTGCTCAGCGCCTGCTTGCGCGCTTTCGCAAAAAAACCGTTGGCAATCAGCGGTACGCCGCAGCATTTCTCTTTGCTCAATAACTGCACCCCGATGCCCATGGCGTTGAACACGCGGATAAGATCTTTGCCCAGCTGCGGATTGTTGTAGTTCACATAGCAGCCGTGAAAAAACGCCACCTGCTCGGTGTACTGCCCCTGCCGGGCGGCCAGCTGACGATACGCGCGGCGAAAGGTACCAAAGCCATATTTCGGCAGCGTGCGGCGGTGATCGATTTTAAGCGCGGCATCAAGGATTTGGCGTACCGGCCTCAGCCCGGTGGCGGCGTTGACCAGCGGGGCAAACGGCGTGGAGAGGGTGCCCATCAGGTCGGTATGGCTGAGGATCGCATCGCGCAGCGTGGGCTTTTGCCGACCGTGCTCCATGCGTGCTCGCTGGATAATATCGCCAATTTTGACGTCCGAAGGGCAGGCAACTTCGCAGCGTTTACAGTTGATGCAGTATTTCAATGCCTCGTCGTAGAGCGCGCCGTCTTTCAGGCGTAGGCGTTCGCCGTCCGGCCCGGCCTGTTTTGGCCCCGGATAGCGCGGATTAACCCGGCTGACCGGGCAGGCGGTGGTGCAAACGGTGCATTTTATACAGTGTTCAAAGCGCGTGTCGTTCATGATTCACCTCCGGCAAGCTCGCCGATTAACCCAGCGGCATGCAGCGCGGTCACCGCGCAAACGCCGCCGCCGCATCCCAGCGCGATGGCGTCAAAACCACCGAGGATCGCGCCTACGGCGAACAGATTTTCCAGCGTCTGCCCCTGAAGCTGCGGGCGCAGATCCGCATCGGTTTTCAGGCCGAAACGCTGCCAGGGCTGAGAGGCAAAAAAGTCCTGCTGATACCAGCGCTCGCGCGGCAGCGTCTGCTGCAGGTCAAGGCCGAGGATCGGCTCGCGCACGCCGCTGCGCTCGGCGACCAGCCCGTTGCTGAAAAAGCTGCCGCTGGCCAGCACCGCGAAGCGCGGGCGCAGCGGGATATCGCCGTGATTGCGCGTCCAGATCGCGTTAACGCTACCGTTGCGGTGGCTGATATCGATGACTTCATCCCCGGTCAGCCAGGTCCCGCCGCTGCGGATAAATTGCCGCTGCAGCTGGGCGTGCAGGCGCATCCCCGGCACCGACGGCGGCAGCGTAGGCAGCAGGCGCAGCGGGCAGGGCAGGCGCTGCTGCAGCCACTGGTACAGGCGATCGTTGGCGAGGCCAAAGCAGGCGGGCATAATCAGTAAATTATGCCGCTGCGCCAGCGGGCGCAGCGCCGCCAGCAGGGCCGGCCAGTGCGCTTCATCGTCCAGCCGGCGGGCAATATTGGCGGCACGAAATTCGGATGGGCTATCGCGCAGCACATCGAGGAGAGGTAAATCTATCTCATGGGCTTCGGCGGTCACGCCGTGCTGGTTCAGAGAGGCGGCGGCAAGATGCGGCTGGAAGTCGCCGAATCCGCTGATGCCGACCACGCCGACGCCGCTGGCGGGCAGCGGCGCGGTGGCGATTTCCTGCGGAGATAGCCAGGCCGCGCGTAAGGTTCCCAGCGGCGTCACGCGCAGATGCGGCTGGCTGGCGTCGCCCTGCATGGCGATACCGCAGTCGGCAAACAGCGCCTGACTCTGGCGGGCGTAATCCATCACCCGTTCGGCGCCGAGCCTGGCATAGGGATGTTCGGGAAGCTGGCGGGCCAGCTGGCCGATGCCGTGAGCGACATCGGTGACGGTGTCGCCATTCGGCAGCGTGGTAAGCAAATCCAGCGAGGCGGAAGAGAAGTGCAGGGCGCTTTGGCCGCGGCTGATAATCACGCTGCGCAGGCCGCGCTGGTTGAGCGCCAGCCCGCAGAGCAGTCCGGCGAGGCCGCCGCCGATGATGGCGCAATCAAACTTCATCCTGATGCTCCTTTTGTAATCCGCACAGGCCGAGATAGACCCAGCGGGTGAACTCGCTTTCGCGCAGCGCGTCCCCCCAGGCCACCGGCTGGACGCCTTTCCAGCGTTCGTTCAAAAATTGAGACAGCTGGGTAAGGGATCGAGCGGAAGTGGTGACGTTAAAACGCGCGAGCAGCCCGGCGGCGCGGCAGGCGCACAGTTCGCCCTGACAGGTTCCCATGCCGACGCGGGTGCGGCGGCGCAGGTCGAGCAGGTTTTTCACCGCCAGGTTTTCGACCGCGTACTGAACCTCGCCGGCGGTCACCGCCTCGCATTCGCAGACCAGGCTGCGGTGCTGGCGGCTATCGCCAAGCCAGGCCGGGGTGCGATCGCCGTGGCGATAGATGGCCGACCCGCGCAGCGACGCAGGTAAAGAGATGATTTTGCGTAGCGTGGCTTCCGCCGGCTCCTGCGAGCCCGGCAGCGGCGTATCGGCGGTCGTACAGGGGACGGTATTTCCGAGCTTGCGGCAGAGCGCATCCGTGGCCCACTCCGCCATCAGACGATAGGTCATCAGCTTACCGCCGGTGATGGTGATGAAGCCCTCCAGTCCGTCGCGCCGGGCGTGGTCGAGCAGCACAATACCGCGACTGACGCTGCGCCCGCTGGGATCGTCATCGCTGGCGACCAGCGGACGTATGCCGGAGTAGGCGCGCAGTACCCGCGTCCGCCCCATGATCGGCGCCAGCTTTTCCCCTTCGCGCAGCAGCGTTTCGACCTCCTCGGCCGTTACCCGGTTGTCGTCAATTTCGTCATAGGGAATATGCATCGAAGTAGTGCCAATCAGCGAAATAGTATCGCCGGGCACCAGGATATCGGCGTCAGCCGGTTTGCGGCAGCGGTTGATAACCTGACGGTTAATGCGGTGGTCGAGGATTAACAGCGATCCTTTTGCCGGAAACATCGAGATGCGCAGGTCGGCATACTCTGCGATGCGCTGCCCCCAGATCCCGGCGGCGTTGACCACCACCTGCGCGCGCAGCGTGCGCGATTCACGGAGCTGATGGTTGTAGATCGTGACGCCATGGACGCGATCGCCCTGACGCAGCAGGCCGGTGACTTCGCAGCCGGTGAGGATAGCGGCGCCATGTTCGCGGGCATCGAGCATATTTGCGGCGGTGAGGCGGAAAGGATCGACGGTGCCGTCGGGGACCTGCACCGCGCCGAGCAGCGCCGGGTTAACCGCAGGCTCAATGCGCAGCGCCTCGGCGGGCGTCAGAGGCTGGGCCTCAATACCCGCCTGCTGGCAGGCGGTGATAAAGGTGTGCTGATATGCCGGATCGTCTTCCGGCAAGGTAATAAACAGGCCGCTGGTGGGCTCAATGCAGTGCCGGGCGATGCGGCGTAAGATGCGGTTTTCGCTGATACACTCCCGCGCCGATTCGCTATCGGTTACCGCATAGCGCGCGCCGCTGTGCAGCAGGCCGTGGTTGCGGCCGGTCGCCCCGGTGGCGATATCGTAGCGCTCAACCAGCGCCGCCTTCAGCCCGCGCAGCGCGCAGTCGCGCGCGATCCCGGCGCCGGTGGCGCCGCCGCCAATAATAATGACGTCATATTCACGACTATCGGCCATCTCCCTGTCCTCTGTGTTCGTTTTACATCATTTAGCCATATCGACCGCGTTTAATGTTTGATTTCGAGCATATTTGCGCGTAATTCGAGCGTTTGTTGTGACTTTATGCGCATATTGGAAAGTTCTGTCATATTTCTGTAACAAAGTGTGCGACATTTCACAGTATTAGATTTACGCTTTGCCTACTATCGCGACCAAATCAGAAGTCAGTGAATAAATTACGTTTTTTTGCGACGACGTCAGAAGAACAGCAATGGCCACGGAGGCTGATATGTTAAGTATATTTAAACCCGCAGCGCATAAAGCGCGTTTGCCAACGGCGGAAATCGATCCGCTATATCGTCGATTACGCTGGCAGATCTTTATCGGTATCTTCTTCGGATATGCCGCTTACTATTTGGTTCGTAAGAACTTTGCTTTGGCGATGCCCTATCTTATCGAGCAGGGGTTCTCCCGCGGCGATCTCGGCTTTGCGCTTTCCGGTATCTCTATCGCCTACGGATTTTCGAAATTCATCATGGGCTCGGTTTCTGACCGTTCGAATCCGCGCATTTTTTTACCGGCAGGCCTGATCCTTGCCGCGCTGGTGATGCTGGTGATGGGCTTCGTCCCCTGGGCGACCTCCAGCATTATGGTGATGTTCGTCCTGCTGTTCCTGTGCGGCTGGTTCCAGGGAATGGGCTGGCCGCCGTGCGGACGTACGATGGTGCACTGGTGGTCGCAGAAAGAGCGCGGCGGTATTGTTTCGGTATGGAACTGCGCGCACAACGTCGGCGGTGGGATCCCGCCGCTGCTGTTTCTGCTGGGTATGGCGTGGTTTAACGACTGGCACGCGGCGCTGTATATGCCGGCTTTCGGCGCGATCCTGCTGGCGATTTTCGCCTTCGCGATGATGCGCGATACTCCGCAGTCCTGCGGCCTGCCGCCGATCGAAGAGTACAAAAACGATTATCCTGACGACTACAGCGAGAAGCACGAAGAAGAGCTGACCGCAAAGCAGATCTTTATGCAGTACATCCTGCCGAACAAGCTGCTGTGGTACATCGCCGTCGCCAACGTGTTTGTTTATCTGCTGCGCTACGGCATTCTTGACTGGTCGCCGACCTACCTGAAAGAGGTTAAGCACTTCGCGCTGGATAAATCGTCCTGGGCCTACTTTCTTTATGAATACGCGGGGATCCCGGGCACCCTGCTGTGCGGCTGGATGTCGGATAAAGTGTTTAAAGGCAACCGCGGCGCGACCGGCGTCTTCTTTATGACCCTGGTCACCATCGCCACCGTCGTCTACTGGCTGAACCCGCCGGGTAACCCGGGCGTGGATATGGCCTGTATGATCATCATCGGCTTCCTGATTTACGGTCCGGTGATGCTGATTGGCCTGCATGCGCTGGAGCTGGCGCCGAAAAAAGCCGCCGGCACCGCCGCGGGCTTCACCGGCCTGTTTGGCTATCTCGGCGGCTCCGTGGCCGCGAGCGCCATCGTTGGCTATACCGTCGATTTCTTCGGCTGGGACGGCGGCTTTATGGTGATGATCGGCGGCAGCGTGCTGGCGGTCCTGCTGCTGATTATCGTGATGCTGGGTGAACGACGCCATCACCAACAGATGAAACAAGCTTAAGGAGCGGCGATGAAAAGCACATTAACCACCCTGATGAGCGGAATGCTGCTGGCCGCGACGGCGCTCTCTTTCAGCGCCGGCGCGGGGGAGAAAATCGTTATCGCCCACCGCGGCGCCAGCGGCTATCTGCCGGAACATACCCTGCCGGCGAAAGCGATGGCCTACGCGCAGGGGGCGGACTACCTCGAGCAAGACCTGGTGATGACGAAAGACGACCGGCTGGTGGTGCTGCATGACCACTATCTGGATCGGGTGACCGACGTGGCCCAGCGTTTCCCGCAGCGGGCGCGTCAAGATGGCCGCTTCTACGCCATCGACTTTACCCTCGCCGAGATAAAGTCGCTGAAGTTTACCGAAGGGTTTGAGCCGAAAGATGGCAAGAACGTGCAAACTTATCCGGGCCGTTTCCCGATGGGTAAATCTGATTTCCGTATTCATACCTTTGAAGAGGAGATTGAGTTTGTGCAGGGGCTGAACCATTCGACCGGCAAAAACATCGGCATCTACCCGGAGATCAAAGCGCCGTGGTTCCACCATCAGGAAGGCAAGGACATTGCCGCCAGCACGCTGAACGTGCTGAAGAAATATGGCTATACCGGCAAGCAGGATAAGGTTTATCTGCAGTGCTTTGACGCCAACGAGCTCAAGCGCATCAAACAGGAGCTGGAGCCGAAAATGGGGATGGATCTCAATCTGGTGCAGCTTATCGCCTATACCGACTGGAATGAGACCCAGCAGCGGCAGGCCGACGGCAAGTGGGTGAACTACAGCTATGACTGGATGTTCAAACCGGGGGCGATGGCGCAGATCGCGCAGTACGCTGACGGCATTGGCCCGGACTACCATATGCTGGTGGCGGAAGGCTCGACGCCGGGTCACGTGAAGCTGACGGCGATGGTGAAAGAAGCCCATGCCAGCAAGCTGCAGGTGCATCCGTATACGGTCCGCGCGGATCAGCTGCCAGCGTATGCAGCGGACGTGAATCAGCTTTACGACGTTCTGTATAACCAGGCGGACGTGGACGGGTTGTTTACGGATTTCCCGGATAAGGCGGTGAAGTTCCTCAATAAAAACTAAGCCATTAATCAGGGGCGCTTGCGCCCCTGTTCCAGAGGGGCAGCAGCTCGGCCAGTCGTAACTGTTTTTCCCACTCTGGCTCTGGCCCCAGCTTTTCCGCAACCTCGTTGACCAGCGCCTGAATCACTGGCGAGGCGCGACGCGTCTGGCGATACAGCGCCACAATGTTGCCACCCTCCGGCTGCCAGTCGGGTAAAACAATTTTTAGCTCTCCCCGCATTATCGCTTCAGCGCCTAAAAATAGCGGCATGACCACAATCCCAAGCCCCATTCTGGCGGCCTCCAGCAGGCTGAAGGCGTTATCCGAACGCAGACGATTTTTGACCCGCCAGGTCTGACGCTGCCCGTTATGCAGCAACTGCCAGCAGCCGCCCGGCGCGCGATGGGTATATAGCAGCCCGTCGTGCTGCTCCAGTTCAACAGGATGCAAAGGCGTGCCCCGTTGCGACAGATAGTCCGGGCTGGCGCAGAGCCAGGTCAGGTTGCGCGCCAGCGTTCGGGCGATGAGCGTTGAGTCCGGGACGAGACCGAGGCGGATGGCGATATCAAAGTCGGGCTGGTGCATATTGATCTGCCGGTCCTCCGTCGCGATATCGAGAGACAACCCCGGATGGTCGCGGATAAAACCGGCCAGAATTGTCGATAGATGGGTGGTCATAAACGTATGCGAGGTGGCAATCCGCAGCCCGCCCCGAAGCTCGCTGCGTGACGGGGCCACCGCCTCTTCTGCCAGCGTGACTTCGTCAAGCAGCCGTACGCACTCCTGATAAAATAGCAGGCCCGCCTCCGTGAGGCTAAGCCGTGGCCCGCGCTCCAGTAAGCTGGCGCCAAGCCGTTTCTCCAGCATCTTGACGCGCTGGCTGACTACCGATTTTGATGTCCCCAATTTTGCCGCCGCGCCGACAAAGCTCAGAGACTCAACAACCGAAACAAACGTGCTCATCTCCACGAACTTGTTCACACAGGCGCTCCTTTTTCGGGTCTTGCGGTTGACTATGCCTCGTTCTATGCGCCAGAAAAACGGCTGGCGAGATATTCTGCCGCCATGATCGCATCCGGATTGGTCGCCTGAGAGGGAACGTCCGGGAACAGCGAGGCATCGACGACAAACAGCCCGGCAATACCGAAAACTTTCCCGCAGGCGTCCACGACGGCGATGGGATCGCTTTCGTTCCCCATCGGCGCGGTCGCGCTGAGGTGCAGGTTACTTTTCACCGTCTTACGCTGTTCTTCTGCTATCTGCTGGTCAGTTTCTGCCAGTGTACCGCCTTTTACCATCGGGACTTCGCCAATCACCAGCGTCTGTAGCGGACCTTCCTGCACCAGCGCCCGGGATAATTTCACCGCTTCGACCATTCGCGTGACGTCGCGCTCGTCGCCCAGTAAATTGAGATCGATACGGGGGCCGAGCAGCGGGTTGCGGCTCGCCAAAGTCAGACGCCCGCGGGCAAAGGGGCGCGCCACGGTGAAAAAGAGCTGGAAACCCGCACCATATGGAAATAGTTCAGGATCGACGAAGTGGTTATTGCTGATATAGAGATCCAGTTCGTTGGCTGCCGCCAGCGAAGATTGCGTCCAGAGCGTTGTGCCTATAGGGGGATAACTGGCATGCTCAGCGGACGTTGCCAGCATGATCCCGTTCACGGGTTGTTCCTGCAAGTTGCGCCCAACGGGGAGATCCTGTTTCACCGTGATCTCCAGATGGCGTAAATCGTCCGCAGGGCCAATGCCGGAGCGCAACAGAATCGCTGGCGTACCGGCCGCGCCGGCGCACAGGAATACGTTGTCGGTAGCGATCTGTGTTCCGTCCGCCAGCTGTACGCCGTTCACGCGCGAACCTTCAATCAACGCTTTATCCACGACCGTCATGCCGACAATCGACAGATTCTTGCGCGCGCGAACGTCTGCCGTCAGGTAGACCATGGCGGTATTTTGCCGGATGCCGTTGACAACATTGACCGGGTAGACCGCGACGCCGTGCTGCTGCGCGCCGTTGATATCGTCAACGGCGGCGAAGCCGTGAGCGCGGCAAGCATGATAAAACGCCTGGCTCGCCGGGCTGAGCGTTTCCAGCGCCGGTAACCGCACCGGAACCGGGCCGTGGCGACCATGCCAGCGATCGTCGCCATAGTCGGCGTTTTCAAGTCGTTTGAACCAGGGTAAGACCTTATCGAACGACCAGTCGCTCAGGCCGCGCTTGACCCAACGGTCAAAATCAGATTTGGGGGCGCGAACAAACGCGCCGGCATTGATCGTTGACCCGCCGCCAAGTACTTTTGCCCGCAGGTGACCGGCCGTGTGATCGGTTCCCGTTGCTACCCCGCGCTCCCAGACGTAATCGCCGCCACCAACAGAGTGGCTTTGCGCCAGCTCGTCCGGCCAGGCATCAGGGGCAAAAACGGGGCCGCCTTCCAGCAGCGCTACCTGGCAATCGGGGTTCTCGCTCAGACGTGCGGCGAGTACTGCACCCGCAGAACCCCCGCCGACCACGATGACGTCGTATGCTTTTTTCAGTCCGTTGGCGCAGTTTTCCTGTTTGACGGAAGCCATTTTTTCTCTCCTCATGAATGTCGTGACGCAGAGCATCAGCCAGCGTTGCTGCGACCATTGCTGATGGCCTTATCCGGTGGCTTATACAGGTAGAGTAGGCGGAGTGGGGGGAGGTGAACAGGGAAAGGAAGACGAACCCTGTAAAGAATGGGAATGCGTTTCAGACTGGCTTACATCTCAATTTCGATATCGCCTTTTGCCCGGCAGCAGCAGGGCAGAATCTCTCCCGGCTGGACAAACGCCAGCGGTTCGGTGAGCCAGTCAACCTGCCCCGAAACCAGCCGTAGACGGCAGGAGCCGCAGTAGCCTTCGCGGCACTGATACTCCACGTCGATATTGTGCGATTCCAGAGCCGCCAGCAGGGAGGGATGTTCATCCTGACACTCAAGGCGAGTGTCAGAAATCTTCAAAAAAATGCGTTTCATCAGAGCTGGAAGTTGCTCAGATCGTCGGCGTCGACTTCGGAATCGATCTGTCCGACGAGGTAAGAACTGACTTCCACTTCCTGCGGCGCGACCTGCACGTTATCGGACACCAGCCAGGTGTTGATCCACGGGATCGGGTTGGAGCGGGTCTGGAACGGCAGATCGAGACCTACCGCCTGCATGCGGATGTTGGTAATGTACTCAACGTACTGGCAGAGAATATCTTTGTTCAGGCCGATCATCGAACCGTCGCGGAACAGATAATCCGCCCACTCTTTTTCCTGCTGCGCCGCCTGCACGAACAGGTCGTAGCACGCCTGTTTGCACTCTTCGGCGATTGAAGCCATCTCCGGATCGTCGACGCCGGAACGCAGCAGGTTCAGCATGTGCTGAGTGCCGGTCAGGTGCAGCGCTTCGTCGCGAGCGATCAGACGGATAATCTTGGCGTTACCTTCCATCAGCTTGCGCTCGGCAAAGGCGAAAGAGCAGGCGAAGCTGACGTAAAAACGGATGGCTTCCAGCGCGTTCACGCTCATCAGGCACAGGTAGAGTTTCTTTTTCAGCTCGCGCAGGTTCACGGTAATGGTTTTACCGTTCACGCTGTGGGTGCCTTCGCCCAGCAGATGCCAGTAGCTGGTCAGCTCAATCAATTCATCGTAATAGCTGGAAATGCCTTCCGCGCGTTTCTGAATCTGCTCGTTGGTGACGATATCGTCAAACACCATCGCCGGATCGTTAACGATATTGCGGATGATATGGGTGTAGGAGCGCGAATGTATGGTCTCCGAGAACGCCCAGGTTTCCACCCAGGTTTCCAGCTCCGGAATTGAAATCAGCGGCAGCAGGGCGACGTTCGGGCTGCGGCCCTGGATGGAGTCCAGCAGCGTCTGATATTTCAGGTTACTGATAAAAATGTGTTTTTCGTGTTCCGGCAGCGCCTGATAGTCGATACGGTCGCGGGAAACGTCAACTTCTTCCGGACGCCAGAAGAAGGAGAGCTGTTTTTCAATCAGCTTTTCGAAGATGTCATATTTTTGCTGATCGTAGCGGGCGACGTTCACCGGCTGACCGAAGAACATCGGCTCTTTGAGCTGGTCATTTTTCGTCTGTGAAAAGGTGGTGTATGCCATGAGTGGGGATCCTGTCCTGGAATTATACGCCGGGCGGCGCTTCGCTAGCCCGACCTACATTAGACCGTAGGCCCGGCAGGCAACGCGCCGCCGGGCAATATTATCAAATCTTACATGCGCCGCTTTCGCAGCCGTCGTCCTGGATGGACGGCGCCAGGTCATCCTGGGCATCTTCCGCGCCATCGCGCGTGTTGTGATAGTACAGCGTTTTGACGCCGAACTTATAGGCATTGAGCAAGTCTTTCAGCAGCTGCTGCATCGGCACTTTGCCAGACGGGAAGCGCGTCGGATCGTAGTTGGTGTTAGCGGAAATCGACTGGTCGATAAACTTCTGCATAATACCGACCAACTGCAAGTAACCGTCGTTGTTCGGCATTTCCCACAGCAGCTCGTAGCCGTTCTGCAGTTTTTCGTAATCCGGCACCACCTGGCGCAGGATACCGTCTTTTGACGCTTTGATGCTGACGTGACCGCGCGGCGGCTCAATGCCGTTGGTGGCGTTGGAGATCTGCGAAGAGGTCTCGGACGGCATCAGCGCGGAGAGCGTGGAGTTACGCAGACCGTGCGTTTTGATCGACTCGCGAAGCTGCTCCCAGTCGTAATGCAGGGATTCGCTGACGATAGCGTCCAGGTCTTTTTTGTAGGTATCGATCGGCAGAATGCCTTTCGCATAGGTGGTTTCGTTAAACCACGGGCACGCGCCTTGCTCGATAGCCAGCTCGTTAGAGGCTTTCAGCAGGTAGTACTGAATCGCTTCGAACGTTTTATGCGTCAGGTTGTTAGCGCTGCCGTCAGAGTAGCGTTTACCGTGCTTCGCCAGATAGTAGGCAAAGTTAATCACCCCAATACCCAGCGTACGACGGCCCATCGCGCCGCGTTTGGCCGCCGGGATCGGGTAGTCCTGGTAATCCAGCAGGGCATCCAGCGCGCGAACGGCCAGCACCGCCAGCTCTTCCAGCTCATCAAGGCTATCGATAACGCCGAGGTTGAAAGCGGACAGGGTACACAGCGCAATTTCACCGTTTTCGTCGTTTACATCTTCCAGCGGCTTGGTTGGCAGGGCGATTTCAAGGCACAGGTTGGACTGGCGCACCGGCGCGACAACCGGGTCAAACGGGCTGTGGGTGTTGCAGTGGTCCACGTTCTGGATGTAGATACGGCCGGTGGAGGCGCGCTCCTGCATCATCAGCGAGAACAGTTCTACCGCTTTAATGCGCTGCTTGCGGATGCTGTCGTCCTGCTCGTATTGGGTGTACAGGCGCTCAAACTCGTCCTGGTCGGCGAAGAACGCATCGTACAGGCCCGGGACGTCGGACGGGCTGAACAGGGTGATATCGCCGCCTTTCAGCAGACGGGTGTACATCAGCTTGTTGATCTGTACGCCGTAGTCCATGTGACGAACGCGGTTGGCGTCGGTACCGCGGTTGTTTTTCAGCACCAGCAGGCTTTCGACTTCCAGATGCCACATCGGGTAGAAGAGGGTCGCCGCACCGCCGCGGACGCCGCCCTGGGAGCAGGATTTCACCGCCGTCTGGAAGTGCTTATAGAACGGGATACAGCCGGTATGGAAAGCTTCACCGCCGCGAATCGGGCTACCCAGCGCGCGGATGCGGCCGGCGTTGATGCCGATACCGGCGCGCTGAGAGACGTATTTCACAATGGCGCTGGAGGTGGCGTTAATAGAGTCCAGGCTGTCGCCGCACTCGATCAGCACGCAGGAGCTGAACTGACGGGTCGGGGTACGCACGCCGGACATAATCGGCGTCGGCAGCGAAATTTTGAACGTCGACACCGCGTCATAGAAACGCTTGATGTAGTCCAGACGCGTCTCGCGCGGGTAGTTGGAGAACAGGCAGGCGGCAACCAGAATGTACAGGAACTGGGCGCTTTCATAGATCTCACCGGTGACGCGGTTCTGCACCAGATATTTGCCTTCGAGCTGCTTAACCGCAGCGTAGGAGAAGGTCATATCGCGATCGTGCTCGATGAACGAGTCCATCTGCTTGAACTCTTCTTCCGTGTAGTCTTCCAGCAGATGAGTATCGTATTTGCCGTTTTTCACCATTTTCGACACGTGGTCGAACAGCGCTGGCGGCTCAAACTGGCCGTAGGCTTTTTTACGCAGGTGGAAAATCGCCAGACGGGCGGCGAGATACTGGTAATCCGGCGCCTCGCGGGAGATAAGGTCCGCGGCGGCTTTGATAATGGTTTCGTGAATGTCGGCGGTTTTAATGCCGTCATAGAACTGAATGTGGGAACGCAGTTCTACCTGGGAGATGGATACGTTATTCAGCCCTTCTGCCGCCCAATCCAGCACGCGGTGGATTTTATCGAGATTGATGCGCTCGGTGCTACCGTCACGCTTTGTCACCAGCAGACTCTGATTCATGTGGATTATACCTGTCCGTGAAAGAAAATATCCCCCACTTATCCACAGAACGCCGTTGTGACTAACTCTGTGGATAAATACTATATGTAGGGGGTGGTCGATAAAAGAAACGCTATATGGTGAGTATTCTAGTAAGGATTCTTTTGAGTACAAGAGTTGATTTTGACGTTAAATTGAGGTTGCGGAAGGGTAATAATCGCCAAGTCCACGCCACATAAGGCCTGGAGAAGATGTCAATAAATCAGAAAAAAAAATGAAAATTTGATCGAGTGCTGATTTCTTCATCGGAAGAAAAAATCACGCGGCTTGATGCCGCGCAATCATCATAGGAAATACAGCTGACGTTATGCTTTTTTCGCCGTTGTATGCAACATATAGTTAACATCCACCCCTGGCGCCAGCTTGAAGGTATTGGTCAACGGATTGTAATGAAGACCGGTAATATGCTGCTCTTTCAGAATTGTCTCATCTACCCAGCCGATCAGCTCCGCGGGCTTGATGAATTTCTTCACGTCGTGGGTTCCCTTCGGCACCATTTTCATGATGTATTCGGCGCCGACGACCGCCATCAGCCACGCTTTACCGTTGCGGTTAATGGTTGAGAAGAACACCTGACCGCCAGGTTTGACCAGCCGCGCGCAGGCGTGGACGACCGACTGCGGATCCGGGACGTGCTCCAGCATCTCCATGCAGGTAACGACGTCGTACTCTCCGGCATGCTTCGCCGCGTGCTCTTCAACGGTTTCCTGGACATATTCGACCTGAATCCCGCTCTCCAGGGCGTGCAGTTTCGCCACCTGTAGCGGTTCGAAGCCCATATCCAGACCGGTCACCGCTGCACCTTCCCGGGCCATGCTTTCCGCCAGGATGCCGCCGCCGCAGCCGACATCAAGTACTTTTTTGCCAAACAGGCCGCCGGAGCGCTCCGCGATATAGCCGAGGCGTAGAGGATTGATGCGATGTAACGGCTTAAATTCGCCCTCTAAATCCCACCAGCGCGAGGCGACGGCTTCAAATTTAGCGATTTCATTATGATCAACATTGTGGGCCACCGACGGTTTTTCGGCATTCATGGGCGCTTTTACTCCTGTTCAGTTCAGACCCGCGAGTATATCAGGCCTCAGGGATGAATAAACCGTCTATCCCTGTCGCCTTTCGCCGCGCGAAAATCATTGGGTATAGGTTTACCCGTATCACCGCGGCTGTGTTATAATTTGCGACCTTTGAATCCGGGATACAGTAGAGGGATAGCGGTTAGATGAGCGACCTTGCGAGAGAAATTACACCGGTCAACATTGAGGAAGAGCTGAAGAGCTCCTATCTGGATTATGCGATGTCGGTCATTGTTGGCCGTGCGCTGCCGGATGTCCGAGATGGCCTGAAGCCGGTACACCGTCGCGTACTATACGCCATGAACGTATTGGGCAATGACTGGAACAAAGCCTATAAAAAATCTGCCCGTGTCGTTGGTGACGTAATCGGTAAATACCACCCTCATGGTGATACTGCCGTGTATGACACCATTGTACGTATGGCGCAGCCATTCTCCCTGCGCTATATGCTGGTAGATGGCCAGGGTAACTTTGGTTCGGTCGACGGCGACTCCGCCGCAGCGATGCGTTATACGGAAATCCGTATGTCGAAGATCGCCCATGAGCTGATGGCCGACCTCGAAAAAGAGACGGTGGATTTCGTCGATAACTATGACGGCACGGAAAAGATCCCTGACGTTATGCCGACCAAAATCCCGAACCTGTTAGTCAACGGTTCGTCAGGTATCGCGGTAGGTATGGCGACCAATATTCCGCCGCACAACCTCACCGAAGTGATCAACGGCTGTCTGGCCTACGTTGAAAATGAAGACATCAGCATTGAAGGGCTGATGGAACACATCCCAGGTCCGGACTTCCCGACCGCCGCGATCATCAACGGTCGCCGCGGCATTGAAGAGGCCTATCGTACCGGTCGCGGTAAAGTGTACATTCGCGCGCGCGCGGAAGTGGAAGCTGACGCGAAAACCGGCCGCGAAACCATCATCGTGCATGAAATTCCGTATCAGGTGAACAAAGCGCGCCTGATTGAGAAAATCGCCGAGCTGGTCAAAGACAAACGCGTCGAAGGCATCAGCGCGCTGCGCGACGAGTCCGATAAAGACGGTATGCGCATCGTGATTGAAGTGAAGCGCGATGCGGTGGGTGAGGTGGTGCTGAACAACCTCTATTCGCAGACCCAGCTCCAGGTCTCCTTCGGTATTAACATGGTTGCTCTGCACCATGGTCAGCCGAAGATCATGAACCTGAAAGAAATTATTGCCGCGTTCGTGCGCCATCGCCGCGAAGTGGTGACCCGTCGTACGATTTTTGAACTGCGTAAAGCCCGCGATCGCGCGCACATCCTCGAAGCGCTGGCGATTGCCCTGGCCAACATCGATCCGATTATCGAACTGATTCGCCGCGCGCCGACCCCGGCGGAAGCGAAGGCTGCCTTAATCGCCCGTTCATGGGATCTGGGCAACGTTTCCGCGATGCTGGAACGCGCCGGCGATGACGCCGCCCGTCCGGAATGGCTGGAGCCCGAGTTCGGCGTACGCGACGGCCAGTACTACCTGACCGAACAGCAGGCGCAGGCGATTCTGGATCTGCGTTTGCAGAAGCTGACCGGCCTTGAGCATGAAAAACTGCTCGATGAATACAAAGAGCTGCTGGAACAGATCGCGGAACTGCTGCACATTCTGGGCAGCGCCGATCGCCTGATGGAAGTTATTCGCGAAGAGCTGGAGCTGGTCCGTGAACAGTTCGGCGACGCGCGCCGTACCGAGATCACCGCTAACAGCGCGGATATCAACATTGAAGACCTGATCAACCAGGAAGATGTTGTCGTGACCCTTTCGCATCAGGGCTACGTGAAGTATCAGCCGTTGACCGACTACGAAGCCCAGCGTCGTGGCGGTAAAGGTAAATCTGCGGCGCGTATCAAAGAAGAAGACTTTATCGACCGCCTGCTGGTGGCCAACACCCACGATACGATCCTCTGCTTCTCCAGCCGCGGTCGTCTCTACTGGATGAAGGTTTATCAGCTGCCGGAAGCCAGCCGCGGCGCGCGCGGTCGTCCGATCGTCAACCTGCTGCCGCTGGAAGCCAACGAGCGTATTACCGCGATCCTGCCGGTCCGCGAATACGAAGAGGGCGTGAACGTCTTTATGGCGACCGCCAGCGGTACCGTGAAGAAAACGGCGCTGACTGAATTCAGCCGTCCGCGTTCCGCCGGTATTATCGCGGTTAACCTCAACGAAGGCGACGAGCTGATTGGCGTCGATCTGACCTCCGGTCAGGACGAAGTCATGCTGTTCTCCGCCGCCGGTAAAGTGGTGCGCTTTAAAGAGGACGCCGTCCGCGCGATGGGCCGTACCGCCACAGGCGTGCGCGGCATCAAGCTGGCCGGCGAGGACAAAGTGGTTTCTCTGATCGTTCCGCGCGGTGAAGGCGCCATCCTGACCGTTACGCAGAATGGCTACGGTAAACGTACCGCAGCTGAAGAGTATCCCACTAAGTCGCGTGCGACCCAGGGCGTTATCTCAATCAAAGTGACCGAACGCAACGGTTCCGTTGTGGGCGCGGTGCAGGTTGATGACTGCGACCAGATTATGATGATCACCGACGCGGGCACGCTGGTACGAACCCGCGTATCTGAGGTGAGCATTGTCGGTCGTAACACTCAGGGCGTGATCCTGATTCGTACTGCGGAAGATGAAAACGTGGTCGGCCTGCAGCGCGTGGCTGAGCCGGTTGATGACGAAGAGCTGGATGCCATCGACGGCAGCGCGGCGGAAGGCGACGAAGATATTGCGCCGGAAGCGGATACTGACGATGACATCGCCGAAGACGAAGAGTAATTCTCTGCGGTAATTGTCTGAAAGGGTCGGGGTTCTCCCCGGCCCTTTTTGTTTTCCCGTTGCGGGACCGTTGTTTTATCGTTACCTTAACGCCATTCTGTTGAGCCCCTGACGGCCGAGCATCGCCACATTGAAATATCTAGCTTCTTTCCATAACACGTTAAAGGTTTCACGCTATCTGTTCAGAGCGCTGGCGATACTGCTGTGGGTGCTGGTCGCTTTTGTTTCGGTGTTTTACATCGTCAATGCGTTGCACGATCGCGAATCGGAAATTCGCCAGGAATTTAACCTCAATGCCGATCAGGCGCAGCGCTACATACAGCGTACGGCCGATGTGATCAAAGAGCTGAAATACGTTGCCGGCAACCGGCCGATGGACGGTAGCGAAGGCGGCGATACGCCGGTGCAGCGCGGCGATATTACGATCCCTAATTTTGAACCGCTCTACCCGGATTCCGACTGCGCGCTGATGAGTACGACCTGGCGTAACTCGCTGCAGTCACTGGCGTGGTTTATGCGCTACTGGCGCGACAATTTCTCAACGGCCTACGACCTCAATCGTATTTTTATGATTGGCAGCGACAATCTGTGTATGGCCAACTTCGGCCTGCGCGATATTCCGCTGGAGCGGGACCAGGCGTTAAAAGTGCTGCATCAGCGTATTGAGCAGTATCGCGAC
The DNA here is from genome assembly GCF_040061795.1 of Klebsiella sp. GN_Kp190. Lineage (NCBI taxonomy): Bacteria > Pseudomonadati > Pseudomonadota > Gammaproteobacteria > Enterobacterales > Enterobacteriaceae > Klebsiella > Klebsiella sp. GN_Kp190. The sequence goes on from NZ_JBEAFN010000009.1 coordinate 141,778, forward strand.
GCGCCGCAAAACGAGCGCGGTAACAATCTGTTCTGGATAAGCCAGGGCGTGCGTCCGGGCGTTGGCTATTTTTATGCGCTGACCCCAATCTATGTGGCGAACCGCCTGCAGGCCATGCTCGGCGTAGAGCAAACCATCCGCATGGAAAGCTTCTTTACCCCAGGCAGTCTGCCGATGAACGTGACGATTCTCGACGATAACGGACAGACGCTGATCTCGCTTGCCGGGTCGGACAGCAATATTAAACCGGATGCGAAGTGGATGCAGGAGCGTCTGTGGTTCGGCTATACCGCCGGTTTTCGCGAGCTGGCGATGAAAAAAAGCCTGCCGCCGTCATCGTTGAGCATTGTCTATTCGGTGCCGGTGGATCAGGTGCTGGAACGCATCCGGATGCTGATACTGAACGCCGTGGTGCTCAATCTGCTTACCGGCGGGCTCCTTTTTGCGCTTGCCCGCATGTATGAACGGCGGATTTTTATTCCGGCTGAAAACGACGCCCAGCGCCTCGAAGAGCACGAGCAGTTCAACCGAAAAATCGTTGCCTCCGCGCCGGTGGGGATCTGTATTTTACGTACGATCGACGGCACCAATATCCTGAGTAACGAGCTGGCGCATAACTATCTCAATATGCTAACCCATGAGGATCGGCAGCGGCTGACGCAAATTATCTGCGGCCAGCAGGTGAACTTTGTCGATGTGCTGACCAGCAACAATACCAATCTGCAAATCAGCTTTGTCCACTCGCGCTACCGTAACGAGAACGTGGCGATTTGCGTGCTGGTGGATGTCTCGGCGCGCGTCAAAATGGAGGAGTCGCTGCAGGAGATGGCCCAGGCCGCCGAGCAGGCCAGCCAGTCGAAATCGATGTTCCTTGCCACCGTCAGCCACGAACTGCGAACGCCGCTGTACGGGATTATCGGTAACCTCGATTTATTGCAGACCAAAGAGCTACCGAAGGGCGTCGATCGTCTGGTGACGGCGATGAACAACTCTTCCAGCCTGCTGCTGAAAATTATTAGCGACATCCTCGATTTCTCGAAAATTGAGTCCGAACAGCTCAAAATTGAGCCGCGGGAGTTTTCGCCGCGCGAGGTCATGAACCATATTTCCGCCAACTATCTGCCGCTGGTGGTGCGGAAACATCTCGGGCTGTACTGCTTTATTGAACCTGACGTACCGCAGCTGATGTCCGGCGATCCGATGCGCCTGCAGCAGGTTATTTCAAACCTGCTGAGTAACGCGATTAAGTTTACCGATACCGGCTGCATTATCCTGCACGTAGAGCGGGCGGAGGATTATCTGCGCATCAGCGTACGCGATACCGGGGAAGGGATCCCGGCGAAAGAGGTCGTACGCCTGTTTGACCCGTTCTTCCAGGTGGGGACCGGCGTGCAGCGCAATTTCCAGGGGACCGGACTCGGTCTGGCGATTTGTGAAAAGCTTATCAGCATGATGGATGGCGATATTGCCGTTGAAACCGAGCCAGGTATGGGCAGCCGCTTCACTATTCGTATCCCGCTTTATGGCGTACAAAATACGCCGTCGCCGAATATTGATGGCCTGGCGGAAAAATGCTGTTGGCTGGCGATTGATAACAGCTCGCTGGCGCTGTTCGTCGAGCAGTTGCTGAAATATCACGGTATTCCGGTCCGTCATTTTGACGGGCAAGCGCCGGGCGCGGAGGATATTCTGTTGACCGATAGCGAGACGCATGACGCCTGGGACGGCGGCGCGATGGTGATCTTCTCTCGTCGGCATATCGGTATTCCACAGGAGCGGGCGCCCGGCGAGTGGCTGCATAGCGTGGCCACGCCGCACGAGCTGCTGCCGCTGCTGGCCCGCATCTTCCATATTGCCATGGCCAGTACGGAAAACGGCCCTGCGCTATCCGCGGCGGATGCGCAAACCGCCAGCAATGATGACATGATGATTCTGGTGGTGGACGATCATCCGATTAACCGACGTCTGCTGGCCGATCAGCTGGGATCGCTGGGCTATCAGTGCGTGACGGCAAATGACGGGGTCGATGCGCTGAATGTCCTGAGCAAGCAGCATATTGATATCGTGCTCAGCGACGTCAACATGCCGAATATGGATGGTTATCGCCTGACCCAGCGCATTCGCCAGCTAGGGCTTACGCTGCCGGTTATTGGGGTGACCGCCAACGCGCTGGCGGAGGAGAAGCAGCGCTGCCTGGAGTCCGGTATGGACAGCTGCCTTTCAAAACCGGTCACTCTGGATATTATCAAGCAGACGCTAACGGTCTACGCCGCGCGGGTACGTAAGGGCAGGGAATAAAAGACGTTTCCCGGATAGCGCCGCGCTATCCGGGAAGAGAGACGTTAGTCTTTGTCCGTTGAGCTCAGGGAAACGGAAGAGAGGTAGTTGAGCAGGGCGATATCGTTTTCCACGCCGAGCTTCATCATCGCCGATTTTTTCTGGCTACTGATGGTTTTGATACTGCGGTTGAGCTTTTTGGCTATCTCGGTGACCAGGAAGCCTTCGGCGAACAGACGCAGTACTTCACTCTCTTTGGGCGACAAACGTTTGTCACCGTAACCGCCGGCGCTGATTTTTTCCAGCAGGCGCGACACGCTTTCCGGAGTGAATTTTTTGCCTTTTTGCAGCGCGGCGAGCGCTTTAGGCAGATCGGTCGGCGCACCCTGTTTCAGGACGATCCCTTCGATGTCCAGATCCAGAACCGCGCTCAGGATCGCCGGGTTGTTGTTCATTGTCAGTACAATGATTGACAGGTCCGGGAAATGACGCTTGATGTATTTAATAAGCGTAATGCCATCGCCGTATTTATCACCGGGCATCGATAAATCGGTAATCAGGACGTGTGCGTCCAGTTTAGGCAGATTGTTGATTAATGCGGTGGAGTCTTCAAACTCGCCAACAACGTTCACCCACTCAATTTGTTCAAGTGACTTACGAATACCGAACAGTACGATCGGATGGTCATCGGCAATAATTACGTTCATATTGTTCATGTATTAGGCTACCTTGCTACAGCAAGCTCTTGACGTAAACGTCAATGTCGCTGATATATTTTTCTATGCCTTGCGCATCTTTTTCACGAATCAGATGCTCAAGCGTTTCACATAACTGCTTGCCGGGTACCAGATTTAGCATAGCAAATGCCCCTTTGAGGCGGTGGGCGGTTTGCGCCAGCGCGGCGAAATCGCCCGTCGCCAGTTCATTATACAGCCTCTTAACATCATCTGGTACCGTGTCAGCAAACAGCGTGTAATAGCCGCTGGCATGCAGTTCGGCGTTACTTTCGTTCCCGGGAGAGGATGGCTGCTCCTCTTCCTCAGCAAGCTGCTGCTCAATCAATTGCAGGATAGCTTCCTGCAGCGCAGCGCTGATATTAAAGTTTACGCGGAGCTGACCAGGACCAATCTTATGAACCCGGGCTTCATCATCGCTTAAAAGCAAGCCCGAAGCAGTAAGATTAGACGGATTATCCGTTAAAAAGAGATCATATTGTTGACTTGTGATTCTGTCATCCGGAGTGATGCAGGTGGCTCCCCAGCTCTCCAGCTGACGGGTCACGATACGGCGGACTTCATTGGCGGTCACATCAAGCATGATCACCACTTCATCAAGCAGATGTTCACCCGAATCACTCTCATCCGCGCTGGCGGCCATTTTTAGATGCAGGGAGTAGCGGGTACCCAGCGATTCGCGCGCTTTGATATTGAGCTGTCCGCCGAGCTTGCGCGTCAGGCGATCGCAGAGCCAGAAGGTGAGGGCATTGGCTTTGCCGTAAAGGTCTGCCTGCGTATCGTTGAGGAACGGAAAGTGCATATTGTCGATTTCGTTCGCCGAAACGCCGTTGCCGGTATCCAGAATACGGAAGGTCAGACGATCGTCCGCGGATTCATCTTTACTGACTTCCAGGGTTATTTTGCCAATAGGCGTGGTGGTCACCGAGTACTGAATCAGCAGTAAAAGGGTGCGGCGCAGGGCGTCGCGATCGCCGTAGCGCTGCTCATTGGCCGGTAGCGAGTTGTTAATCAGCAGCTGCAGACCTTTGCGTTTGATGATGGGCAGGACTTCAGGTACCACTTCATCGATCAATTCCTGAATTGAGAACAGGTCCTGAACGCTCTTCCAGCTATCGCTCTCCAGCAGATTTGCCAGCTCTATTTCATCAACCAGCTGTACCAGTTCATCGGCATGCTGGGCCAGCCTGCGGCTTTCGGCCATGCCGAGCGCCGCGGCTTCTTCCGCCAGCGTTTGCGCCGGCTGTTTCAGCGCCGTGCCGATATGCTGCATAAACGCCGTACGGCCCTGCTGGTTTTTCTCATACAGGCGCTGGGCCTGCTTGAGTTTCTTATTCACCAGCACCTCGCGGTCCTGATCGCGAATAATAAAGATTTGCGTGCGCGGCGACACCTGGCTGCGGAACTGACGGATTTCATACAGTTCATTGTTCACCGTCGCCTGAATCACGCCCTGGTGCTGATCGGCCATGTTGATGATGTTTTGCAGATTCAGATGCGGCAGCAGATGATCGGCAATCGGATTGCTGATCACCGTCCGGTTAGCTTCCTGATCGTGCACCAGCAGCCCCAGCGGCAGCAGAGAAACAATCTCTTCGTGAATGGCGCGCTGGGCGCGTAATTCACTATTGGCGGCCGAGGAAACGGCCGTTCCCACGATGCTTTTGCGGCCGCTGTAGTGACGGAAGGTGGTAAATCCGAACAGCGCCAGCGCCAGCAGGCCGATGTTCAGCAGCAGCGGCAGTAAAATACTCTGCAAGGACTCCAGAATCAGCTCGCTAAAGGGCACCATCCAGACCAGGCGCATACCGGTGGTATTAATTGTGGTGATAATTTCAATCTGCGGGCCGTTAAAGTTAATGCTGACGATGTCGGCGGTTTCTTTATCCGGATTGGCGCTGACGTTCTGCGACGGATCGGGCTCCAGGCGGAAACTCTCCAGCGACATACTGGGAGGGATGAGATCGTTAATGGGCAGATCGAAGGCCACAACGGTCGCCAGGTGGCCGGGCTGGTTAAAGGTGGTGCGTAAGGTGAAGTAGTAGCCGTTTTGCCAGGCGAGATGGCGCAGCGACGAAAACGTCTCACGTTCATCTAGCGTGTTGGCCTGCAGCAGCATTTCTGCCCGTCGTGATTCAACGACGCTGCTGATGGTCGACTCTTTGAAGCTGGAGGAGAGATCTTTTAACGGCAGCGTTGAAACCAGAATCAGGCTGTTATCCAGGCCGTTAAGGTAATACATCGACCAGGGAATGGTTTCGGCGCCCCACAGGATATCGAGATAGTTGGAGATTTTTTGCGTCATTTCCAGCGTTGAGCTGTCATGAGAGCCAAAAATCAGCGCTTCAGTTTTGCGCCGGGGTTTCTCAAGGTAGTAAACGTCCTGCTTTAAACGCGTCTCTTGTAACCCTGTTTCTGCGGCTGAACTGGACGAGGTCGCGGCAATGTTGTCATAGATTTGCCAGGTGGCGTAGCGCCAGGTATCAATGCGTTTATGTAAGTCGTAGCTGACATCGACAACCTGGTAGCTTTTATCTTTTAGCCAGGTGTTAACGGCGCTTTGGATCATGACCCCCATCGTCGCCAGCAGGACGATGACCATGAGAATAAAGAAGCGGGTAATGTTACCGGGTATCAGGGAAAATTTTTTCGGGGTCATCGTGTGAGAGTACGACTCATCAGTATGTGTAAACGGACTGTTGCACCAAGTTAACCGGGGGCAGCGCAGATGCTATGAACAGTATAAAGGTTAACGCCCAAAATCCATACATCTGAATACTATACAACGACTTTTTTGCCTTGAGATTTATCCCAAACCCGCGCGGCGAGCAAAGATGTACGGCCCGAGGGATTTTGTACAATTATTTACGGATTGACTAACGAAAATAGCACTAAATAACAAGAAATTATATAAATAGCCTTGAGTTTATTCGCAAGCTGTTTGATTAATAACCGTTATTTTTTTCGCCGGTAGCATGGAATAATTAAAGATGTGTAAAGAAGGGTAAAAAAAACCGGATGCGAGGCATCCGGTTGAAATAGGGGTAAACAGACATTCAGAACTGAATGACGGTAATAAATAAAGTTAATGATGATAGCGAGGGTAATTTTAGTCGCAGACGAGAATTTTGTTTTACCATTCAGTGCTATAGATATGTAACCCTGTAACTCATTGACAGAGATTAAAAATTTTTATTTTTTGATTATTAGTGCTTATTCCGATACCCATTTAGGGCCGAAAAAAAGTTCCCTCACATTTACAAATTGAAACATCTTGTGGGTATTTTGAAACATCTTAGAAGTTTTAGTATCATATTCTTGTTGGATTATTCCGCGTTTTGCAGCACAATGAAATAGCCGACTGATTAGAAGGGTAATCAGTAAGCAGTGGCAATAATAAAAGGCATATAACAAACAGAGGGTTAATAACATGAAAGTTAAAGTACTGTCCCTCCTGGTACCGGCACTGCTGGTAGCAGGCGCAGCGAATGCGGCTGAAGTCTATAACAAAGATGGCAACAAATTAGACCTGTACGGTAAAATCGACGGTCTGCACTATTTCTCTGACGACAAATCTTCCGATGGCGACCAGACCTACATGCGTCTGGGCATCAAAGGCGAAACTCAGATCAACGACCAGCTGACCGGTTACGGCCAGTGGGAATACAACGTTCAGGCAAACAACACCGAGAGCTCCAGCGATCAGGCGTGGACTCGTCTGGCATTTGCTGGTCTGAAATTCGGCGACGCGGGTTCTTTCGACTACGGTCGTAACTACGGCGTTGTCTACGACGTAACTTCCTGGACTGACGTTCTGCCGGAATTCGGCGGCGACACCTACGGTTCTGACAACTTCCTACAGTCTCGCGCTAACGGCGTGGCAACCTACCGTAACTCTGACTTCTTCGGTCTGGTTGACGGCCTGAACTTTGCTCTGCAGTATCAGGGTAAAAACGGCAGCGTAAGCGGCGAAGGTACTTCCCCGACCAACAACGGTCGTGGCGCTCTGAAACAGAACGGCGACGGTTACGGCACCTCCCTGACCTATGATATCTACGACGGTATCAGCGCTGGTTTCGCGTACTCTCACTCCAAACGTAATGGCGATCAGAACAGCCAGCTGGCTCTGGGCCGCGGCGATAACGCTGAAACCTATACCGGTGGTCTGAAATATGACGCCAACAACATCTACCTGGCGACTCAGTACACCCAGACCTACAACGCAACTCGCGCCGGTTCCCTGGGCTTTGCTAACAAAGCGCAGAACTTCGAAGTGGTTGCTCAGTACCAGTTCGACTTCGGTCTGCGTCCGTCCGTGGCTTACCTGCAGTCCAAAGGTAAGGATCTGGAAGGCTACGGCGACCAGGATCTGCTGAAATATGTTGATGTAGGCGCTACCTACTACTTCAACAAAAACATGTCCACCTACGTTGACTACAAAATCAACCTGCTGGACGACAACAGCTTCACTCGTAACGCCGGTGTTTCTACCGACGACATCGTTGCTCTGGGCCTGGTTTACCAGTTCTAAGCAAGCTGAAGTTTGAAAAAAGGCGCCGATGGCGCCTTTTTTTATGCCCGGTTTAACCTTGCTGGTGTACTCTTTGCGCCTTAGCCAGAGGAAGCCAATTTTATGGATATCACTTTTTTCCGCGCCGCCCTGTTCGGCGCCTGCGTGTTACTTTCAGGCTGTGATTCAGCCACCACTCCCCAGACGCCAAAATCCGCCGCCACCGTGCTGGAGGGTAAAACCATGGGCACATTCTGGCGGGTTAGCGTCATCAACGTTGATGAGGCGAAGGCCGAGGCGCTGCGCCAGAAAGTTCAGGCTCAGCTGGATGCCGACGATCGTCTGCTTTCCACCTGGAAGAACGATTCAGCGTTGATGCGCTTTAACCATTCGCCGGGTACCTCGCCGTGGCCGGTCAGCGAGGCGATGGCGGATATCGTGACGATGTCGCTGCGCATTGGCGCAAAAACCCATGGCGCCATGGATATCACCGTCGGGCCGCTGGTCAATTTATGGGGCTTTGGCCCGGATAAACAGCCGGTCAAAACGCCGGATGCGCAGCAGATTGCCGCGGCGAAAGCGCGCAGCGGATTACAGCATCTGACGGTGATCAACCAGGCCGGCAAGCAGTTTCTGCAAAAAGATATTCCGGATCTGTTTGTCGATCTCTCTACCGTGGGTGAAGGCTACGCCGCCGATCATCTGGCGCGCCTGATGGAGCAGGAGGGGATCTCGCGCTACCTGGTCTCGGTGGGCGGCGCGCTGGCGAGCCGGGGGATGAATGCGGAAGGGCAGCCGTGGCGGGTGGCGATCCAGAAGCCAACCGATCGCGAAAACGCGGTACAGGCGATCGTTGATATCAACGGCCACGGCATCAGCACCTCAGGCAGCTATCGCAACTACTATGAGCTGGACGGTAAGCGCATCTCGCACGTTATCGATCCGCAAACCGGGCGGCCTATCGATCATAAACTGGTTTCGGTGACCGTTATCGCCCCGACGGCGCTGGAAGCCGACGGCTGGGATACCGGGCTGATGGTGCTGGGTCCGGAAAAAGCGCGGGACGTGGTACGCGAACAGGGGCTGGCGGTCTATATGATTATCAAAGAGGGGGACGGGTTTAAAACCTGGATGTCGCCGCAGTTCCGCACTTTCCTCGTTGGCGAGAAAAATTAAAGCGCAAGATTTCGGGTTTTTGATGACGGACTTCGGCCCACACTGAAGATACACTTACAGCAGGAGTCCGTGATGAAAACGATAATGATTGATACCGATGAGCGCCGCTGGCAGGCGGTATGCGAACGCGATGCCAGCGCCGATGGTCAGTTTGTCTTTGCCGTGCTGACCACCGGCGTCTGCTGCCGCCCCTCCTGCCGCTCGCGCCGCGCGCTGCGGGAAAATGTTCGCTTTTATCCTGATGTGGCAAGCGCGCAGGCGGAAGGCTTTCGTCCGTGCAAACGTTGCCAGCCGGAAAAAACCGATCCGCAGCAGCAGAAGGTAGAGAAAGTGGCTGCCGCGTGCCGTCTGCTGGAGCAGGAGACGCCGATAACGCTGGAAGCACTGGCACGCCAGCTTGCGGTCAGCCCCTTTCATTTTCACCGCCTCTTTAAATCCGTCACCGGAATGACCCCTAAAGCCTGGCAACAGGCGTGGCGCGCTCGCCGTTTACGCGAAGCGCTGGGGCAGGGGGAGAAAATTACCGATGCGGCGCTCTCTGCCGGTTTTCCGGATAGTAGCAGCTACTACCAGCAGGCTGACGCCGCGCTGGGAATGACCGGCCGCCAGTTTCGCCGCGGCGGGGGGGATATCGATATTACCTGGGTATGCGGCGACGGTCCGCTGGGACGCTGTCTGGTGGCTGAGAGTGAGCGGGGCGTGTGCGCCGTGCTGCCCGGAGAGGACGACGCCTTGCTCTATGCGGAATTAGCCAGCCTGTTCCCCAATGCGCGGCTGCATCCGGGCGACGAGATTTTTCGTCAGCGGGTGGCGCAGGTATTTTCCCATCTTGATGACCACCGGCAGCCGTTTTCCCTGCCGTTGGATCTGCGCGGCACGGCGTTTCAGCTTCAGGTCTGGCAGGCGCTGCGTCAGATCCCGGCGGGGGAGACCCGCAGCTATCGCCAGGTGGCGCAAAGTATTGGTCGCCCCCGCGCGGTGAGAGCGGTGGCAAGCGCCTGCGCTGCGAATAAACTGGCGCTGGTTATTCCCTGTCATCGAGTCGTTCGCGAGGATGGGGCGCTATCCGGCTATCGTTGGGGGACGGCGCGCAAGGCGCTGCTGCTGGCGCGAGAAGCGTCATCCGAGGAGAAATAATGCTCGATCTTTTTGCCGATACGCCGCCCTGGCAGGAGCCGCTGGCTCCGGGGGCGATAATTTTGCGCCGCTACGCCCGAGAGCGCGCGCCGGCGCTTTTGCAGGCAATCAGCGAGATTGCCTGTCGTTCGCCTTTTCGCCAGATGGTTACCCCCGGCGGCTATACGATGTCGGTGGCGATGACCAACTGCGGCGAGCTGGGCTGGACCACCAACCAGCACGGCTATCTTTATGCTGCCGACGATCCGCTGACGGGCAAGCGCTGGCCGCAGATGCCGCCGCTTTTCCGCGAACTGGCCGCAGAAGCGGCGGCGGCGAGCGGCTATGCGCGCTTTACCCCGGATGCGTGTCTTATCAACCGCTATCAGCCGGGAACGAAGCTGTCGCTGCATCAGGATAAAGACGAGCAAAACCTGCGAGCGCCGATTGTCTCCGTCTCTCTGGGGCTTCCGGCGATATTTCAGTTTGGCGGCCTGCGGCGTAACGATCCGCTGCAGCGGGTGCTGCTGGAGCACGGCGACGTGGTGGTCTGGGGCGGCGAATCGCGGCTGTTTTACCACGGTATTCAACCGCTGAAAGAGGGCATCCATCCGGCTACCGGCGGCTGTCGTTACAATCTCACTTTCCGCCTGGCGGGTAATAAAGAATAAAAATAAGAATTATTCTTGCTGTCATCGTCGAGCAGTTTAAACTGCTGGCTGTTTTTGCTTGCCCGGATTACGCGTTATGGAACTTCTTCTTCTTGTCTGGCGCCAGTATCGCTGGCCGTTTATCTCCGTCATTGCCCTGAGCCTGCTGAGCGCGGCGCTGGGTATTGGGCTTATCGCCTTCATTAACCTGCGCCTGATAACCCTTGTCGATACCTCCCTGACGGTCCTGCCGGAGTTTCTCGGGCTGCTATTGCTGTTGATGGCGGTCACCCTCGGCTCGCAGCTGGCGCTGACCACGCTCGGCCACCATTTCGTTTACCGCCTGCGCGGCGAATTTATTAAGCGCATTCTGGATACGCAAATCGAGAAGATCGAGAAAATCGGCAGCGCGTCGCTGCTGGCCGGGCTAACCAGCGATATCCGCAATATCACCATTGCCTTCGTACGCCTGCCGGAGCTGGTGCAGGGGATTATTCTGACCTTTGGCTCCGCCGCTTATCTGGCCTGGCTGTCAGGAAAAATGATGCTGGTTACCGCCCTGTGGCTGGCGTTGACCATCTGGGGCGGATTTATGCTGGTATCGCGGGTTTATAAGCATATGGCGTCGCTGCGCGAAAGCGAAGATAAGCTGTATCACGACTACCAGACGGTGCTCGAAGGTCGCAAAGAGCTCACTCTCAACCGCGAGCGCGCCGAATATGTGTTTAATCAGCTCTATCTGCCGGATGCGCGAGAATACCGGCACCATATTGTTCGCGCCGATACCTTTCATCTGAGCGCGGTCAACTGGTCGAATATTATGATGCTGGGCGCGATTGGCCTGGTCTTCTGGATGGCCAACAGCCTGGGCTGGGCCGATACGGCGGTGGCGGCGACCTACTCGTTGACCCTATTATTCCTGCGCACGCCGCTGCTCTCGGCGGTAGGCGCGCTGCCCACTCTGCTCAGCGCGCAGGTGGCATTCAACAAGCTGAATAAGTTTTCGCTCGCGCCGTACCGCGCTGAGTTCCCGCAGCCGCAGGCGCATCCCCACTGGCAGACGCTCGAGCTGCGCGACATCACCTTCCATTATCCTGACAACAGCTTTGCGGTCGGGCCGATCAACATGACCCTCAAGCGCGGCGAACTGGTCTTTCTCATCGGCGGTAACGGTAGCGGGAAATCGACGCTGGCTATGCTGTTGACCGGTTTGTATCAGCCCCTTTCCGGGCAGATCCTGGTCGACGGGAAGCCGATGGCGGCGGATAAGCCGGAAGATTACCGCAAGCTGTTCTCGGCGGTGTTTACCGACGTCTGGCTGTTTGACAGACTGCTGGGGCCGGAAGGGAAGGCGGCTGACCCGGCGCTGGTGGAGAAGTGGCTGGGTTATCTGCAGATGAACCATAAGCTACGGCTCGACGATGGCAAAATCCTCGACCTGAAGCTGTCTAAAGGGCAGAAAAAGCGCGTGGCGCTGCTGCTGGCGTTAGCGGAAGATAGAGATATCATCATGCTGGATGAATGGGCGGCGGATCAGGACCCCCATTTCCGCCGTGAGTTCTATCAGGTGCTGCTGCCGCTGATGAAGGAGATGGGTAAAACCCTCTTTGCTATAAGCCATGACGATCACTACTTTCAGCACGCCGACAGGCTGCTGGAAATGCGCGGCGGCCAGCTGTCTGAGCTGACCGGAAATGAGCGCGAGCTGGCGACCCGCGACGCGGTCGCCCGTACCGCCTGATCGCTTTACGCCGTCCCGGAGGCGCCAGCCGACCTCCGGGCTTCCCGCAGGCTGCTGTTTTTTCCGTCGACTGAATTCATAGCGGTTATTATTTCCGCCTCCTCGCGCTATGCTTAAGGCTTCCGGCCTGCTGGTCTGACAGATATTTTTACAAGGATTGCCTGACCGATGTCCGTTTTGCATAAAAAAAGCGCCAGATTGCGTGACGAAGAGCGCGCCCGCCTCATTTGGCTCCTGAGCACCGATAAAGCCGTCACATCCTCGCTGCTGGGTAAATTAACCCTCGCTGAACGTTACGATGACAGCACGCTTGCCGACGATCTGGCGGAAGTGGAGATGCTGGTTTCCCACCTGCCGCCTCCGGACCTTGCCGATGCGCTCGAAGCGCTGCCTTACGATGCGCGCAACGCGCTCTGGCGGCTGGTCGCTGACGATAAGCGCGGTGAAGTGCTGCTGGAGGCATCGGAAAGCGTCTGGGGCGACCTCATCGAGGAGATGAGCGATCACGACCTGCTGTTCGCGCTGCAAAATCTCGATATTGATGAACAGGTCTACCTGCTGCAGCACCTGCCGCGCGATCTGACCGGACGTTTGCTGGCCACGCTGCCCGCGGATAAGCGCGCGCGTATTCGCCAGATGATGCGCTACGCCGACAATACCGTCGGCGCGATCATGGAGTTTGAGGTCATTACCGTTCGTCCGGAAGCCACTCTCGCGGCGGTACAGCGCTATCTGCGGCGACTAGGGAAAATGCCGGAGAACACCGACAAACTGTTTGTGACCACCCGCAATAAGCTGCTGCTCGGCGAACTCGAGCTGCAAACCATTCTGCTCAACGATGCGCAGAAGCGGGTGGGGGAAGTGATGGAAGGCGATCCGGTGACCTTCCAGCCGCACGAGGACGCGGAAAAAGTCGCGCGTACCTTTGAACGTGATGACTTACTCAGCGCGGCGGTGATTGATGCCGACGGCAAGCTGATGGGGCGTTTAACCATCGATGAGATCGTTGACGTGGTCTATGAGGAGACGGATAACGATCTACGCCGGATGGGCGGCCTGAGCAACGATGACGATGTGTTTGCCCCGGTGAGCAAAGCGGTGAAGACCCGCTGGGCCTGGCTGGCGGTCAATCTGTGCACCGCCTTTATCGCCTCCCGCGTTATCGATGGTTTCGAGCACACCATTTCGCAACTGGTGGCGCTGGCCTCGCTGATGCCGATTGTCGCCGGAATCGGCGGTAACACCGGCAACCAGACGATCACCATGATCGTGCGGGCGATGGCGTTACAGCATATTCAGCCGGGAAGCTTTTCGTTCCTGATCCTGCGTGAGATGGGCGTCGCGCTGATCAATGGGATCGTCTGGGGCGGGATTATGGGGGCGATCACCTGGTGGCTGTACGACGATCCGCAGCTGGGCGGCGTAATGACGCTGGCGATGATGCTCAACCTGCTGATGGCGGCGATGATGGGGGTGATTATCCCGATGGTGATGGTCAAGCTGGGACGCGACCCGGCGGTCGGCTCCAGCGTGATGATTACCGCTATTACCGACACCGGGGGATTCTTTATTTTTCTTGGGCTGGCGACGCTTTTTCTGATGTAGCCTGAGCTTGAGTGCGCAGACGGCGAGGGATCAGGGCCATTGAGAGCAGGCCTGCCAGAACGCCGATTGCCAGATTGCTGGTGCCGACGGTCGCGCCGACGGTCACCAGCATCACCAGCGTTTCCGGCCACGGATTGCGCGCCAGCTCCGCCGGACGAATGCTGTGCCAGCTAAAGGTTTTTACCGCCACTATCACCATCACGCCGGCGAGCACGGCCATCGGGATTCTCGCCATCACTTCGCTTAACGCGGTTACTAGCAATAGCAGTACCAGGCCTGCGGCAACGGTCGAGACGCGGCTGCGCGCTTTGCCCATTTCAACGTTAACGATGGTCTGACCGATCATCGCACACCCGGCGATGCCGCCGTAAAACCCAGCGAGAATGTTGGCGACGCCCAGACCGGCGCTCTCGCGTGCCTTACTGGAAGGGGTATGGGTCAAATCATCGACCAGCTTCGCCGTCAAAAGCGACTCCATCAGGCCGACAAAAGCGATGCTCAGCGCGCAGGGCCAGATGATGCGCAGCGTGGTTAAGTCGAGGGGCACCATCAGGCTGGTTAACCCCGGCAGTCCGCCGCTCATGGAGCCTTCGTCGCCGACGGTCGGCAGCAGCTGGCCGCTGAAAACGGTAAACAGCGTCAGCAGAACGATAGCAATCAGCGGAGAAGGGATCGCTTTAATAAAGCGCGGCGCCCACAGGACAATCAGCAGCGTCAACACGAACAGGCCGATAATCAGCGGCTGCTTGCTCCAGAAATGCGGTACCTGAGCAAAAAAGATGAGAATACCCAGCGCGTTAACAAAACCGGTCATCACCGGCTGCGGGATAAAGCGCATCAGGCGCGCCATGCCGCATAGGCCAAACAAAATTTGAATAACGCCTGCCAGCACGACCGCCGGCAGAATGTAGCCGACGCCGTATTGGTGCACCATGGGCCCGATAACCAGCGCCACCGAGCCGGCGGCCGCGGTGACCATCGCCGGCCGGCCGCCGAGGACCGACATCGCCAGGCACAATACCACGGAGGCAATCAGGCTAACTTTCGGGTCAACGCCAGCGATGACGGAGAAGGAGATGACTTCGGGGATCAGGGCCAGCGCGGTGAGCACGCCTGCCAGCGTTTCACGCGTCAGCAGCGCGGGCGAGCGCAGTATCTGGCCTAATGCGCCAGCGTGACCAGAGGTAGCGGAATCGGAAACTGGGGGCATAAAAAAAGTTCGCAGAATTTAAAAAATTTTGGCCGGGATCGGTCGCTGCTTACGTGCGGTCGGTCACAAAACCGAGGATAATAGCGCGGATGCATCGCTGACACCAGTACAAAATGTGATTTGTGATACACATTTATTAAACATTTTTATAACAGATCTCAAAACTCAACTTAAAATTTAAACAATATTTAAATTTTTTATCTTCAGTGTTACCTTTGAAGCCGAGAATCGTTTCACCTGCGCTAAATAAAAAAGCGAGTAAAGTAAGGCTCAAATCCGATGAAGAAAAAGATGGCCGTACCCAGCTCACAGGCGGTTGGTTCCAATAACACTCGGACCAACACCCGCCATGAGCAAGAGACGGATGTATTGTTGATTGGCGGCGGCATCATGAGCGCCACGTTGGGAACCTGGCTGCAGGAACTGGAGCCGGACTGGTCTATTACCATGGTCGAGCAGATGTCCAGCGTCGCGGAAGAGAGCTCGAACGGATGGAACAACGCGGGCACCGGCCACGCGGCGCTGATGGAATTGAACTATACGCCGCAAACCGCTAACGGTATCAATATCGATAAAGCGGTTGATATCAACGAATCTTTCCAGATTTCTCGTCAGTTTTGGGCCCACCAGGTGACCCGCGGCATTCTGAAAAAGCCTAAATCCTTTATTAACAGCGTGCCGCACATGAGCTTCGTGTGGGGCGAAGACAACGTGAACTTCCTGCGCGCCCGCTATGCGGCGTTACAACAAAGCGAGCTGTTCCGCGGTATCCGCTACTCTGAAGATCATCAACAAATTAAAGAGTGGGCTCCGCTGGTGATGGAAGGGCGCGATCCGCAGCAGAAGGTGGCCGCGACCCGCTCAGAAGTCGGCACCGACGTGAACTACGGTGAAATTACCCGTCAGCTGATCGCCGGACTGCAAACCCATGATAATTTCTTGCTTCAGCTGGGTACCGTGGTCCGTCGCTTTAAGCGCAACGCCGACAAGAGCTGGAGCGTAACGCTGGCGAATGCGAACAATCGCCACCAGAAACGGGTTATCAGAGCTAAATTTATCTTTATTGGCGCCGGCGGCGCCGCGCTGACCCTGCTGCAGGAAACCGGTATTCCGCAGGCGAAGGAGTACGCGGGCTTCCCGGTCGGCGGTCAGTTCCTGGTTTGTGAGAACCCGGAAGTGGTGACTCACCATCTGGCTAAAGTCTACGGCCAGGCGGAAGTGGGCGCGCCGCCGATGTCGGTTCCGCACATCGACACCCGTATTATCGACGGCAAACGCGTGGTGCTGTTTGGGCCGTTCGCGACCTTCTCAACCCGCTTCCTGAAAAACGGTTCGCTTTGGGATCTGCTGGCCTCCACCAACACGTCGAATATCATGCCGATGCTCAACGTCGGGCTGGATAACTTCGATCTGGTAAAATACCTGATTAGCCAGGTGCTGCAAAAGGACAAAGATCGTCACGCGGCGCTGTGCGAGTACTATCCGGAAGCGCGCAAAGAAGACTGGCGCTTATGGCAGGCCGGCCAGCGCGTGCAGATTATCAAGCGCGACGCGAAGAAGGGCGGCGTTCTGCGCCTGGGAACCGAAGTTGTCAGCGATGATGAAGGCACGGTAGCCGCGCTGTTGGGCGCCTCGCCGGGTGCTTCCACCGCGGCGCCAATCATGCTGCAGCTGATGGAGAAAGTGTTCAAAGAGAAGATCAACTCAGCGGAGTGGCAGGCGAAACTGAAAGCGATTATCCCGAGCTACGGTACGCGTCTGGATGGCAACGCAGCGGAAATTGAAAAGGCGCTGGCGTGGACCAGCGAAGTGCTGGAACTGCGCTATGAGCCGCTTACCGAGGCTGATAACGTTCCGCAGGCGACGCTGAAGCCGCTGCCGGAAGGGAAACCTATCGCTGACATCGCGCTGTAAGCGCTTCTCCGGCGGCGCAGGCCGCCGGATTCACTCTTCAGGCATTAACGCTCAACGGCTACGCCGATGGTTTCGTCCGCTCTCCAGATACGATATTTCACGTCGATATTCGCCGGGGTATAAACCACGATGGGCAGCTTGCTGTTATAGCGCAGCATGCCCGCATCGCCCAGGCCTGCCATCACAAACTGCTTCTCTTTTTTACCATCCGGGCAGGCCATCATGGTTGAGACGGGTGACGTCACTTTATCAAATACGTAGTAGTCGTAGCCCCAGCCTTCCAGGGTTTTGCTTTCCAGCTGGCCGCCAAGGCGGTGGCGATTGCAGTCGACTTCCAGCGTCTGGCCAATCATCAGCTCGACTTTCAATGCGGACTCATCCTGCTGCTGCGGCAGCTGAATCACCTGACGCTTCATCCCTTGTTCCGCCTTTGGAAACGGGGCGATCTTCTCCAGCGGCTGCTCAGCTGCAGCGGCGCTGGTGGACATGCAGGCAACGGCCAGCAGGGAGGCAGCAAACGTAGTGATTTTTTTCACGTGGGTAATCCTTTGTTATCAATCATAAACAGCATAATGTTAGCATTTGTTACGTTGATGGGCAGTGGCGTTTACCAAAATTTTCACAGATATCAGTTATAAATTCTGCTTATTGGCGCAGGAGTAGGGGATTTCATCGCGGTTGAGCAAGGGGTATCCCCCCTGACCTCGCTGCCCCCGCGATGTTTTACTAATTACAGAGCCGCTAAGGTGCCGGTCATTACCTGACAGGAATGCCGCTCTATGCCTGTAAAGTTGTGCAATGCCTCTCGCTACTCCTCGTGATTTTTACCCTCTTCTAAGAAATCCTCATCAAGTTCATCGATGTTTCCGGCGTGATCGCGTCCGGACAGCAGGTTCCAGCAGGCGATAAACAGGGCGGCGATCAGCGGGCCGATAACAAAGCCGTTGATGCCGTAGATTTCCATTCCGCCGATCGTGGTGATCAGGATCAGGTAGTCCGGCATTTTGGTATCTTTACCAACCAGCAAAGGTCGCAGAATGTTATCAACCAGTCCTACGATGATCACAAAGAAACCGACGATAAACGCGCCCTGCCAGAGCTGACCGGTCGCGAAGAGATAGATCGCCGCAGGCACCCAGATAATCGCCGAACCCACCGCCGGGATCAGCGACAGAAACGCCATCAGCGCGCCCCACAGGATGCTGCCATCGATGCCCACGATCCAGAACGCCAGTCCCCCAAGCGCGCCCTGGGCGAGCGCGACCGCCACGGTGCCTTTGACCGTCGCCCTGGCGACGGCGGCAAATTTGGCGAAAAGATGCTGCTTCACGTGATTTGATAGCGGCAGGGATTCCAGAATCAGCCTGACCAGGTATGGACCATCTTTTAGCAGGAAAAACAGTAGATAAAGCATGATGCCGAAGCTGATGGTAAAACCGAACGTGCCTTTACCAATCAGGAATGCGCTCCCGGCCAGGTACTGGCCTCCTTTAAGCGCAACGTCCGAAAGCTGCCGCTGAATCTGTTCCGCGCTATCAAGATTATGCTCTGAGAGGAAGCTCCTTGCCCATTCCGGCAGGTGAGCAAACAGGCTGGCTACCACGGTCGGGAACTGGGTATCGTTATGCTGCAGTTTGGTGTAAACCACGTTGAGCTCGAAGGCCAGCGACGAGAGGATGATCGCCAGCGGGGTAAACACGATCAGACAGATAATCACTATCGTCAGAAACGCCGCCAGGCCGTTACGCTCGCCGAGCCGATCGCGCAGTTTGTTCTTTACCGGGTGGAAGATCACCGCCAGAATTGCCGCCCATAAAATGGCTGAATAATAGGGGGAGAGAACGTCGAAAAAAGCAAGGGTGACGATCAGCACGATCAGGATGAAAAATCCCTTCGTAAGTCCATTAACTCTCATGTAAATCCTTCAGAAAAATGACATGTACAGTCAAATAATAGAAGTTTTTCCGGGATTTACAATCAGAGTCGCGGTAGCGTTTCGCTTAGAACAGGGTGGAAATATGACATTAAAAAACCCGCAAACTCTGTGAGAGTGCGGGTTCTTAAGGGGTTACCGATTTAATCGGTGAATAATTTGGTCGGCACGAGAGGATTTGAACCTCCGACCCCCGACACCCCATGACGGTGCGCTACCAGGCTGCGCTACGTGCCGATTCGTGGGGAACAATATTACCCGTTCCCCAAGCGAATGCAAGCCGGGAAATGACTGATTGATTTATAAATAATCAATCAGTTAGCGATAAAGCGTTTTTCATCGGTCAGCACCTGCAGCAGCAAGCTGAGCTGCGGTTTTTGATCGTTAATTTTCTCGCCGTCGCTGTTCCACGTTCTGTAAGTGCCGTTGTGATTAAGTACAACCGTGAATTTCGGCGTGGTTATGGCCAGCGTATCGCTATTGGCCGCGGTGACCCAGGCACGACGGCGGGCGGCGCTAAACAGATCCTCACCTTGCGAATACTCGTTGGCCGGGGTAGAGACGTGGAGCAAACGCTGCATCAGCGTCGTCATCACGTCTTTATTATCGGTCAGCGTCGCGATCTCCTGAGCCGGCGTGCCCGGCCAATGGATCACTAAGGGAACCTGCAGCTGCTCGCGCGACCAGCCAAACTGCTCATGCTGCGGGTTCAGCGGCATTCCACGGCCCGCGGTTACGATAACCACCGTGTTGTCCAGCTTGCCTGCTTCCCGCAGCGCGTTCAGCACGCGGCCAATTTGCGTATCGACCGCGCCCGCGGCGTTACCGTAGCGGCGGACGAAGTTTTGCTGCTGCCCGTCGTCAAAGGTAGTGCCGTTGAGCGAAACCCACGAGAACCAGCGGTTTTCATCCTGGGCGTAGCGGTCCAGCCAGTTAATCCACTGGTTTGCCGTCTGCTCGTCGCTTTGCGCTTTCGCGACGGGCAGTGAGAAATCGGACAGCAGCGCCTGACGGTAGAGTGGGCTGCTAAAGCCATCTGATGAGAACAGGCCCAGCTGATAACCCTGCTGATTCAGCGACGTAATCAGCGCCGCGGGGATACGCGCAGACAGAACGCCGTCCATATAGCTCGGTGAAATACCGTAGAACAGGCCAAACATACCGCTGTCAGCGGTGTTGCCGGAGCTCATGTGCTGGGTAAAGTTCACGTTGTCTTTCGCGAACCCGGCCAGCGCCGGCATGTTTTTCTCAAAGCGCGAATAATTAAGGTTATCAACGGTAATCAGCAGCACGTTATAACCGGTACCGAGATCGCGATAACGCAGATCGCTCAGCGGATATTGCACCGAGACGGCTTCCGGCGCGCCTTGTTCCACCAGACGGCGCTGGTAGTCCTGCGCGTCGAGCAGGCCATGTTTTTCCAGGAAACGGCGCGCCGTCATCGGATAGGAGAGCGGCAGGTTGGCCCGCTGCATGGTGATCGGACGATAGAAGTTGGCATCCGCCCAGATATAGACCAGATGGCTACTGATAAAGGAGATAAAGAAGAACCAGGCAACGGGTCGGGCGTAGTGGCGGCGACGCGTCAGGCTGCGCAGCTTCTGCCAGCTCCAGGTCGCGAAGAGCATTTCCAGCAGGAAAATGATCGGTACGCTGATAAACATCAGTTGCCAGTCGCGCGCCATCTCGTTCTGGTCGGGGTTGATAACCAGTTCCCAGACAAAGGGATTAAGATGCAGGTGGAAACGGGTGAAAACTTCGCTGTCGATTAGCAGCAGCGTCATGCCCACGGTCGCCAGAATAACCGAGATAAAGCGCATTAAGCGCTGAGAGACGACGATAAAAGTCAGAGGGAAAAGAATCAGCACGTAGCTGGTAAAGACCAGGAAGCTGAAGTGACCAACGAGGCTGACGTACGAAAAGAGGCGTCCGGCAAGCGTCGTTGGCCAGTCGGCGACAAACAGATAGCGACTGCCGAGCACCATAGCCAACAACATGTTGAAAAGGGCGAACCAGTGCCCCCAGCTGACCATCTGGGAGACTTTTTCTCGGTAGGGCTGACGAAGAGTCACCATATACTGTTGTTCGTTATCCTTAGTGCGCTGGATCGTCGTTGATAGATGACTGCAGCGCCTGGGCAAAAGAACGGGCGATGGCCTGACGCTGCGCCGGCGCGACGCTACTGTTGATCAGGTTAGTCACCATATTGCCCAGAACCATCAGTGAAAGGTCAACGGGCGCTTTATGTGTTTCCAGAACGCTCGTCAGCTCGCTGAGCAGCTGTTCGACGTGTTCATCGCTATAGCGGGATAATTGCGGCATAAACTCAAAATCTGTTTGTTCGTGAAAGGGCAACATATTACCGTAGCAGCAGCTTTTTTTCCGCATTTTTTCGCCACGACGCAAAAGCGCGCGGCTTCGCTCGCAAAGAGTCACGCGGCGGTTGCGTCGTTGCCCCCGCGGTGGTTGAATACCGCCCGGTCTAAAAGGAGAGTTTAACATGAGTCTGGATATCGACCAGATTGCCCTGCATCAGTTAATCAAACGTGATGAACAAAATCTGGAGCTGGTGCTGCGCGAATCGTTGCTGGAGCCGACGGCGACGGTTGTCGAGATGATGGCCGAACTGCATCGTGTCTATAGCGCAAAAAATAAAGCCTACGGCCTGTTTAATGAAGAGAGCGAGCTGGCGCAGGCGCTGCGCGGGCAGCGTAAGGGCGAAGAAGCGTTCCTGCCGTTTAGCCGCGCCGCTACCGGGCGCCTGCGCGACGAACTGGCAAAATATCCCTTTGCAGAAGGCGGTATTGTGCTGTTTTGCCAGTATCGTTATCTGGCGGTGGAATATCTGATGGTGGCGGTGCTGAACAACCTAAGCAGCATGCGCGTCAACGAAGAGCTGGATATCAGCTCCACCCATTATCTGGACATCAATCACGCGGATATCGTCGCGCGTATTGATTTAACGGAGTGGGAAACCAACCCGGAGTCAACGCGCTATCTGACCTTCCTGAAGGGGCGGGTAGGGCGCAAGGTGGCGGATTTCTTTATGGATTTCCTCGGCGCCAGCGAAGGGCTGAACGCCAAAGCGCAGAACCGCGGCCTGCTGCAGGCGCTTGATGATTTCGCCGCCGATGCGCAGCTGGATAAATCTGAACGTCAAAACGTGCGCCAGCAGGTATACAGCTACTGCAACGAGCAGCTGCAGGCCGGTGAGGAAATCGAGCTGGAGTCGCTGTCGAAAGAGCTGGCGGGCGTCAGCGAGAAAACCTTTCAGGAATTTACCGCCGAACAAGGCTACGAGCTGGAAGAGAGCTTCCCGGCGGATCGCAGCACGCTGCGTCAGTTAACCAAGTTTGCCGGCAGCGGCGGCGGGTTAACCATTAATTTTGACGCTATGCTGCTGGGCGAGCGGGTGTTCTGGGATCCGGCTACGGATACCTTAACCATTAAAGGCACGCCGCCGAACCTGCGCGACCAGCTACAGCGCCGTACTTCTGGCGGAAATTAATGCACAAAATCCCGACGTCGAGTCGGGATTTTTTTTGCCTGAACCCGTATTACAGGGCGTAGAGGATTTCTACACCCGCCAGGGTTAGCTGCTGTCGCAGCGCCTCGTCCAGGGTCGTATCCACGATCAGCGTACTGGCTGCCCCCAGCTCGCCGATGGCAAAGGCCGACGCGGAGTTAAGCTTTTCTTGTGACGCCATCACCACCGTTTCGGCAGCCCGCGCCGCCAGCGCGCGTTTAATGCCCGCTTCTTCATAGTCACCGGTGGTGAATCCCGCCCGGGGGTGAACGCCGGTGACGCCCATAAAAAACAGATCGGCGTTGATACGGGAAATACTCTCGAGGGCCGCAGACCCGACGCTGACGACGGAATGTTTAAACAACCGGCCGCCGATCAAAATCACCTCGATGAGCGGTTTTTGCACCAGCGCGACGGCAATCCCCGGGCTATGGGTGACCACGGTACACGCGAGGTTATCCGGCAGCA
Source organism: Klebsiella sp. GN_Kp190 (assembly GCF_040061795.1). Classification (NCBI taxonomy): domain Bacteria; kingdom Pseudomonadati; phylum Pseudomonadota; class Gammaproteobacteria; order Enterobacterales; family Enterobacteriaceae; genus Klebsiella; species Klebsiella sp. GN_Kp190. Next base: position 164,638 of record NZ_JBEAFN010000009.1, read on the forward strand.
GGCGCATCATCTCCCCGGTGGTGGTGCCGCCGTCAACAATCACCACCTGACCGGGCTGAATGAGCTCAACCGCGCGCTGGGCAATGCTCTGCTTTGAGGCGATTTGCACGTTCTTTCTTGTTTCAATAGGCGCGATGGCTTCGGAAACCGGCAGCGCGCCGCCGTGGACGCGCTGCAGCTTGCCTTCCGCGGCCAGCTCCCGCAGATCCCGGCGAATGGAGTCCTCTGATACGCTAAAGCGCTGGCTGAGATCTCCGGACATCACCTGTTTTTCCTCGGCGAGGATCTGCAAAATCTGCTGTTTTCTCTGGCTGGCGAGCATCAAAATACCTTCATGAGTGATCTTGTTTGTGCACGATTATGCATGTTATGTTGCTCGCTGTCACCTAAAAGGGGAAAAACATGCACGCTGACGCACCGCGCGTTCGCCATATCCGCGAAACGCTATTATCGGACAACTGGTACACGCTCAAGAAATATACCTTTGAACTACTGCGCCGTGACGGGCGCTGGCAGGAGCAGAGCCGGGAAGCTTACGATCGCGGCAACGGCGCGGTGATCCTGCTCTACAATCGTGAAAAGCAAACGGTAGTGCTGGTTCGCCAGTTTCGCTTTCCGGTGTGGATTAACGGCCATGATGGATTTTTGATCGAAGCTGCCGCCGGACTGCTGGATAACGCTTCTCCTGAGGCGCGCATCGTTGCCGAAGCCGAAGAGGAGACCGGTTTTCGCGTCACACGCATAGAGCCGGTATTCACCGCTTACATGAGCCCCGGTTCGGTGACGGAGAAGCTTTACTTTTTCATTGCCGAATACTCTGCCGACGATCGGCGCGGCGACGGTGGCGGCCTGGCGACGGAAGGGGAAGATATCGAGGTGCTGGAGTGGCCGCTGGAAAAAGCGCTGCAGGCTATTCGCGAAGGGGAAATCGTCGATGCGAAAACGATTATGCTGTTGCAGCATCTGGCGCTGAACAGGTCAACGCTACTCGGCTGATAAACAAAACGCCCCGAACCTTGCGGAGCGGGGCGCTTGCCATACAACTTTCAGCGAGCGATTAAGCGCGAACGAAGTCGATGTGGGACAGCTTCGGCTTGAACGGGTGACGCTGAACAGCCTGAGCTTTAACTTTCTCTTCTTTGCCATCAACAACGATGGTCAGAACTTCGTTGTAGAACTCAGCGTTGGTCTGCATGTTCCACACTTTGTCGTGATCCAGTTCGATTGCTACTGGCGCAGCTTCGCCGCCATAGATGATGGCCGGGAATTTGTTAGCTGCACGCAGGCGGCGGCTCGCACCCTTACCCTGCTCTTTACGTACTTCTGCGTTGATAGTAAACATTGATGTCTCTCTATATATAAATCCTGCTACAGGCGACCCAGCAGCAGGCAGATTATCTGCTTTGCGAATGCAAAAGCGGGCGGCATTATAGCCGCCATAGGTGTTTGCAGCAACCAAAACCTCAGACGTGAGGACGATTAGCGTAGTTCGTTGGCCCGGCGGAATCGCCCCTGATAATCAAATACTTTCTCCCGCACCTGCCAGTATTGCCCCTTCATGCGCGCCACGACAAAGTCCGGATGGCGCAGAAGCGCCTGCTGGGCGAGGATATCGGCGGGCGTTATCCAGCGCAGCGGTACGCCCGGCGTTCGGGTATGCGGGCGGATAAAGAGCTGCTCAAAGGCGGTGCGCTGGGCGGGCGTATGCAGGCGGAAGCGCTCACTAACGTCCGCGCCATCTTCGTCGTAATAGGTGATTTTTAGCCAGGCGCCTTTGTCATCCGCGCCGTGCTGCAGATCCATACCGCTACAGCGCAGCACCAGCGCATCTTTAAGCTTCAGCGCGGCTTTCAGCATGTCGTCGGGGTCGACCAGGATGGTATCGCACTCGCGGCAGCGGCGGGCGGCGATGTCGTTTTCCGCGTTACACTGCGGGCAGTTTTTAAAGCGAAAACGAAAATCACACTGCTCGCGATGGCCTTCGTCATCCTCAAACCAGCCCTGGCAGCGGCGGCCAAAGTGTTCAATCAGCGTGCCGTCGGCGGTGGTTTTCCCCCAGAACGTATTGGCGAAACCGCATGCCGGGCAAAAAACCTGGACCGGCACGTTGTCGCTTTTCCCCTTCGGTGTTCCCACTTCAGGCGCGTAAAGGTCGTGCGGATTACCGGCGTAATCGAGAATCAGGCAGTCCGTTTTACCCGGCGCCAGGCGCAGACCGCGGCCGACGATCTGTTGGTAAAGGCTCACCGACTCGGTCGGGCGCAGGATGGCGATCAGATCGACATGCGGGGCATCAAAGCCGGTCGTCAGTACCGCGACGTTAACCAGATAGCGGTACTGCTGAGCTTTAAACGCGTCGATGATGCGATCGCGCTCCGGCCCCGGCGTTTCACCGGTGATTAAGGCCGCTTCGCCCTGCGGAAGCAACCCGGTCACTTCGCGGGCGTGTTCAACGGTGGCGGCGAAAATCATCACCCCTTTGCGCGTTTGGGCGAATTCAACGATTTGGCTGACGATATGCGGCGTGACGCGCTGCTGTTTTTTCAGTTCGTGGTTTAAATCAGCCTCGCTGAACAGGCCGTTACTTTGCGCCTGCAGGCGGCTGAAGTCATATTGAACCACCGGCATATCCAGCCGCTCCGGCGGCGTCAGGTAGCCGTTCTTAATCATATAGCGCAGCGGCAGCTCGTAGATGCAGTCGCGAAATAGCGCGTTTTCATCACCGCGCACCATGCCGTGGTAGTGGAACTGGTAAATCCACCCCTTACCGAGGCGAAAAGGCGTCGCGGTCAGCCCCAGCAGGCGCAGGTGCGGATTGACCTGCTGAAGGTGGCTGATAATCTGCTGATACTGGCTGTCATCATCGTCGCTGATGCGGTGGCACTCGTCGACGATCAGCAGCGAAAACTCGCCCTGAAACTGGTCGAGGTTGCGGGCGACCGACTGCACGCTGCCAAAGACCACTTTACCGTGGCTCTCTTTACGCTTAAGGCCCGCGGCGAAAATATCCGCTTCCAGGCCGAGCGCGCAATACTTGGCGTGGTTCTGCGCCACCAGCTCTTTAACGTGCGCCAGCACCAGCACGCGACCGCGCGCCAGGCGCGCAAGTTCGGCGATAACCAGGCTTTTACCTGCGCCTGTCGGCAGCACAATCGCGGCAGGTTCATGATGGCGGCGAAACCAGGCGAGCGTCGCGTCGACCGCCTCTTTTTGGTAGGGACGTAATGTAAATGTCATGAATTTATGGCGGTTAATTAACTCGCGAATAGTATGCCACGAATCTTTTCCCTTGAGTGGTGTTAATAGCCCGTTATACTACCCCATGAAATTCTTCTTTTTCGGGCGCGTTGCCCGCTCCAGCACTTGTACAGGCTAAAAAAATCTCATGCGACTTGATAAGTTTATCGCTCAGCAACTTGGCGTTAGCCGGGCTATTGCCGGGCGTGAAATCCGCGGCAGCCGCGTTACCGTGGACGGCGACATTGTAAAAGACTCCTCCTTCAAGCTTCTGCCGGAGCATGACGTCGAGTATGACGGCAATACGCTGGTTCAGCAGACCGGCCCGCGCTACTTTATGCTCAACAAGCCGCAGGGTTACGTTTGTTCCACCGACGATCCGGATCATCCAACGGTCCTTTATTTCCTCGACGAGCCGGTGGCGCACAAGCTGCATGCCGCGGGGCGTCTGGATATCGACACCACCGGACTGGTATTGATGACCGACGATGGCCAGTGGTCGCACCGCATTACTTCCCCGCGCCACCATTGCGAAAAAACCTATCTGGTGACGCTGGAAAATCCGGTGGATGAGTCCACCGCCGAGCAGTTTGCCAAAGGCGTTCAGCTGCATAATGAGAAAGACCTGACCAAACCGGCGGTGCTGGAAGTGGTGACGCCGACCGAAGTCCGCCTGACCATTAGCGAAGGGCGCTACCATCAGGTGAAGCGGATGTTTGCCGCGGTGGGGAATCATGTGGTTGGCCTGCATCGCGAACGTATTGGCGATATCGCGCTTGATGCGTCGCTGGCGCCGGGTGAATATCGTCCGCTGACGGCAGAAGAAATTGCCAGCGTTGGCGTCCAACAAGCGCGGAGTAAAACGTGACGGCAAAGCAGAATTCTTCATTAGGGATTGTGTTTATTCTTGGCCTGCTGGCCATGTTAATGCCGCTGTCGATTGATATGTATCTTCCGGCGCTGCCGGTGATTGCGGCGCAGTTTAATGTGCCGGACGGCAGCGCGCAGATGACGCTCAGTACCTATATTCTGGGCTTTGCCCTGGGCCAGCTTTTATATGGCCCAATGGCGGACAGCATGGGGCGTAAACCGGTGATACTGGGGGGTACGTTGGTTTTTGCCGCGGCGGCGGTGGCCTGCGCGCTGTCGCAGACTATCGATATGCTGATCACCATGCGCTTTTTCCACGGCCTGGCGGCCGCGGCGGCGAGCGTGGTGATTAACGCCCTGATGCGCGATATCTATCCCAAGGAAGAGTTCTCGCGGATGATGTCGTTCGTCATGCTGGTGACCACCGTCGCGCCGCTGGTGGCGCCGATGGTCGGCGGAGCGGTGCTGGTGTGGTTTAGCTGGCATGCGATCTTCTGGATCCTCGCGGTGGCGGCGCTATTAGCCTCGGCGATGATCGCCTTCTTTATTAGCGAGACCCTGCCGCCGGAACGCCGACAGAAATTTCATATTCGCACTACGCTCGGCAACTTCGCGACGCTGTTTCGCCACAAGCGGGTGCTGAGCTATATGCTGGCAAGCGGTTTCAGCTTCGCCGGGATGTTCTCGTTTCTGAGCGCCGGCCCGTTTGTCTATATCAATATCAACCACGTTTCACCGCAGCACTTTGGCTACTATTTTGCGCTGAACGTCGTCTTCCTGTTTGTCATGACCATGATCAACAGCCGCTTTGTGCGGCGGGTTGGGGCGCTGAATATGTTCCGCGCCGGGCTATGGATCCAGTTTGCGATGGCGGCGTGGATGGTCGTGTGCGCGCTGTTTGGCGTGGGGTTCTGGGCGCTGGTGTTTGGCGTGGCGGCGTTCATCGGCTGCGTTTCGATGGTCTCCTCTAACGCGATGGCGGTGATTCTCGATGAGTTTCCGCATATGGCCGGGACCGCTTCCTCGCTGGCAGGGACGTTCCGTTTCGGGATTGGCGCCATTGTCGGCGCGCTGCTGTCGATGGCGACGTTTACCACCGCCTGGCCAATGCTGATTTCTATCGCCTTCTGCGCCAGCAGCTCCATCCTCTTTTACCTCTACGCCAGCCGACGGCGCAAAGCCGCGCGCTAAGCGACTTTCAGGGGGCGATATCGCCCCTTTTTTTGATGCATGTCAACCAAATCTGGCTTCTCTGTTCAGCGATTTGTTTATTTTATGTAAAATCAAATCGTTCAAAAAGTCGCATGATTGCGATAAAAAAGTTGTTTTAGATCACAGAAACGGGTACATATAGCCCGAAGATGTTCCATCTGCGCAATTATAAACTTTTACATTACAAACCAATAACACGGCTATGCCACTGGTGTAAGCGTTTTCTGTGCAGGAAGAGGACTGGTTGTCAATAATGTGTTAGTATTGATGTAAAATTATTGTGAAGTATTTTGCTTCCGGGGTAAACACGTGAATACACTGCAACTCTCTATCGTACACCGTCTGCCGCAGAGCTATCGCTGGCTGGCCGGTTTTGCAGGTTCAAGAGTTGAACCGATTCCGCAAAACGGCGCCCAGAGCGAAAACAGCCTCGTGGCGTTGAAATTACTCAGCCCCGATGGCGAAAGCGCGTGGCCGGTCATGCATAAGCTCAGCCAGGCGCTTAGCGACATCGAGGTCGACAGCTCTGTCGTTGAATGCGAAGGGGAACCGTGCCTGTTTGTTAACCGTCAGGACGAATTCGCTGCAACCTGCCGCCTGAAAAATTTCGGCGTGGCGATTGCGGAACCTTTTTCCGGCAACAATCCCTTCTGACCGTCAGCTTAACGCCAGCAGCTGACGGGTATACTCCTGCTGCGGAGCGGTAAATACGCGCTCGCACTCACCCTGCTCGACGACTTCTCCCTGCCGCAGCACCATCACCTGATGACACAACGCCCTCACGACGCGTAAATCATGGCTGATAAAAATATAGGCCAGCTGATGCTTTTGCTGTAACGCCTTCAGCAGCGCGAGGATTTGCGCTTGCACGGTTTTATCCAGCGATGAGGTGGGCTCATCCAGCACGATAAGCTGCGGTTTGACGACCAGCGCCCTGGCGATCGCGATGCGCTGACGCTGGCCGCCGGAGAAGGCGGCAGGGTAGCGATGCCGTGAGTATGGATCGAGGCCGACCTCCTGCATCACCTGAATCACCGCCTGCTCCCGTTCGGCCGGCGCGAGCGTCGGTTGATGGACGCGCAATCCCTCTTCAATAATTTGCAGCACGTTGAGCCGCGGGTTTAGCGATGAGTTAGGGTCCTGAAACACCACCTGCATGCGGCGACGCAGCGGCAGCATCTGCCGACGGTTGCGTCCCTGAAGCGCCTCACCGTCAAAGGCGATCGCGCCAGCGGAATGAATCAGACGCAGAAGCGCCAGCCCGGTGGTGCTTTTGCCCGATCCTGACTCGCCGACCAGCCCCAGCGTTTCTCCCGCGCGCAAATGAAAGCTGACGGCATTAACGACGCGGTTATGATCGACAACCCGTCGCAGCAGACCTTTACGTATCGGAAAGGCGATACTCAAGTTTTCCGCCCGCAGTAATACCGGCGCATCGGGTGCGAGCGGGACGGGATCGCCCGACGGCTCGCTATCCAGCAGGCGGCGGGTATAAGGGTGTTCGGGGGCGGAAAACAGCGCCCTGCAGCCGTTTTGTTCCACGCAGCGGCCGTTCTGCATCACCGCGACGCGGTCGGCGAGCTGACGAACGATGCTCAGATTATGGGTGATAAACAGCAGCCCCATATTCAACTCTTGCTTCAGCTCCCGCAGCAGCGTGAGGATTTGCGCCTGCACCGACACGTCCAGCGCGGTGGTGGGTTCGTCGGCGATAAGCAGCTCCGGGCGGGTTAACAGCGCCATGGCGATCATCACCCGCTGGCGCTCGCCGCCGGAAAGCTGATGGGGATAGTCGGCCAGCCGCCGGGGCGCGTTGCGGATGCCGACGCGATCGAGGCAGTCGAGGATTTCCCCGCGCGCCGCTTCTTTGCGCATCCCGCGATGCAAAGAGAGCACTTCGTACAGCTGTTTTTCCAGAGTATGCAGTGGATTAAGCGAAACCATCGGCTCCTGAAAGATCATCGCAATGCGGTTACCGCGCACGCCGCGCAGGGTGCGTTCATCCGCGTGCAGCAGCGACTGGCCGTGAAAACGGATGTCGCCGGCAGGATAGCTGACCGGCGGCGACGGGAGTAGCCGCAGCACCGATAGCGCGGTCACGCTCTTCCCGGAGCCGGACTCGCCGACCAGCGCCAGGGTCTCGCCGACGGCAATCTGCAGCGACAGTTCGCTGACGACGGGGGTAGTCTCACCCTGCTGGCGAAAGGCGATGGAGAGGTTATCGATATCTAACAAAGGTTGCGTCATGCTACACCGCCTTGCTTGGGTCAAAGGCGTCGCGAACCGCTTCACCAATAAAAATCAATAACGTCAGCAGGACCGCCACCGACAGAAAGGCGGCGATGCCCAGCCAGGGCGCCTGCAGGTTGTTTTTACCCTGCAACAGCAGTTCGCCCAGCGAAGGGGAGCCCAGCAGCAGGCCAAAACCGAGGAAATCGAGCGAGGTCAGGGTGGTTATCGAACTGCACAGAATGAACGGCAGGAAGGTCAGGGTGGCGACCATGGCGTTAGGCAGCATATGGCGCAGAATAATGGCGCGATCGCTGACGCCAAGCGCCTGCGCGGCGCGGATATAATCATAGTTACGGGTGCGCAGGAACTCAGCCCGGACCACGCCGACCAGCGTCATCCAGCCGAACAGCACGGTAATGGCCAGCAGCCACCAGAAGTTGGCCTGTACAACGCTTGAGAGCAGGATAATCAGAAACAGCGTCGGCATTCCCGACCAGACTTCGATAAACCGCTGCCCCCAGAGGTCAATCTTCCCGCCGTAATACCCCTGAACGGCGCCGGCCATCACCCCCAGTACGCTGGAGAAGAAGGTCAGCAGCAGTCCAAAGAGAATGGAAATGCGCGTGCCGTACAGAATACGCGCCAGCACGTCCCCGCCGTTGGCATCGGTGCCCAGCCAGTTCTGTCCTGACGGCGGCGAAGGGAAGGGCGCGTCGGTGGCGAAATTAATGGTCGTCGCGCCGAAACGAACCGGCGCCCACAGGGCCCAGCCGTTATCCGCCAGCCGTTTTTGCAGCCACGGGTCCTGATAGTCGGCGGCGGTGGCAAAGCTGCCGCCGAAGGTGGTCTCACTGTAGTTTTTCAGGAGCGGAACGTAGAAGCTGCCGCGGTACTGGACCAGCAGCGGCTTATCGTTAGCAATAAGCTCTGCGCACAGGCTACAGGCGAAAAGCGCTAAAAAGAGCCATAGCGACCAGTAGCCGCGGCGGTTGTGGCGAAAACGCGCCCAGCGGGCCTGATTGACGGGACTAAAAAATGACATTAGCGGCCCTCAAAATCGATTCGCGGATCGACCAGCGTATAGCTGATATCGCTGATGATATTCAGCAGCAGGCCAATCAGGGTAAAAATATACAGCGTGCCGAACATGACCGGGTAATCGCGAGATACGGTGGCCTCATAGCCCAGCAGCCCCAGTCCGTTTAGCGAGAACATCACCTCAATCAGCAGCGAACCGGTAAAAAACATACTGATAAAGGTGGCCGGGAAACCGGCAATCACCAGCAGCATCGCGTTGCGAAACACGTGGCCCCAAAGGATCTGCTTTTCGCTGACGCCCTTGGCGCGTGCGGTAACCACGTACTGCTTGCGGATTTCATCAAGAAAGCTGTTTTTGGTCAGCATCGTGAGGGCGGCAAAACCGCCGATCACCGTTGCCAGCACCGGTAGGGTGATATGCCAGAGATAGTCGAGGATTTTTTGGTACCAGGGCAGGCTGTCGAAGTTGGCTGACACCAGCCCGCGCAGCGGAAAGAGATCGAAATAGCTGCCGCCGGCAAAGATAACGATCAGCAAAATGGCAAACAGGAACGCTGGGATGGCATAGCCGATAATAATCAGCGTACTGCTCCAGACGTCAAAATGGCTGCCGTTGCTGACCGCTTTACGGATCCCCAACGGAATTGACACCAGGTAGATGATGAGCGTACTCCACAGGCCCAGGGTGATTGAGACCGGCAGGCTGTCTTTAATCAGCTGCAGTACCGATGAGCTGCGAAACAGGCTATCGCCAAAATCAAAGCGCAGATAATCACCGAGCATTTTAAAATAACGCTCGTGCAGCGGCTTATCAAAGCCGTAGCGGTGGGTTATCTCGGCAATCACCTCCGGGTCCAGCCCGCGCCCGCCGCGATAGTGCCCATCGCTGATGTTGCTGACCCCGGTACGCGCATGGCTGGCGGCCATGCCGCCATCTCCGGCGCCGGGCAAGCCGCCGCGGTCGCCGAACTCAATCGCCGCAATCGCCTGATCGACCGGACCGCCGGGCGCGATCTGCACAATAAAAAAGTTAATGGTGATAATCGCCCACAGGGTGGGGATGATGAGCAGTAGTCGGCGGAGCAGATATGCACCCATCTTAATTCCTTAGCGTCTGTCCGCGGGGAGTCTGGCCGCTTTGCTTGCGTCGTACCACCAGTTTTCGAAACCGGAGGAGTAGACCGCGCGGGTCTGCGGGAAGGAGAATTTGTCCCAGTATGCGGTTCGGTCCTGCGCCATATACCACATCGGCAGCATGTAATAGTTCCAGGTCAGCACGCGGTCGAGAGCCCGGCCCAGCGGCAGCAGCTTTTCTTTATTACCCTGCCAGCGAATAATCTGCGCGATGAGCCGGTCGACGGCCGGGCTTTGTACCCCTGAGGCGTTATAGCTGGAGTTAATATATTCGGAGTCCCAGGAGACTTGCAGGTCGGTGCCGGGCCAGGGCGTGGCGCGCCAGACGTTGGGCATCATGTCGTAATCCCGGCTGCGCTTGCGGTTACTGTACTGGGAGTTGTCGACCTGGCGAATATCCATGACGATGCCGAGCCGCTGGAGGTTGTGCTGGAAGGGCAGGACCCAGCGATCGCTGCTGCCGGAAGGAAGCAGCAGCTCAAAGCGTAACGGTTTACCGCTCTTCGCATTAACCCGCCTCTGGTTTTTCACTATCCATCCCGCCTGGTTAAGGATGGCATCCGCCTTAAGCAAGTTTGCGCGTTCGAAACCATCGCCGCTGGAAACCGGGGGACGGTATATCTGAGTGAAAACTTCGGCCGGGATCTCTTTTTTCAGCGGCGTTAACAGCGCCAGCTCGTCGGCATCCGGATAATCGCGCGCCGCGTATTCGGTATTCTGAAAGAAGCTATTGGCGCGGCTGTAGGAGTGATAAAACAGCGCCTTATTCATCCATTCAAAATCAAAGGCGAGGGTAATGGCTTCGCGTACCCGGCGGTCGGAAAATACCGGGCGCTGAATGTTAAAGGCCAGCCACTGCGTATTCTGCGCCGAGGTGTTGGTGTATTCATCTTTAACGATATAGCCGTGGGTAAAATTGCGCCCGACGTAGCGGGTAGCCCAGTTCTTGGCAACGTTCTCTTCGCGACGGTCGACGGCGCCGGCCTTAAAGGCTTCGAAAGCGACGTTGTCGTCCAGGTAATAATCGTAGCGCAGCGTATCGAAATTCCAGCGCCCGCGGTTGACCGGTAAGTCGGCGGCCCAGTAGTCCTTAACCCGCGAGTAGGTAATGTACTGGCCCATGCGCCAGGCGGTGATGCGATACGGGCCGCTGGCCAGCGGTGGGGCGGATAGCGGGTCGCTGAGTTTATGGTTTTTCCAGAATTTTTCCGGCATCACCGGTAGCGTCATCAGGCTAAGCATGTTCTCTTTGCCCGGTTTGGCTAAATCAATGCGTACGGTGAGCGGAGCGATGGCTTTTACGGTGGTGCCTTTATAATAGAGGCGAAACTGCGGCACCCCTTCGGTCATAAACTTCCGGAAGGTAAACGCGACATCGCTGGCGGTGACGGGGCTGCCATCGTGATAGCGGGCGCGGGGATTGAGCGCGATCTCCATCCATGAAAAATCATCGGCATAGCGCGTATGCTCGGCGATCAGCGGATAGTAGCTGCCGGGCTCATCATCAGAGGTGGTGAACAGCGTGTCGTATAAGCTTTCGGTACGAATACCGGGGTTGCCGCGCATGGCGTAGCGGTTGAAATTATCAAAAGTACCGATGGCCGCGAGGGTAATCGCCCCGCCTTTAGGCGCGGCGGGGTTGGCATAATCGTAATGGTCAAAGCCCGCGGCGTATTTCGGTTCGCCGATAATAGCGAACCTGTCGCTCTCTTTAATCGTTTGCGCCTGGCTCTGCAGGCTAAATAAGGTCAGCAGGATCAGGCTGATGCGTGCAAAAATAACCAGGATGTCGCCCTCCAATGTCAGACCTGAAGCGGCCTGACCTTTGATAGCAAATAATAAAGGACCCTTAGCGGCTTGTGAAATATTTCGCCGGTTCATCATGGGCGGCGATCAGCGCGTCCAGCGTCAGCGGCCGGCTTAACCAGTAGCCCTGTAAATAGTTTACCCCGTGGTCGCGCAGCCATTCCGCTTGTTCCTGCGTTTCCACCCCTTCAGCGACCGTGGTGAGCTTCAGGCGGCGGCTCAGGGTGATAACGGCATCAAGCACCGGTGAGGTGACGGTCTCAGTGCCGATAGCCTGCACGAAGCCGCGGTCTATCTTCAGGTAATCAAAGTTATAGCGCTCCAGATAGATTAGCGCGCTGTGGCCGGTACCAAAATCATCAATCGCAATTTCAAAGCCCTGTTCGTGCAGCCAGTCGAAGTTCCCTAAGGAGCGATTCTTATCGATCATCGCGCGCTCGGTGATCTCCAGCACCACGCTAAAATGGCCGGCCGGCATGGCGGCGGCGAAATGCTGAAGGTCTTGCTGAAAGCTGCCTGCGTGCAGATGAAGGGGGGAGATATTTATCCCCAGCTTGCTCCCTGCGGGCAGGAGCGTTTGCAGAACAGGCGCATCCTGCGCAATCAGTTTTAACAGATGGCGGGTGAGCGGAATAATGATCTGCTGGGTTTCAGCAAGGTTGATAAACACATCGGGAGGGATCTCGCCGGCCACGGGATGTCGCCAGCGCATCAGTACCTCAACGCCGCTGATGCGCAGCGTCTCTGACCTCACCACCGGTTGATAAACCACATAGAACTGATCGTTTTTGATCGCCAGCAGCAGCTCTTTGCGCGGGTCCGATTTAATCGTCAGGATGTAGTAGCTTAAAAGCCCGGCCAGCAGCCCGCACACGACGCCCAGCAGCAGAGCAAACTGGGTATTCTCCGCCAGCCAGCTGTTCGCGTAGAGATAAACCTTCAGCGGCAGGCCGTCGATTTGCGTCTGGCGAATGGGCGGCGAGAGCAGCGTCTGCGGGTCGATAAGTTGGTTGCTGAAGGTGGAAATGGCGGTGTCCTTAATGGCCAGCGCCAGGCCGCTGAAATCATTCTGTCGGGCTGAGTAGAGAATATAGGGCGTCAGGTTGGCATTAATCGAGACAAAAATACCGTCTTTCCCGCCGTGTGGGCTGCGGATCCACAGTGCCAGCGCGGCGCTTTTCGGCATCATTGGCGTCCCGGGCAGAATCGCCATATCGACCGCTTGAGTAAGATTAAGCTGCGGAATGAGCTGGGTTAAGGGCGTGTTCATAGCGCCTGTGGCGGAGGAGCAAAAGGCAAGGCCATTTTTGACCAGAAGGATGGCGCGGACGTTCGGGCTGAATGCTGCATGGGCGGTTAAGCCTGAGGCAACGTTTTCACAGGGTTGATCGACCAACGGCTGCATGCCCTGAATCGTCTGATTCAAATCGTGAAAGTAGTCCTGCAGATACGTATGAACGTTGTGAATAATGGCGTCGAAACGCTCCGCACGGTTGTGATAAATCACCATAAACTGGATGCTACCGGCCAGCAGGGCGACGGCTATTCCAACACATATGCTGGTCAGCCAGATTTTTCGCCGGGGAGCGAGATGACGGGTAGGCATAGGCTATATAGTCAGTCCGTATTGTTGATTTGCGCCAGGGGGCTGATAGAAATCGCTTTTTCTATCCCTGCTTAAAGACATCGCTTATTTTACGAAGTTTCCTGGCTGGCGAGCAAAAAAAAACACCGCCTCGGCAGTGTTTTTTTTATTTCTTTCGTTGGCCAAGGGATTAACCAACGGCAGAAGACGATTACGAACGGCTCAGAACGCGTCGCGCTTCGTTATAGCGCTTTTTCCAGTACGGCTCATCCATGCTTGAAATCGTCACACCGCTGCTGGTGGAAGCATGAACAAACTGATTGTTGCCGATGTAGATCCCTACATGGCGGCCCGTGGAACCTGCGCGGAACAGAACTAAATCACCGGTGCGCAGCTGCGCGCGGCTGATCGATTTTCCGGAATCCTGCTGCTCTGAAGTCGAGCGCGGCAGTTCCAGGCCAAACTGTTCACGGAAAGTCCGTTGCACAAAGGCGGAACAATCGATGCCTTTACGGGTGCTGCCGCCGAGGCGGTAACGCACGCCCTTCCAGCTGGCATATTGATCCATCAAGCGGGACTTAACGTCCAGGTTGCGGACCATCGTTTCAAATTCATCCTGAGAGGCTTGCAGTGATGATAAATCGCCACTACCCACAGCAAGCGTCTCAGAATGCATATTCCTGGCGGTACTATTTGAACTACACGCGGAAAGCAGAACCGCAACTGCAATCGCGGGGGCGACCCGCAAGATATATCTCAAAATCGGCTGAGATTTGACCATGCTGTGTGTTATCCCTTGTTGTCCTTAACGACAATGTCGTTATAAAAAATGCCAAACGTGTTAGAGCCTAATTACCTGGTCGCAATGAGACAATTCCGTAAGCATAAAACTGTGGACTGACGCACAAATTTATTCATTCTCTGAATTGATGTCGCTGACGAGGCAAAACGAGATTGAGGTTACCCGATCAACCGGGGGATGGCGAGCGGTTTTACGCATTTTCTTATAAGTATTTTTGCGACAAAAAGTGAATCATCGGCAAAGGGCAAAATAGCGGCAGCAATGGGTAAAAAATACGCAATTTACTCATTTCTAACATGATTACTATGACGGGAAGATGATGCCGGATGAGAAAAAACGCGCGGACAAAAAAAGGGACCCAGAACGATCCCTTATGAATGATATTAATTAATTGTAAAGATAGATTTAAATTTTAGTTTTTCTACCCGGAAGATAACGCTCAAATAACGCAATGACATTATCACTCAGCGGGGTCATCAATACCCAGGGGGCGCCAATGAGTACCGCCGTTAATGAGCCGACGGCAATATCGGTAAACCAGTGAGCGCCAATCATTACGCGTGGAAAAGCGAACACCACGAATATGACCAGCGCGATGGCAAACGCCCGGCGACCAAAATAGCGCCACATAAATGACGCAAAAATCAGCAGCATCATACCGTGATCGCCTGGAAAGCTATCTTTAGACGCATCTTTAGTGGGGAAGGAGATCACATCGCTCACTTTGGTGATATCGGTAAAAGAGAGCGAAGGGCTGGCGCGCTTAACCGGCATCAGGTGCTGGGCAAGCTGATTGATGATGACGGCGGCCAGCAGCATCGCCAGGCCGATGATAATCACCCGGCGGCGTCCGGCGCTCTGCTCTTTAAACCAGAAGCTTAGCATCAGGCTGCCCATCGCCAGTAGCGAGCAGGCATCAAATGCGCGGTTGTTGATAATCGCCAGCAGCCAGGTGTAAGCGGTGCTCACGCCAACCAGGTGGTTAAAGAAATAGAAGATCGCCGAGTCCAGCGGATTCCAGAAACCATGGTTAACGGGAAGGTACCATGAACAAAAAAGCGCAACACCCGCCGCGTTCAGCAGCAGGATTAGGGGAATTCGATTTTTAATCATAACTATCGTGTGTTGGGTAAACGACGGCAACCATAGCCGTCTTAACTTAAACGAATCCTCAACAAGGAGGCCTGCAGTGCGTTCCAGTCCGTCTCGGTATCGGCAATCAGCTCGATACGGCTATCGGGGGGAGGAACGTTCTGCGTCTCAATATGCAGATCGCGCTGCTGGCGGTTGATGCGTACCACTCCTTCCGCGATGCGCATCACGCCTTTCACGCGCCCGACCGGCGCCAGACGCGCCCATTCGAGCAGGGCCACGGTGTCGAAAACGGTTTCGGCGTCAAAAATCCAGCCGCAGGCGTGATAGCCCTGGCCGCTATTGAGGCTGCGACGCCAGCGCTGATGGGCAGGGAGGCTCAGTGCCGCAAGGCCCTGTTTCCGCCCGTGGCCGTGCGCGTGTTCGGGGCTGGCGGGAAGCGGCGTAAGATTGCGGCGCGGCAAATCAAGCAGTGCCGGGTCGATATTCCCCCGCGTGGCGCTGACGAACCGCCGATCGCCGGCATAGGTCTGCCACCAGGCGGCGAATGCGCGTTGGCTTTCCTCCGTTGCGCGGTCGGCTTTATTACTGATAATGACGTCAGCGGCGGCCAGCTGGTCGCGAAAGTTGTCGTTGGTCACTATTTTTTCGTCCAGCAGCTGGCGCGGATCCAGCACGCATAAGGTGGCGCGCAGGTCGATCCACGGCTCGTATATTGCGGCGGTCAGCATATCGAGGATCTGTTTAGGATGGCCAAGCCCGGTGGGTTCTATCAGCAGGCGATCGGGTTTGCCCTGGCGCAGTAGGGTGTTGAGCCCGACCTGCATCGGCAGACCGTTCACGCAGCACATGCAGCCGCCGGGGATCTCTTTGAGCAGCGCGCCGCTTTCCGCCAGCAGCGCGCCGTCAATGCCCACTTCACCAAACTCGTTGACCAGCACGGCCCATTTTTCATCCGCGGGCTTATGGGCCAGCAGATGCAGAATCGACGTCGTCTTGCCGCTGCCGAGAAACCCCGTGATCAAATTGGTTTTGGTCACTTTTTCTCCAGGATAAATGTAATGTTGTAACAGTTACGCTATCCTGACGAAAAAAAGGGGAAAAGAGAAGTCTTACCGCGGACAGAAGGGGGATCTGTCCGCTAAAAGGCAGAAATTGTTAAGCGTTCAGCGTGCCGGCAATCGCCTGACGCGCGCCAAAAGCGGCGAGCTGATGCCATGCGGCGGTGATATGCGCGACAAACTGCGGGTTCTGCGGCAGGTCGCGGCCGAAGATCTCTTCCAGCGTAAGCAGGGCCGCCACGCGCTGGTGTTCATCGCTGGCAGAAACCCGTTTCTGCATCTTATCGGCCAGCGGATCGCGAATATCAATCGCATTTCCGGCATCGTCAATACCGCTGACGTAGCGCATCCAGCCGGCCACGCCGAGCGCCAGCAGCGGCCAGCGGCTGCCCCGAGCGAGATGGACGCGAATACCCTCAAGCATACGTTGCGGCAGCTTCTGGCTACCGTCCATGGCGATTTGCCAGGTGCGATGCTTCAGCGCCGGGTTGCTGAAGCGCTCGATCAGGCTGTCAGCGTACGCGGTCAGGTCAACGCCCTGAATGGATAAGGTCGGCGCCTGTTCGTCAAGCATCAGGCGGTAGGCGGCGCTGCGGAAAATCGGATCCTGCATGCAGTCGCTAATGTGCGCATGGCCAGCCAGATAGCCAAGCCAGGCGAGAAACGAGTGGCTACCGTTGAGCATCCGTAGCTTCATTTGTTCCCACGGTAAAACGTCATCGGTCATCTGGACGCCCGCGGTTTCCCAGTCCGGGCGACCGGCAACAAAGTTATCTTCAATGACCCACTGGATAAAGGGTTCGCAGCTGATTGCGCAGGGGTCTTCCACGCCTAGCGTCGCGCTAATTTCTGCCAGCGACTCATCGGTGGCGGCGGGCACGATGCGGTCAACCATGGTACCGGGAAAGCTGACGTGTTCGGCGATCCACTGCGCCAGCTCCGGGTCCCGTTTTTCTGCCATTCCCAGCACGGCATTTTTTACCACATGTCCATTATCGGGAATATTATCGCAGGAGAGGACGGTAAACGGCGGTAGCCCCCGCTGTCGGCGGCGCGCCAGCGCTTCCACCAGAATGCCGGGAACCGATTGCGGCAGCGTCGGATTTTGCAGATCGTGAATAATGCGCGGCTGCGTCATATCCAGCTGGCCGCTGGCCGGATCGATGCAGTAGCCCTTCTCGGTGATGGTCAGAGAGACAATGGCGACCTGCGGTTCGCAAAATTTCTCAATAATGGCGGCCAGCGAATCCAGTTTCGCATTCAGACACTCATGAACGGCGCCGACAATAATCGGCTGATTGCCCTCGGCGCCTTTTTCCAGCACGGTAAACAGGTGGTCCTGCTGGCGAAGCTGGCTCATCAGCCGATCGCCGCTGAACAGGCTAATCTCACAAATCCCCCAGTCTCCGCCGCTGGCGTTGAGCACCCGATCGGTGAGAAGGGCCTGGTGCGCGCGATGAAACGCGCCAAAACCGAAATGCACAATACGCGAACGCAGCTGACTGCGATCGTATCGAGGAAGCTGTACGCCTTCCGGCAGCGTGGCTGTCGCAATGGTTGTCATTCTTAACACACCTGATTAACCAATAATTAACATTGCCAGTGTAAAGATATATGACAACAAATTAAATTGGTGAGCCTTATTTATCCGCTTAATGTGAGCTTGATCATGCAATTCTGTCGCGGTAAACGGTCAGGCAGCAGAGTATGCGGAGAGAGCCGGTGAGATTAGCGGTAACTTCGCTATTATTGGTATAACAGCTTTTGGCGGAGGGGAGATTGCGGATAAGGGGCTAATAAAAAGGACAGCCGCTGGCTGCCCTCCTGGATATTGCAAACGCGGAGTTTAGTCCGCGCGGCCCATGTAGCGGCTCTCTTCGATATGGATGCGGATACGCTCTCCCGCGCTCAGGTATTCAGGCACCTGAACAACAAGGCCGGTGCTCAGCGTCGCCGGTTTGTTACGCGCGCTTGCGGATGCACCTTTGATACCCGGCGCCGTCTCAACGATTTCGAGATCCACGGTCTGCGGCAGTTCCAGCGCCAGCAGCTGGCCGTCCCAGGTCAGAACCTGCATATCCGGCATGCCGCCTTCCGGCATAAACAGCAGCTCTTCTTCGATCTGCTCTTTGGTGAAGATATACGGGGTGTAATCTTCTTTATCCATAAAGACGTATTCGTTGCCATCGATATAGGAGAAGTCAACGAAGCGGCGGGTCAGGGTGACGGTATCGACGATGTCGTCGCCTTTGAAGCGTTCTTCCACTTTCAGGCCGGTGCGTACATCGGAGAAACGCATTTTGTACAGCGTCGCTGCGCCGCGGGCGCTGGGTGACTGAATATCAATATTTTTAACAATCAGCAGTTTGCCGTTGTAATTCAGCACCATACCTTTTTTAATTTCATTCGCTCTTGGCATTGCAGTAATCCTGTCACTTAAAGGGTCGAAAATATCGCGTAAAACTACTCGCGCCGGGCCTTTCAGGCAAGTGGAATTCGTCGGTTTTGCTATCTTCAGGTAAAACGTTTAGGCTGGGCTGCTAAAAGCGTTATCGGAAGAGTCGATTATGGAATGCCGCCCTGAATGCGGAGCTTGCTGTATCGCTCCTTCTATCTCCAGCCCTATCCCGGGCATGCCGCAAGGCAAGCCGGCAAACACCCGCTGCGTGCAGCTATCGCAAAATAATCTCTGCGCTATTTTTGGCTCGCCGTTAAGGCCGAAAGTGTGCGCCAGCCTGAAGCCGGAAGCGGAAATGTGCGCCACCAATCGCGAAGACGCCATGACCTGGCTGCTTCATCTTGAGCTGAGCACTTCGTGACGGTGCAAGCCCGCGCGGGATACCCTTAAACGTCTTTAATACGCCACAGGCAGGCCTGAGTGATGACCCCCATCACCAGCGCAATCCAGAATACGGCGTGATAGCTCCAGACTTCCGCAACGACCCCCGCCAGCGAACCGGCGATAATCCAGCCAACGCGCGTGGTATTGGTATAAAGCGTGGTGGCCGCACCCGCCTGTCCGGGCATCAGGTCCTGGAAATAGAGCATGCCGATACCGGCCAGGATACCGATAAAAATGGCGTTCAGCGCCTGCAGGGCCAGCAGCAGTCCGGGGGTATGGACGGTTAGCATGCCAACGTAAAACAGCACGCCGGCCACCGCTGAGATGCGCATCAGGAAACGTTTGCCGAAGCGTTTGGCGTAGTAGCCCGCAATCAGCATGGTCGGGATTTCCAGCCCGGCGGCGGTGCCCATCATGACCCCGGCCAGCTTCTCCGGTAAATGCAGTTCATTGATGATAAACAGCGGCATATTAATGATGTACAGGCTGTTGATTCCCCACATCAGCGTACAGATGATAAACAGCAGCAGCGCGTCGCGGCGGTTGGTGCGCGGCGCTTCAAGATGGCCCGTAGCGAGCTTTGGCTCTTTACGCATGCTGGGAAGAAAAAACCAGACCATCGCGCCGCAGACCACAAAGGCAACTGCCGCGCTGAGATACATCACCGTAAAGCCAAAACCCATGGCCAGCGCGTAGGCCAGCGGCGGTCCGATAACCCATGCCAGCGACACCTGAGCGCGCAGAATCGAACTAAACATGACCGCCTCGCGGCCCGTTTTGTCCGCATGCTCGCGGGCGAGGGCAAACATCTGCGGGTTGGCGGTGGAGCCGAAGCTGCTGAGAAATACCCCGATGAACAGCAAAATAAAGTAGTTACGGTTCCAGGCGAAGAGCATGCAGGCCAGCACGCCCATCAGGCAGCAGAAGACGATCAGCCGCTTGCGGTCGCCTTTGCGATCCGAACGCCCGGCGAGGAACTGGCTCACCAGAATGCCGATCACCGCGCTACCGGTAAAAAAGAAGCCGACCATCGCCGGTCGTACGTGAACCTCGTTCGTCAGAAACAGGCTCAGCGTTGGCGTCTGGAGTGCCCCGGCGATACCCGTCAGGAAGGCGACGATCAGAAAGGCGGAAGAGGTGAAATCAAACCCGCGTCGTGGCAGGGCGGCGCTACTGTTTTGCATGTCGGCGTTCATCGGTTTTCAGGAGTCGCGGAGTTTACGCCGTCACTCAGAAAATGAACAGTACCAGGGCACGAATAAATCAAAAAGACGTTTCAAAATCAAACTTCAGCAGAAAGCTGAAGTTTTCCCGGCCTCGACGCTCCCGCTTCAGCAAAAGTGTGCTGTATCTCTAACTTCTGTTATCAGAAAACGAACTTTTCTTGCCTGGCGGCTAATAAAGGTACAGACTTCTTGAAACGTTTCAGCGTCATCGGGAGATTCTCCGGCAGGTAGATGACGCATTTTTTCTCAAAGTAGCTGAAACGATTCAATTCAGCAGGAGAGGAGAACCATGTTCCAGTTATCTGTGCAGGATATTCATCCCGGTCAGCAGGCCGGTAATAAAGAAGAGGCTATTCGTCAGGTTGCCTCCGCGCTGGTCAGCGCGGGCAACGTGGCAGACGGCTACATCAACGGGATGCTGGCTCGCGAGCAGCAAACCTCCACTTTCCTTGGCAACGGTATTGCGATTCCGCACGGTACCACCGACACCCGCGATCAGGTACTGAAAACCGGCGTTCAGGTGTATCAGTTCCCGCAGGGCGTGACCTGGGGCGAAGGGCAAACCGCCTACGTCGCCATCGGTATTGCCGCCAGCTCGGATGAACACCTGGGGCTGCTGCGTCAGCTGACCCACGTGCTGAGCGACGACTCCGTTGCTGAACAACTTAAGTCCGCGACGACCGCTGAAGAGCTGCGCGCCCTGTTGATGGGTGAAAAGCAGAGCGAAGCGCTGAAGCTGGATAACGAGACGCTGACCCTGGACGTTGTCGCCAGCGACCTGCTGACCCTGCAGGCGCTGAATGCCGCTCGGCTGAAAGAAGCCGGCGCCGTCGATGCTTCCTTTGTTAGCCGTACGATTAATGATAAACCGCTGAACCTCGGTCAGGGCATCTGGCTGAACGACAGCACCGAAGGCAACCTGCGCAGCGCCGTTGCCGTCAGCCGCGCGGCCAGCGCCTTTACCAGCGATGAGCAGCCGGTTTCTCTGCTGATCACCGTCGCGATGGCCGATGACCAGCCGACCGCCGTGCTTAATCGCCTGAGCAATTTGCTGCTCGACAAAAAAGCTGACCGTTTGCTGAAGGCTGATGGCGCCACGCTGCTGGCGCTGCTGACCAGCGACGACGCGATTGCGGAAGATGTTCTCAGCGCGGAATACGTTATCCGCAACGAGCACGGGCTGCACGCGCGTCCCGGCACGATGCTGGTTAATACCATTAAACAATTCTCCAGCGACATTACCGTCACCAACCTTGATGGTTCGGGCAAACCGGCCAACGGCCGCAGCCTGATGAAAGTCGTGGCGCTGGGCGTGAAAAAAGGTCACCGCTTGCGCTTTACCGCGCAGGGTGAAGATGCGCAGCAGGCGCTGGATGCGATTGGCGAAGCGATCGCCGCAGGCCTTGGGGAGGGCGCATAAATGAGCAGACGTGTCGCAACGATTACTTTAAACCCGGCCTATGACCTGGTGGGTTTTACCCCGGAAATTGAACGCGGTGAGGTTAACCTTGTTCGCACTACCGGTTTGCACGCCGCAGGGAAGGGGATCAACGTTGCAAAAGTGCTGAAAGATCTCGGTATCGACGTCACCGTTGGCGGTTTCCTCGGTAAAGACAATCAGGATGGTTTTCAGCAGCTGTTCAGCGAGCTGGGCATTGCTAACCGTTTTCAGGTTGTTCAGGGCCGTACCCGTATCAACGTCAAGCTGACGGAGAAAGACGGCGAAGTCACCGATTTCAACTTCTCCGGCTTTGAAGTCACGCCGGGCGACTGGGAGCGTTTTGTTAACGATTCCCTGAGCTGGCTGGGCCAGTTCGATATGGTTTGCGTGAGCGGTAGCCTGCCGTCTGGCGTCAGCCCGGAAGCGTTCACTGACTGGATGACCCGTCTGCGCAGCCAGTGCCCGTGCATCATTTTTGACAGCAGCCGCGAAGCGCTGGTTGCCGGTCTGAAAGCGGCGCCGTGGCTGGTTAAACCTAACCGCCGCGAGCTGGAAATCTGGGCGGGCCGCAAGCTGCCTGAAATGAAAGATGTGATTGAAGCCGCTCATGCGCTGCGTGAGCAGGGAATTGCCCACGTGGTTATCTCCCTTGGCGAAGAAGGCGCTCTGTGGGTTAACGCATCCGGAGAGTGGATTGCCAAGCCGCCTTCCGTTGAAGTGGTAAGCACCGTTGGCGCCGGTGACTCCATGGTTGGCGGCCTGATTTATGGCCTGCTGATGCGTGAGTCCAGCGAACATACGCTGCGCCTGGCAACGGCAGTTGCCGCGCTGGCGGTGAGTCAGAGCAATGTCGGTATTACCGATCGTACCCAGTTGGCCGCAATGATGGCGCGCGTCGACTTACAACCCTTTAATTAACAGCAGGAGAGGCATAATGAAAACGCTGCTGATTATTGATGCCGGGCTTGGACAGGCTCGCGCCTATATGGCGAAGACCCTGTTAAGCACTGCGGCGCAAAAAGCGCAACTCGAACTGATTGATAACCCGAACGACGCTGAGCTGGCGATTGTGCTGGGCACGGCGCTGCCGGCCGACAGCGCGCTGAACGGCAAAAAGGTCTATCTCGGCGATATTAACCGCGCCGTAGCGCACCCGGAGCTGTTCCTCGGTGAGGCCAAAAGCCATGCAACGCCTTACAGCGCCCCGGCCGCTGCCGCTGTACCCGCAGCGACCAACGGTCCGAAACGCATCGTGGCGGTCACCGCCTGTCCGACCGGGGTGGCGCACACCTTTATGGCGGCGGAAGCGATTGAAACCGAAGCCAAAAAACGCGGCTGGTGGGTGAAAGTTGAAACGCGCGGCTCCGTGGGCGCGGGCAATGCAATCACCCCGGAAGAAGTTGAACAGGCGGATCTGGTGGTGGTGGCTGCCGATATCGAAGTGGATCTGGCGAAATTCGCCGGTAAGCCGATGTATCGCACCACCACCGGTCTGGCGCTGAAGAAAACCGCTCAGGAGCTGGATAAAGCCGTTGTTGAAGCGAAACCGTATCAGCCTGCGGGTAAATCCCAGGCCGCGGCGGAAGGCAAAAAAGAGTCCGCTGGCGCCTATCGCCACCTGCTGACCGGCGTGTCGTACATGCTGCCGATGGTGGTGGCGGGCGGTCTGTGTATCGCGCTCTCCTTCGCTTTTGGTATTAAAGCCTTTGAAGTGAAAGACACCCTCGCCGCCGCGCTGATGCAAATCGGTGGGGGCTCAGCCTTCGCGCTGATGGTGCCGGTACTGGCGGGCTTTATTGCCTTCTCCATCGCTGACCGTCCGGGCCTGACGCCGGGTCTTATCGGCGGTATGCTGGCGGTAAGCACCGGGTCCGGCTTTATCGGCGGTATCATCGCTGGTTTCCTTGCCGGTTACGTGGCGAAAGCGATCAGTACGAAGCTGAAACTGCCGCAAAGTATGGAGGCGCTGAAGCCAATCCTGATCATTCCACTGGTTTCCAGCCTGATCGTAGGTCTGGCGATGATTTACCTGATTGGTAAGCCCGTTGCCGGGATCCTCGAAGCGTTGACCCACTGGCTGCAAACCATGGGCACGGCGAACGCGGTTCTGCTCGGTGCAATCCTCGGCGGTATGATGTGTACCGACATGGGCGGTCCGGTGAACAAAGCGGCCTACGCCTTTGGTGTTGGCTTGCTGTCCACCCAAACCTATGCGCCGATGGCGGCCATTATGGCGGCGGGTATGGTTCCACCGCTGGCGCTGGGTCTGGCGACGCTGGTTGCGCGTAACAAGTTCGACAAAGCGCAGCAGGAAGGCGGCAAAGCCGCACTGGTTCTCGGCCTGTGCTTTATCACCGAAGGCGCGATTCCGTTCGCTGCTCGCGACCCGATGCGCGTCCTGCCCTGCTGTATCGTTGGCGGCGCGGTCACCGGCGCGATGTCCATGGCGGTCGGTGCTAAGCTGATGGCGCCGCACGGCGGTCTGTTCGTCCTGCTGATTCCTGGCGCGATTACGCCGGTACTCGGTTATCTGATGGCGATTGTCGTCGGTACGCTGGTCGCAGGGCTCTCCTACGCGGTGCTGAAACGTCCTGAAGTTCAGGTAGTCGAAAAAGCAGCCTGATCGACCTACTAAATCGTTCTCAAGGGCAGAGTCTTCTCTGCCCTTTTTTTATGCCTCATATCCTCCCGCTCATCCTGCCGTATGTGCTCTCCTTCGCATTTTTAAACTGTTTAAAAACCATACGGGTCATTTTTTGTGATTTTGTTCATGTTCATATGAAATCCCTCTTGCTGACCTCTTTACTTTAAAAACATTGCGCTTAACATAAACATGTGTTCACATTCAAACATGTGTTTATTGAGGGGTGATGAATGGGAGTATGCTTATTTATTGATATTCAATAATTCCACTGCCATAGCATTTTTTATGCTGGAGGGTATTTTTATGCCTGAAAATGATTACGTTGTAATTATTGGATCGGCAAATATGGATGTTGCTGGTTATTCCAATGTATCGTTGAACTATGCGGATTCTAACCCCGGGAAAATAAAATACACTCCCGGCGGCGTAGGGCGAAACATTGCGCAAAACATTGCCTTGTTAAATAAAACAGCGTGGCTATTATCGGTTGTCGGTGACGATTTTTATGGCCACTCTCTATTAAAACAAACGGCCCAGTCCGGGGTTCACGTCGATAAATGTCAGGTTATCCAGGGGGAAGGTACTTCAAGCTATTTATCGCTGCTTGATAATACCGGTGAAATGCTGGTGGCGATTAATGATATGAGCATCACTGAACATATTACGCCAGCGTTTTTAAGACAGCATCAAGATTTTATCCGCAACGCTGCGGTGATTGTCGTTGATTGCAATATCAGCGAGGCCGCTCTCGCCTGGCTGATGGAAAATAGCGGCGCAACGCCCGTTTTTGTCGATCCGGTTTCAGCCTGGAAGTGCGTGAAAATCAGCCAGCATCTGGGGCGTATTCACACCCTGAAACCGAACCGAATTGAAGCTGAAACGCTGAGCGGCATCGCGCTGTCCGGCACGGATGACGTCGCGCGCGTTGCCGACTGGTTTCATCAGCGTGGCCTGAAGCGCCTGGTGCTGAGCATGGGCGGCGACGGGGTTTACTACAGTGAGAAAGAGGGCGAACGCGGCTGGTCAGCGCCGCTGAAAACTCAGGTCGTTAACGTCACCGGCGCCGGTGACGCCATGATGGCCGGCCTTGCCTGCTGCTGGCTCGACGGCTGTTCATTTTCGCAAGCGGTGAAGTTTGCTCAGGGATGCTCTTCTCTGGCGCTCTCATCGGAATTCACCAATAACCCTGAATTATCTTACGCCAACGTAAAAAAGGTAGTGGAGAAAGAATATGTCTGAATTAAATATTTCCTCTGAATTATTACAGGTTTCTGCGGAAGTCCAGCAGGCGTTGAAAAATAATCAGCCAGTAGTGGCGCTGGAATCGACCATTATTTCTCACGGCATGCCATTTCCGGAAAATGCGCAAACGGCGCTGGAAGTAGAAGAAACCATTCGTCGCCAGGGGGCGGTGCCGGCAACCATTGCGATTATTCATGGCGTCATGAAAGTTGGCTTAAGCCGTGAAGAAATTGAACTGCTGGGTCGCGAAGGGCATAACGTCGCCAAAGTTAGTCGTCGTGATTTACCCTTTGTTGTCGCCGCGGGATTAAATGGCGCGACCACCGTGGCGTCCACCATGATTATTGCCGCAATGGCCGGGATTAAAGTCTTCGCTACCGGCGGTATTGGCGGTGTACATCGCGGAGCCGAGCACACGTTTGATATTTCCGCCGATTTGCAGGAGCTGGCAAATACCAACGTCACCGTCGTCTGCGCCGGTGCAAAATCTATTCTCGATCTCGGTTTAACGACCGAATATTTAGAAACGTTTGGCGTTCCGCTTATTGGTTATCAAACCTCTGCGCTGCCGGCATTCTTCTGCCGAACCAGCCCGTTTGACGTCAGCATTCGCCTCAATAGCGCCAAAGAGATCGCCAAAGCGATGGCGGTGAAATGGCAGTCGGGTCTGAATGGCGGCATGGTGGTGGCGAACCCCATTCCTGAAGCGTTCGCGATGCCGGAAGAGAAAATCAACGCCGCCATCAACCGGGCGGTGAAGGAGGCGGAAGAGCAGGGCGTGGTGGGGAAAGCGAGTACGCCGTTCCTGCTGGCCCGCGTAGCGGAGCTGACCGGCGGAGACAGCCTGAAATCCAATATTCAGCTGGTCTTCAACAACGCCATTCTGGCCTGCGAGATTGCCAAAGAGTATCAGCAGGTAGCCTGACGACAGTTGCGGGCCGTTTGCGGTTGCCCGCCCCGATATCAACGATACCGAAAGCCTGGCCCACGCCGGGTTTTCCACCAGGTAAGGATATCATTATGGACATCATGAGAAGTCTTCTGGGGATGGTGGTGTTGCTGGCCATTGCCTTTGCGCTGTCAGTCAATAAAAAACGCATCAGCGTCAGAACGGTAGGGGCGGCGCTGCTGCTGCAAATCGTCATTGGCGGGGTGATGCTCTACTTTCCGCCGGGCAAGTGGCTGGTCGAGCAGGCCGCGCTTGGGGTACATAAAGTCATGTCCTATAGCGACGCCGGAAGCGCGTTTATTTTTGGTTCACTGGTCGGCCCGAAGATGGACGTGCTGTTTGACGGCGCCGGCTTTATCTTCGCCTTCCGCGTGCTGCCCGCCATCATTTTTGTCACCGCGCTGATAAGCCTGCTTTACTACCTCGGCGTGATGGGGCTGCTGATCCGGATTCTCGGCGGCATCTTCCAGAAGGCGCTGAATATCAGCAAAATTGAGTCTTTTGTCGCCGTGACCACCATTTTTCTTGGGCAAAATGAGATCCCGGCGATCGTCAAACCGTTTATCAACAAGCTCAACCGCAATGAGCTTTTTACCGCGATTTGCAGCGGGATGGCGTCGATCGCCGGGTCGATGATGATCGGCTATGCCGGTATGGGCGTGCCGATTGATTATCTGCTGGCCGCTTCGCTTATGGCTATCCCCGGCGGGATTCTGTTTGCCCGTATGCTGAGTCCGGCAACCGAAGCATCCCAGGTCACTTTCGACAATCTCTCCTTCACCGAGACGCCGCCGAAAAGCGTTATCGAGGCGGCGGCGTCAGGGGCGATGACCGGCCTGAAAATTGCCGCCGGGGTGGCAACGGTAGTGATGGCGTTTGTGGCGATTATTGCTCTGCTGAACGGTATTATCGGCGGCATTGGCGGCTGGTTTGGCTACGGTCACGCCACGCTGGAGGGAATTTTCGGCTTCCTGCTCGCGCCGCTGGCATGGATTATGGGCGTTGACTGGAGCGATGCGACGCTGGCGGGCAGCCTGATTGGCCAAAAGCTGGCGATAAACGAATTCGTCGCCTACCTCAACTTTTCACCCTATCTGCAAGCTGGCGGCAATCTGGACGTGAAAACCGTTGCGATCATCTCGTTCGCGCTGTGCGGTTTCGCCAACTTTGGCTCGATCGGCGTGGTTGTCGGGGCGTTTTCGGCCATTTCACCGCAGCGCGCGCCGGAGATTGCCCAGCTTGGGCTGCGCGCCCTGGCGGCGGCCACGCTCTCTAACCTGATGAGCGCCACCATTGCCGGGTTCTTTATTGGCCTGGCATAACAGGCTGCGCGCACCGCGCCTGCGGTGCGCGCTACGCCACGCCGGGAAGTAAATTGAGCGCGTTATCAACGGACAACGAGGGGTTGTTGATACCGTCGCTGGCGCGGGTGATGGCGGTGCAGGCCATGGCGAAAGCGACGCTCTCTTTAAAGTCGCTACCGTCGAGATAGCTATAAAGTAGCCCTGCCATTAGCGCATCGTCGGCGCCGAAGCTGTCTATCGTCGTATGGTCCGGCAGACTCATCCGAAAGCGTTCACCCCCTGCTTCGCTACAGAAAACAGCGTCGTCTTCCGAGCAAATCACCACCCGCTGAGTTCCCCTTTCGTGCAGCCATGCTAGCGCCCGATCGCGATCCGCGTCGTTTTCGATAGCCTGTCCCCAGAGGATCTGGAGTTCGCGCAGCGTGGGTTTGAGGGTGTGGATCTTCCCCAGCCATGGGCGAATGCGGTGCGCTTTAAACTCGGACACGGTATCAACAAATACCGGAATGCCGTTAGCCAGGGTAAATACCCACTCCAGCGACTGCTCCGTCAAATTACAATCGACCAGAACGACGCCGGCATGCGTCAGCAGATCCCGGTACTGATTCAGCAGCTGGGGCGTGAGCGACTGTAAAATATGCGTATCGTTAATCGCCAGCACCGTTTCTTCCTGCGGGTTAGCGATGGAGAGATAGGTGGCGGTGTTATGGCCGTGCAGGCGGATACAGCTTTGCACGTTAACGCCCGCCTGGCGGGTTTGCTCCAGCAGCGTTTCGCCGTAAAAGTCGCTGCCGACGGCGGAAATCAAATGCACATCGCGGCCCAGCAGCGCCAGGTTATGCGCGATGTTCCGCGCCACGCCGCCGGCGGAGCACTGGATATTCCCCGGGTTGGAGACCGGTTGAGGATAATGAATATCGGCAATTCCGCGGATATCCATATTCACCGCGCCCAGCGAGACGCAGTACTCCTGCTCGGTAAGGATGTAGCCTTTGCCCTTGATGGCCCCCTTACGCGTGAGGTCCATAATATGCGCGGCCACGCGGGAGCGGCTAATCTGCAGAATATCGGCAATCTCATGCTGCTGAATTAGCGGATTGCGCCGCAAAATTTTGAGGATCTGCTTTTCCCTGTCGTTCATATCAGACCGTGGCCTCTTCCGTTTGCTGCGCCCGCAGCCAGGCGATCTCTTCCGCCCAGATATCAGGATTGATCGTTTCCAGAATCAGCGGGATACCGTCAAAGCGGCGGTCCTGCATAATCCAGCGGAAAGCATCATGACCAATATTGCCTTCACCCAGGCTGTGGTGACGGTCAACGCGGCTGGCGAACGCGCTTTTCGCATCGTTCAGGTGCATACCGCGCAGATACTGGAAACCCACAATTCGGTCGAAATCAGCGAAGGTTTTTTCGCACTCTTCGGCGCTGCGCAGGTCGTAGCCGGCGGCGAAGGCGTGACAGGTATCAATGCACACGCCGACGCGTGATTTATCTTCCACACCGTCGATGATGGCCGCCAGATGCTCAAACTTAAAGCCCAGGTTACTGCCCTGGCCGGCGGTGTTTTCAATGACCGCCGTGACGCCTTCGGTTTTTGCCAGCGCGATATTGATCGATTCGGCGATACGCGCCAGACATTCGTCTTCCGGTATTTGCTGCAGATGGCTACCCGGATGGAAATTCAGCAGCGTCAGGCCGAGCTGCTGGCAGCGGGAGAGTTCATCAATAAAGGCATCGCGGGATTTTTCCAGCGCGTCCTCAACCGGATGACCGAGGTTTATCAGATAGCTGTCGTGCGGCAGAATTTGCCCCGGGCCGAACTGGTACTTTTCGCAGGCGGCTTTAAATTCAGCAATGGTTTCGTCGCTCAGAGGGGCGGCGCGCCACTGGCGCTGGTTTTTGGTAAAGAGGGCAAATGCGGTCGCGCCGATTTCGGCTGCGCGAATGGCGGCGTTGGCTACACCGCCGGAGGCGCTGACGTGCGCTCCAATATATTTCATAAAAAAACTCCAGTTAAGCCGCTGGGGGGAGGGTAATGATAGCGGCTTAGCCGGAGAGTTACATCATCCTTAATACAACCTGAGTAGCGAGGGGCTTCAGGCCATCAGGCTATGAATGGCCAGGTTAATCGCGCCGCCGCCGACAATCAGCCAGACGAAGAGCATCAGCGCCATCAGCAGCGGTTTGGCGCCGGCTTTTTTCAGCGCGCTGACGTGGGTGGTCAGGCCGAGGGCGGCCATCGCCATCGCCAGCAGTACGGTATCCAGCGTGACCAGCATATCGACAACCGCTTTCGGCAGCAGGTGGAAGGAGTTAAACACCGCCACCAGAATAAACAGGATCGCAAACCACGGAATGGTGATTTTACTTTTCTCACCGCCGTTTGCCGGGGCTAATTGCTTCACGCGCGCGGCGAGGAACAGCAGGAACGGAGCCAGCATCATCACGCGCAGCATTTTTGCAATCACCGCCGCGTTTTCCGCGTCCGGACCCACCGCGTGGCCTGCCGCGACAACCTGAGCAACCTCATGCATCGTCGAACCCATATAAATGCCGTAGGCTTCCGGCGTGAACCAGTGCGCCAGGAAGGGATAAATCGCCGGGTACAGGAAGATGGCAATGGTACCGAAAATCACCACCGTGGCGACGGCGACCGTGACTTTGCTGGCCTCCGCTTTGACGACCGGTTCCGTCGCCAGTACCGCTGCCGCGCCGCAGATGCTGCTGCCGGCGCCAATCAGCCAGCTGGTATGTTTATCGAGGCCGAAAACCTTTTGCCCAAGAAAACAGGCGATCAAAAAGGTGCTGGAAAGCGTCAGAACGTCAATCACGATACCGCCGACGCCGACGTCGGCAATCTGGGCGAACGTCAGGCGAAAGCCGTATAAGATGATGCCGAGGCGCAGCAGGTGCTGCTTGGCAAAAATCACGCCGCCGTCGCAGGGCTGCCAGATTTTCGGGTAAACCGTGTTACCGATGACCATGCCGAATAAAATGGCCAGCGTGAGGGCGCTGAAGCCCGCGCCGGCGATAGCCGGAAAGCTACCGGCCCACAGCGCTGCGCCGGTGAGCAGGGCGGTGAGCGCCAGTCCAGGTGCAAAGTGCCGCAATGGGCGATGTTTAGTCGGTAAAGTGAGTGCTGTCATAACCTTCTCCTTTGTCTGGGAAAAGCATACGACTCGCTGGTTTAAATATAAAATTGATTATATATTTATAATTAATCGAAATAAGTGGTAAAAACGCGGTTTCGCGGTTTGAGAACGATGGGCCTCAGCCTCACGCCGCGGATCGCGAGTCGTCTATAAAGGCAGGAAAAAATATGCATATCACGCTACGTCAGCTGGAAGTTTTTGCTGAAGTTTTAAAAAGCGGATCGACCACTCAGGCGTCGCAAATGCTGGCGCTTTCCCAGTCGGCGGTTAGCGCGGCGCTGACCGAACTGGAAGGGCAGCTGGGGGTGCAGCTCTTTGACCGCGTAGGGAAAAGGCTGGTGGTCAACGAGCACGGCAGGCTGCTTTATCCGCGGGCGCTGGCGCTGCTGGAGCGGGCGCTGGAGATAGAGCAGCTGTTTCGCGGCGACAACGGCGCGATCCGCGTCTACGCCAGCAGCACCATCGGCAACTATATTCTGCCGGAAATCATTGCGCGCTATCGACGGGATCTGCCGGATTTACCGCTGGAGCTGAGCGTGGGCAATAGCCAGGACGTGATCAATGCGGTGGCCGATCTGCGCGTGGATATCGGGCTGATTGAAGGTCCCTGTCACGCCGCGGATATTATCGCCGAACCCTGGCTGGAAGATGAGCTGGTGGTCTTTGCCGCGCCGGATTCGCCGCTGCTGGCAGGGGAGGTGACGCTGCAACGGCTGGCGGAAGCGCCGTGGATTTTACGCGAGCACGGCTCCGGGACCCGGGAAATCGTCGACTATTTATTACTCTCGCATTTACCGGCGTTTCATCTTGGGATGGAGCTGGGCAACTCGGAAGCCATCAAGCACGCGGTGCGCCACGGTCTGGGCATTAGCTGCCTGTCGCGACGCGTGGTGGCGGAGCAGCTTGAAGTTGGATCGCTGGTGGAGCTGACGATTCCGCTCCCGCGCTTAACCCGCACCTTGTGGCGCATTCATCACCGGCAGAAGCATATTTCCAAGGCATTACAGCGATTTCTGCATTATTGCGACGTGTAAAAGCGGACGCCACGCGCGCTGGCGTTTTCGGGATTTCATGCTTTACTAATAATCCATGCTCGATCATGAAGCTCTCTTATAACTTTGCAATTGTATCGGATGGATCACAGACACTCTGCTACAATCTCGCCTCGTTTTTTGGATGGATAGCATTTTCACATGGTTTCGGATACTAAAACCACAGAAGCGCCCGGTTTACGTCGTGAACTGAAGGCGCGCCACTTGACCATGATCGCGATTGGCGGTTCCATAGGTACAGGTCTTTTTGTTGCCTCTGGCGCAACGATTTCTCAGGCGGGCCCGGGTGGGGCGCTGCTCTCTTATATTCTCATCGGCCTGATGGTTTATTTCCTGATGACCAGCCTCGGCGAGCTGGCGGCGTTTATGCCGGTGTCCGGCTCTTTTGCCACCTACGGGCAGAATTACGTTGAGGAAGGCTTTGGCTTCGCGCTGGGCTGGAACTACTGGTACAACTGGGCGGTGACCATCGCCGTTGACCTCGTTGCCGCTCAACTGGTGATGACCTACTGGTTCCCCGATGCACCCGGCTGGGTCTGGAGCGCGCTGTTCCTCGGCATCATGTTCCTGCTGAACTGGATCTCGGTAAAAGGCTTTGGTGAAGCGGAATACTGGTTCTCGCTGATCAAAGTGGCCACCGTCATCATCTTTATTATTGTCGGCGTGATGATGATCTTTGGCATCTTTAAAGGCGCACAGCCTGCGGGCTGGAGCAACTGGGTTGTCGACGATGCGCCGTTTGCCGGCGGCTTTGCGGCGATGATTGGCGTGGCGATGATTGTCGGCTTCTCGTTCCAGGGAACCGAGCTTATCGGCATCGCGGCCGGCGAGTCGGAAAACCCGGAGAAGAACATTCCGCGCGCCGTGCGGCAGGTGTTCTGGCGTATCCTGCTGTTCTATGTGTTCGCCATCCTGATCATCAGCCTGATTATTCCGTATACCGACCCGAGCCTGCTGCGTAACGACGTGAAAGATATTTCCGTCAGCCCGTTCACGCTGGTCTTCCAGCACGCGGGGCTGCTGTCGGCGGCGGCGATTATGAACGCGGTTATTCTGACGGCGGTACTGTCGGCGGGTAACTCCGGGATGTACGCGTCCACCCGCATGCTCTACACCCTGGCCTGCGATGGCAAAGCGCCGCGTATTTTCTCTAAGCTGTCCAAAGGCGGCGTGCCGCGTAATGCGCTGTATGCCACCACGGTGATTGCAGGGCTGTGCTTCCTGAGCTCGATGTTCGGTAATCAGACCGTTTACCTGTGGCTGCTGAATACCTCCGGCATGACCGGCTTTATCGCCTGGCTGGGGATTGCCATTAGCCACTATCGCTTCCGTCGCGGCTACGTGCTGCAGGGGAACGATCTCAACGATTTGCCGTATCGTTCCGGCTTTTTCCCGCTGGGGCCGATCTTCGCTTTCGTGCTGTGCCTGATCATTACCCTGGGCCAGAATTACGAAGCGTTCCTTAAAGATACCATCGACTGGGGCGGCGTGGCGGCAACCTATATCGGCATTCCGCTGTTCCTGGTGATCTGGTTCGGTTACAAGCTGGCGAAAGGAACGCGTTTTGTGCGCTACAGCGAAATGAAGTTCCCGGAGCGCTTTAAAGGCTAAGGTCAGCTGACGCCGTAAGATAAAACCCTTTCACTGAGAGGGTTTTTTTATGTCTGCGATTCTTACATGTTGATACAGTTATTCATAATTTTATTGATAATTGTAATCATTATCTTTATCATTTCCGCCAAATTCAGGATGAAGCCAATCCCCGTATCTTGCAGAGGGTCAGACTGACAAGGGGCGACCAGCCACATCTACTGTAAAAAATTGCGCGCATACGCCGTTAGAGCGCTATGCCGACAGTACCTGTGAGCAGGACCTTTTTTGTTTGTTTTGTTGTACACCTCATGGAGATATGGAATGTTCAGGCTAAACCCTTTTGTCCGGGCCGGATTATGCGCGTCCGTCGTATCCCTGGCGTTTCCGGCGCTCGCCGACGTTAACGAAGAAACGCTGGTCGTCACCGCTGCGGCAACTGAACAGAGCGTCAAAGATGCGCCCGCCAGTATTAGCGTTATCACCCAACAGGATCTGCAGCGTAGACCGGTACAAAACCTGAAGGATGTACTGCGGGAAGTGCCGGGCGTGCAGCTCACCAACGAAGGGGATAACCGCAAAGGGGTGAGCATTCGCGGCCTCAGCAGCGGCTATACGCTGATCCTCGTTGACGGCAAACGCGTTAACTCGCGCAACGCCGTTTTCCGCCACAACGATTTTGACCTCAACTGGATCCCGGTTGATGCCATTGAGCGTATCGAAGTGGTGCGCGGGCCGATGTCTTCCCTCTATGGTTCCGACGCCCTCGGCGGCGTGGTCAATATCATTACCAAAAAAGTCGGTCAGCAGTGGACGGGCACCCTCAGCGCGGATACCACCATTCAGGAACACCGCGATCGCGGCGATACGTACAACGGTCAGTTCTTTACCAGCGGCCCGCTGATTGACGGCGTGCTGGGGATGAAAGCCTACGGCAGCCTGGCAAAGCGCGCCAAGGACGATCAGCAGGCTTCCAGCAACGCAGCTGGCGAAACGCCGCGTATTGAAGGCTTCACCAGCCGCGACGGCAACGTCGAATTCGCCTGGACGCCCACCGATAATCAGGACATTACCGCTGGCTACGGGTTCGATCGCCAGGATCGGGATTCCGATTCTCTTGATCGCAACCGCCTCGAGCGCCAGAACTACTCCCTGAGCCACAACGGCCGCTGGGATGTCGGCAATAGCGAGCTGAAATTCTACGGCGAGAAAGTAGATAATAAAAATCCGGGCCAGGCCGGAACGATCACATCTGAGAGTAACTCGGTGGACGGCAAATACGTGCTGCCGCTGGGCATGATCAACCAGCTGCTGACCTTCGGCGGCGAATGGCGTCACGATAAGCTGAAAGATCCGGTCAACCTGAGCAGCGGGGGTAAATCCACTTCCGCCAGCCAGTACGCGCTGTTCCTCGAAGATGAATGGCGGATAATCGAGCCTCTGGCTTTAACGACCGGCATTCGTATGGACGATCACCAGACCTATGGCGATCACTGGAGCCCGCGTGCTTATCTGGTCTATAACGCCACCGATACCGTGACCGTGAAGGGCGGTTGGGCGACGGCATTTAAAGCGCCATCCCTGCTGCAGCTGAACCCGGACTGGACCACCAACTCCTGCCGCGGCTCGTGCAGCATTATCGGTAACCCGGATCTGAAACCGGAAACCAGCGAAAGCTTCGAACTGGGTCTTTACTATCGCGGTGAAGAAGGCTGGCTTGAAGGCGTGGAAGGAAGCGTCACCACCTTCCAGAATAACGTTGACGATATGATCGATATCCTGCGTACTTCCAGCGCCAGCGAAGCGCCGGGCTACCCGAATTTTGTCGGCTGGAAAACGGTGAACGGTAAGCGCGTGCCGGTATTCCGCTACTTCAACGTCAATAAGGCGCGTATCAAAGGGGTAGAAACGGAATTGAAGGTGCCGTTCGGCGACGAATGGAAGCTGACGGTAAACTACACCTACAACGATGGCCGCGACCTGAGTAACGGCGGCGATAAACCGCTGCAAACGCTGCCGTTCCATACCGCTAACGGTACCCTCGACTGGAAACCGCTGGACGACTGGTCCTTCTACGTCACCGCCAACTATACCGGCGAACAGCGTTCGGTCAGCGCGACGGGCAAAACGCCCGGCGGCTACACTATGTTTGATATCGGCGCGGCCTGGAACGTCACCAAAAACGTCAAGCTGCGCTCCGGGGTACTCAACGTGGGCGATAAGGATCTGAGCCGCGACGACTATAGCTATACGGAAGAAGGCCGCCGCTACTTTATGGCCGTCGATTACCGCTTCTAACCGGGCGATAAAAGAGGGCTGGCAGATTTCCCTGCCAGCCCTCGCTAAAGGCGCTCAGGGTGAAGCCAGACGGAAAAGCGGTGGGCGAACCCACCGCTCCAGGTGGCTACTTACCGGATTCGTAAGCCATAAAAGCAGCTACCTCCCTGTTCGTATCGCGGTAGCGAATTTCGCAAAGCGATTTTCTTACCATCAGGGTGAACGCTAATAGCGTGATACACACGATGAGCAGACACCAGATCGGGACGTTGGGCGGTACCTTCATGGTTTGTTCTCCTTGCCTTACGGCGGGTAAGAGACTAACCTGATATTGTCTAGGCATCGGGACAGCCTCGTGGGTGATTACATTACCTTCGGGGCTTTCTTCTTTCTGCCTCAGCACAACGGTAAAACTCAATCCTGCTCTGAGGCGAAAGCCTCAAGCGCCGCCAAAAATCATACCCCCGACGACGGAAAATACACTATCTCTCTGTATATATTAGTTTTTATGACTATTGGATGATGAGGCATTTTGCGTATCAATGCGCCGGGAAGGTGCTTCACGACGCATTGAAAGGATCAGGAGAAGAGGTGCCGGGCATGGAAGCGCAGGTGGTCCTCAATAAATGAGGCGATAAAGTAGTAGCTGTGATCGTACCCGGGCTGAATACGCAGGGTTAACGGCCAGCTTTTCTGACGCGCGGTTTCCGCCAGCACCGCCGGCTGCAGCTGTTCGGCGAGGAATGTATCGCTATCGCCCTGGTCAATCAGGGTTGGAATCGCATCTGACTCGCTGCTGGCCTGCATTAACGCGCAGCTGTCCCAGGCCTGCCAGGCCGCTTCATCCGCTCCCAGATAGGCGGTAAACGCTTTTTTGCCCCAGGGAACCTGGGTCGGGTTAACGATAGGCGCGAACGCGGAAACGCTGACGAAGCGGCCCGGATTCTTCAGCGCCATCACCAGCGCGCCGTGGCCGCCCATGGAATGCCCGCTGATGGCGCAGCGGCCGCTGAGATTAAACTCGCGGGCAATCAGCTGCGGCAGCTCGTCGCGAAGGTAATCGTACATGCGGAAATGCGCGGACCAGGGCGCCTGGGTGGCATTGAGATAAAAGCCAGCGCCTTTCCCCAGATCGTAAGCGCTATCGTCGGCAACGTTATCACCGCGCGGACTGGTGTCCGGCATCACCAGCGCAATGCCCAGTTCGGCGGCGACGCGCTGAGCGCCCGCTTTGGTGGTGAAGTTTTCATCGTTGCAGGTCAGGCCGGAGAGCCAGTAGAGAACCGGCGGCGGCGCGTCAGCGGCGGCGGGAGGTAAAAAGATGCTGAAGGTCATTGCGCAGTTCAGCGTTGCGGAGTCGTGCCGCCAGCGTTGCTGCCGACCTTCAAAACAGCGGTGCTCTTCGAGCAGTTCCATGCAGGGCTCCTTAAATGTCTCAGGCGTAATTTTCCATAATACAGATATTTCATGCCCTCGTGAGTAACTTTCACTTCCTCCTTTTCGGAACGTATTGCATCATTAATGCAACTTTTAACCAACATGCTGACCTTGCCGCAGCGGCAGGCGTCGCGCTATGGGTCGGCGATTGGCTTGGTTGCGGCAAGGTGAGCAGGGCGTTGCGTGATGCATCGTAGTGCGCTGGTCTGGCGGCGTGGAACGAGAGGTGACGCCAATTTCAACAATTATCGATGCGGCTACTGGATTCTGTGCGTCACCTCACGCACAATGAATACAAACTTTGCCCTCAGAAGAGCAAAGAGCGCCACACCTGCAGGAGAACAAAAATGTCATCACTGAGTAAAGAAGCCATACTCGTTCATGA
This sequence comes from Klebsiella sp. GN_Kp190, assembly GCF_040061795.1. NCBI lineage: Bacteria > Pseudomonadati > Pseudomonadota > Gammaproteobacteria > Enterobacterales > Enterobacteriaceae > Klebsiella > Klebsiella sp. GN_Kp190. The sequence goes on from NZ_JBEAFN010000009.1 coordinate 202,248, forward strand.
AGCGCTGGTCGCTCGTGGGCTGGAGACGCCGCTGCGTCCGCCAGTACAAGAAATTGATAATGAAACTCGCAAGCGTCTGATCGCCGGACACATGACCGAGATTATGCAGCTGTTAAACCTTGATCTAAGTGATGACAGCCTGATGGAGACCCCGCATCGCATCGCCAAAATGTACGTCGATGAGATCTTCTCCGGACTGGACTACGCCCGGTTCCCCAAAATCACCGTCATCGAAAATAAGATGCAGGTTGATGAAATGGTGACCGTGCGCGATATCACCCTGACCAGCACCTGTGAACACCATTTTGTGACCATTGACGGCAAAGCCACGGTGGCCTATATCCCGAAAGATTCGGTGATTGGCCTGTCGAAAATTAACCGTATCGTGCAGTTCTTCTCCCAGCGTCCGCAGGTGCAGGAGCGGCTGACGCAGCAGATCCTCACCGCGCTGCAAACGCTGCTGGGGACCAGCAACGTCGCGGTTTCCATCGATGCGGTGCACTACTGCGTGAAAGCGCGCGGCATTCGCGATGCCACCAGCGCCACCACCACCACGTCGCTGGGCGGCCTGTTTAAATCCAGCCAGAATACCCGCCAGGAGTTCCTGCGCGCCGTACGTCACCACAACTAAAACGGAGCAGGGTACATGGAGAGAAATGTCACGCTGGACTTTGTCCGCGGCGTCGCCATCCTCGGTATCCTGCTACTGAATATCAGCGCCTTCGGTTTACCGAAGGCCGCTTACCTCAACCCGGCGTGGTCCGGGAACATTTCCGCCAGCGACGCCTGGACCTGGGCGATTCTCGATCTGCTGGCGCAGGTCAAATTCCTGACCCTATTCGCCCTGCTGTTTGGCGCCGGACTTCAGCTTCTGCTGCCGCGCGGCAAGCGCTGGATCCAGTCGCGCCTGACGCTGCTGGCGCTGCTTGGCTTTATTCACGGACTGTTTTTCTGGGACGGCGATATTCTGCTGGCCTATGCGTTGGTCGGGCTGGTGGGCTGGCGAATGGTGCGCGACGCGCACGATGTCAAATCGCTGTTTAATACCGGCGTGGTGCTGTACGTTATCGGCGTGGCGGTACTGGTGTTGCTGGGATTGATTTCCGGCAATACGCCCAATCGTTCGTGGCTGCCGGACGCGGCAAATTTGCAGTACGAGCAGTACTGGAAGCTAAAAGGCGGCTTTGAAGCGGTGAGCAATCGTGCGGATATGCTGTCGGATAACCTGCTGGCGCTGGGCGCGCAGTACGGCTGGCAGCTGGCCGGTATGATGCTGATGGGCGCCGCGCTGATGCGCAGCGGCTGGCTCAAAGGGCAGTTCAGCCTTCGCCACTATCGGCGTACCGGAGTGCTGCTGATTGCGGCCGGAATGGCGGTCAACTTGCCCTCGATTATTGCCCAGTGGCATCTTGGCTGGGACTACCGCTGGTGCGCATTTTTGCTACAGGCGCCGCGGGAGCTGGGCGCGCCGCTGCAAACCATCGGCTACGCGGCGCTGGCCTGGGGCTTCTGGCCGCAGCTGTGTCAGAGTCGTCTGGTGGGGGCGATTGCCTGCGTCGGGCGCATGGCGCTAACCAACTATTTGCTGCAGACCCTGATTTGCACTACCCTGTTCTACCGCTTCGGCCTGTTTATGAAGTATGACCGCTTACAGCTGTTAGCCTTCGTACCGGCCGTATGGGCGGTTAATCTTCTCTTCTCGTGGTTTTGGCTACGTCATTTCCGTCAAGGGCCCGTTGAGTGGCTATGGCGTCAATTCACCCTGCGTGCGTCGGGGACATCATTAAAAGATACATCCAGATAACGATCTGGATCACAATCATTAACAAAATGGATGTAACCGTTTCCATCCCTGTGACCTCACTCACGTAGCGTACGGCACGTCGCTGCCAGAATAGCCTCCTTGCTGAACACAGGAGGTGAGTGTGACGTACTGCAATGCTCTACAGGTCGGTGAGTATGATCACCATTCGTGATGTCGCCCGCCAGGCGGGTGTTTCCGTCGCGACGGTTTCGCGCGTGCTGAATAACAGCGCGCTGGTGAGCCCGGATACGCGAGAAGCGGTAATGAAGGCGGTAACGCTGTTGGGCTATCGGCCAAACGCCAACGCGCAGGCGCTGGCGACGCAGGTCAGCGATACCATCGGCGTGGTCGTGATGGACGTGTCGGACGCCTTTTTTGGCGCGCTGGTCAAAGCGGTTGATACCGTCGCCCAGCAGCATCAGAAATATGTGCTTATCGGCAATAGCTATCATGAAGCGGAAAAAGAGCGTAACGCCATTGAGGTGCTGATTCGCCAGCGCTGTTCAGCGCTGATCGTCCACTCTAAAGCGCTGAGCGACGCGGAGCTGGGGGATTTTATGGAGCATATGCCGGGAATGGTGCTGATTAACCGCATCGTGCCGGGATATGCCCACCGCTGCGTTGGGCTGGATAACGTCAGCGGCGCGCTGATGGCGACCCGCATGCTGCTCAATCATGGTCACCAGCGCATCGGCTACCTCTCTTCCAATCACGGCATTGAAGATGATGATTTACGGCGAGAAGGGTGGTTAAGGGCGTTACATGAACACGGCATTGTCGCTCCCGAAAGCTGGGTGGGATCCGGGTCGCCGGATATGCAGGGCGGTGAGGCGGCGATGGTCGAACTGCTGGGGCGCAACCTTGGTCTGAGCGCGGTTTTCGCCTACAACGACAGTATGGCGGCCGGCGCGCTCACGACGCTTAAAGATAACGGCATTGCCGTACCACAGCATCTTTCGCTGATCGGTTTTGATGATATCCCCATTTCCCGTTACACCGACCCGCAGCTGACAACGGTCCGTTATCCGATTATGTCGATGGCGAAACTGGCGACAGAGCTGGCGCTACAGGGCGCGGCGGGAAAGCTGGATCGTGACGCCAGCCACTGCTTTATGCCGACGCTGGTGCGCCGACATTCGGTGGCGCAGAGGCAAATTGTGGGGCCGATCACTAACTAATTATCTGCCTGATGTAACCGCTTTCAATATGTGAGTGATTTCACAGTTTGTTAACATTAAGCTGACTATGATTGCTGCGTTTACAAGTCTGAACATACTATGTCACGGTGATTAATCACTTTTACAGCAGTAATCGGCGGTTAAACGATTAATAAAGCCGTTTTTCAGGAGCGTTACCCTACACGGAAGACAGAATTACAGTCGTGAATGTCGCTGTGCAGTAACATAAATGTAACGCTCGCCAGCCATTTTCACACCAAAGACCCTGCATAATAAAACCGGAGATTCCATGAATAAGAAGGTGTTAACCCTGTCTGCTGTAATGGCTAGCATGTTATTTGGCGCCGCGGCTCACGCAGCAGATACCCGTATCGGCGTGACGATTTATAAATACGACGACAACTTTATGTCGGTGGTGCGTAAGGCAATTGAAAAAGATGGCAAATCAGCGCCGGATGTTCAGCTGCTGATGAATGACTCGCAAAACGACCAGTCCAAGCAGAACGATCAGATTGACGTCCTGCTGGCAAAAGGGGTGAAGGCGCTGGCGATTAACCTGGTTGACCCGGCGGCGGCGGGGACGGTCATCGATAAAGCGCGTGGCCAGAACGTGCCGGTGGTGTTCTTTAACAAAGAACCTTCCCGCAAGGCGCTGGATAGCTACGATAAAGCGTACTACGTCGGTACCGACTCAAAAGAGTCCGGCGTGATTCAGGGTGACCTGATTGCCAAGCACTGGAAAGCGAACCCGAACTGGGATCTGAATAAAGACGGCCAGATTCAGTTTGTCCTGCTGAAGGGCGAGCCGGGCCATCCGGATGCGGAAGCGCGTACCACCTACGTGATTAAAGAGCTGAACGACAAGGGCTTCAAAACCCAGCAGCTGGCGTTAGACACCGCCATGTGGGACACCGCACAGGCGAAAGATAAGATGGATGCCTGGCTGTCTGGCCCGAACGCCAACAAAATTGAAGTCGTTATCGCTAACAACGATGCGATGGCAATGGGCGCGGTAGAAGCGCTGAAGGCCCACAATAAGAGCAGCATCCCGGTATTCGGCGTCGATGCGCTGCCGGAAGCGTTAGCGCTGGTTAAATCCGGGGCTATGGCGGGTACCGTACTGAACGATGCCAACAACCAGGCGAAAGCCACCTTCGATCTGGCGAAAAACCTGGCCGATGGAAAAGAACCGGCTGCCGGTACTCAATGGAAAATTGATAATAAGATTGTCCGCGTACCGTACGTTGGCGTTGATAAAGATAATCTGAGCGAATTTATCGGTAAGTAATCGCTTAATAAGCTGCGGGCGTACGCGCTTGTACGCCCGATTATTCCTGATACAGAACCCGTCCCGGCTCGTCGTTAATGCGTCGGCTGGGGTATGCACGCACGCAGCCAGGTATAACTATGGTCAGCAATAATAGCGAACGGTCAGGCGAATATTTGTTGGAAATGAGCAACATCAACAAATCGTTTCCTGGCGTCAAGGCTCTCGATAATGTGAACCTCAAGGTTCGTCCCCACTCTATTCACGCGTTAATGGGGGAGAACGGCGCGGGCAAATCTACATTATTAAAATGCCTATTTGGAATCTATCAAAAAGATTCCGGCAGTATTCTTTTTCAGGGACAAGAGATCGATTTCCATTCGGCAAAAGAAGCCCTGGAAAACGGTATTTCAATGGTTCATCAGGAATTAAACCTGGTATTGCAACGTTCGGTAATGGACAACATGTGGCTGGGGCGTTATCCCACCAAAGGCATGTTTGTCGATCAGGACAAAATGTATCGTGATACCAAAGCGATTTTCGATGAGCTGGATATTGATATCGACCCGCGCGCTCGCGTCGGAACGCTATCGGTATCGCAAATGCAGATGATTGAAATTGCGAAGGCATTTTCCTATAACGCCAAAATTGTGATTATGGATGAGCCGACTTCTTCGTTAACCGAAAAAGAGGTCAACCATCTGTTTAAAATTATCCGCAAGCTGAAAGAGCGCGGCTGCGGCATAGTCTATATTTCCCACAAAATGGAAGAGATCTTCCAGCTGTGCGATGAAATTACCATCCTGCGCGACGGCCAGTGGATTGCCACCCAGCCGCTGGAAGGGCTGGATATGGATAAGATCATCGCGATGATGGTGGGCCGCTCCCTCAATCAGCGCTTCCCGAACAAGGAGAATAAGCCGGGTGAGGTAATTCTTGAGGTGCGCAATTTAACCTCACTGCGCCAGCCATCGATTCGCGATGTCTCTTTCGATCTGCACAAAGGCGAAATCCTGGGGATTGCCGGACTGGTTGGCGCGAAACGTACCGATATCGTGGAGACGTTATTTGGTATTCGCGAGAAGGCCAGCGGGACGATCAAGCTGCACGGTAAGAAGATTAATAACCATAATGCCAATGAAGCCATCAACCATGGCTTTGCGCTGGTGACCGAAGAGCGCCGTTCGACGGGAATTTATGCCTACCTGGATATCGGTTTTAACTCGCTGATCTCCAATATTAAGAAATACAAGAATAAGGTCGGATTGCTGGATAATTCACGCATGAAAAGCGATACCCAATGGGTGATTGATTCGATGCGCGTGAAAACCCCGGGGCAGCACACGCAAATTGGTTCGTTGTCCGGTGGTAACCAACAAAAAGTGATTATCGGTCGCTGGCTATTGACCCAGCCGGAAATTCTGATGCTCGATGAACCCACGCGCGGCATTGACGTTGGGGCGAAGTTCGAAATTTACCAGCTGATCGCCGAGCTGGCAAAAAAAGACAAAGGAATCATTATTATTTCCTCCGAGATGCCGGAGCTGCTGGGTATTACTGACCGTATTCTGGTAATGAGCAATGGTCTTGTTGCCGGAATTGTTGAGACTAAAACCACCACGCAAAACGAAATTCTCCGTCTTGCGTCGTTGCACCTTTAAGATCAGGGGCTCCTCATGAGTGCGTTAAATAAAAAGAGTTTTCTCACCTATTTGAAAGAAGGTGGGATTTACGTGGTTCTTTTAGTATTGCTGGCCATTATTATTTTCCAGGATCCGACTTTCTTAAGTTTGCTGAACTTAAGTAATATTCTGACCCAGTCTTCGGTGCGTATTATTATCGCTCTCGGCGTGGCCGGACTTATTGTCACCCAGGGAACCGACCTTTCAGCCGGACGCCAGGTCGGCCTGGCGGCGGTTATCGCCGCCACGATGCTGCAGGCGGTGGACAATGCCAATAAGGTGTTCCCGGAGATGGCTACGATGCCGATCCCGCTGGTTATCCTGCTGGTGTGTGCGATCGGCGCGGTCATTGGTCTTATCAACGGTATTATCATCGCTTACCTGAACGTGACGCCGTTTATCACCACCCTCGGCACGATGATCATCGTTTACGGTATCAACTCCCTGTATTACGACTTTGTTGGCGCGTCGCCGATTTCCGGCTTCGATAGCCACTTCTCGCAGTTTGCCCAGGGGTTTATCGCGCTGGGCTCATTCCGCCTGTCGTATATCACCTTCTATGCGCTGATTGCCGTGTTCTTCGTATGGATCCTGTGGAACAAGACCCGCTTTGGTAAAAACATTTTTGCTATCGGCGGTAACCCGGAAGCGGCGAAGGTCTCCGGCGTCAACGTCGCCCTGAACCTGCTGATGATTTATGCGCTCTCCGGCGTGTTCTACGCGTTCGGCGGGCTGCTGGAAGCCGGACGTATCGGTTCGGCGACCAACAACCTTGGCTTTATGTATGAACTGGATGCGATTGCCGCCTGCGTGGTCGGCGGCGTATCGTTCAGCGGCGGCGTCGGTACCGTATTTGGCGTGGTGACCGGGGTGATAATCTTCACCGTCATCAACTACGGTCTGACCTATATCGGCGTGAACCCGTACTGGCAGTACATTATCAAAGGGGCGATTATCATCTTCGCCGTGGCGCTGGATTCGCTGAAGTATGCGCGGAAGAAGTAACGATTAGTGAATGAAGGCAGGCGTCAGTTCAGGCGTCTGCCTTTTGCATTTTCTGGATGATAATTTGCCGCCTTCCTGCCACTCGAATTATTCAGGGTATCTATCCTCAGTATCCCGATACTCACTCGCGTAATCAGAAAAGTATTCCCGCTCGATAAGACGCCAGTTATCACGCTCACTTTATGGAGGCTTTACTTCTCTTTTTTCTGCAGCTCCAGCAGCTGCTGCGGCGTGACCGCCGGATAGGACTGCGCGCCGTCGGGAACTTCCTGCAGCGCGGGAATCGGGATCAGCGGGCCTAAAAAGCGCGGTTCGCGTTTAAAAATATAGAGATCCGCCAGAGCGCCGAAGCGGGCGCCGAACTCGCGCAGGCGAACGCTCCACATATCCTTCGGCGACGGCACCGCGTAGCACTGCGCCTGAATCCCCATATGCAGGGCAATAAACAGCGCGCGCTCGCAGTGGAAGCGTTGGGTAATAATAATAAAGTCGTTAGTATCGAAGACCTTACGGGTGCGGACAATCGAATCGAGCGTACGGAAACCCGCATAGTCCAGCACAATATCCGCCGGATCGACGCCGGCTTTAATTAAATCGCGGCGCATGGTCATCGGCTCGTTATAGCTTTGCAGCGCGTTATCGCCGCTGAGCAGCAGATAGTTCACCTTGCCGCTGTTGTAGGCGTTCAGCGCGCCCTGAATCCGGTAACGATAATATTGGTTGATAACCCCGGTACGGTAGTACTTGGCGGTACCGAGCACGACGCCGACCTGGCGGTAGGGCAGGTCCTGTAGCTCATCGTAAATATAGGGAGAGGTTTTCCAGCTCATCCAGCGGTCGAGTCCCAACACGGTTAACAGCAGCAAGCCGAACAGGACTAACAGGCTGTATAACACACGCTTTAACATGGACCTGGCTCAATAGTGGACGAAGGAAGCTTCAGGCTACTTTACCCGTCGGGCAAGCGCAAGAAACCGTCGTTTAATTGCGGGGATTTTCAACAGCGCGGGCCGTCTGGCCCGCAGAATGTGACTAACCTAACAGTACGCGATCGATATTATGGCAGCCCAGCGCCTTCAGCGTCGCCGCGGTGGCGTCCCACTGGATAAGCGCCGCATCGGCCTTCTCGGCCAGGATCGCGCGCTGGATATCCGGGTAATCGTATCCGTTGAGGCTCAGCAGATTCAGCGCACCCTGCAGCGGGGGCAGCGTCGGGTTAAAGGCGGCGTTTTCGGCATAGCTACCGGTGAAAAGGGTACCGTCTTTCAGCTCCAGCGCAACGCCGGATGGTGAGTTGCTGTAAGGCATATGGCAACGGTTGGCCGCCTGAATCGCCGCCTGAGCCAGCGCGTCGCCGCTGAGCGGGAAGCCGTGGTCCTGCTCATCCATCAGCAGGGTTTTTATGTCCAGATCTTTCGGGCCGAAAGCGTCCGGCAAATAGTGCTGCAGCGAATGCGCTTCGCGCCCGGGGAGGTGGATGCGCAGCGACAGGCCGCTGTTCAATTCGTTCATAAACTGACGACAGTGGCCGCAGGGGGTGTAGTTCACGGTAATCGCCCGCAGGGATTTTTCGCCGCGCAGCCAGGCGTGGCTGATGGCGCTTTGTTCGGCGTGCACGGTTTGCTGCATGGTGGCGCCGAGAAATTCCATATTGCCGCCGAAGTACCAGGTACCGCTGATGCCGCGGGCAATCGCGCCGACGTTAAAATGCGACAGATCGGCCCGCGCGCAGGCCGCCGCCAGCGGCAGCAAAGCAAAGGCCAGCGCGTCTTCATCCAGCCCCGTCGCGCTTTGCAGCGCTGCCACCTGGTCTGCATTCAGCAGGGCCGGGAAATGCGGGTCGGCCAGCATCGGGGCGATGGCCGCTTGCAGGTCCGCCGCCAGTTGGGGAAGAACAGCTTGAAAACGTGGGTGCATGGCGTTGCCTCATAACAATGTAATGGAAATCTAGTGTACGGGTGGTTACAACCTGTATATGTGATAAACATCTCATTGTCATTGCAACTAATTCGTGTTGCATTTAAAAGTGTGACTTAAATCACATTTACCCAACCACTGCTAAAATGAGCGGAAACAAAAACGGCGCGACCAGCGAGGTAATAATCCCGCAAAGCACCAGCGCCAGCGAGCTGAACGCCCCTTCCTGATAGTCGAGCTCAGCGCAGCGGGCGGTCCCCAGGGCGTGGGATGCGGTACCCATCGACAGCCCGCGCGAGGCCTTGGTGCGGATGCGCATCACGTTCAGCAGGGTGTGGCCAAAGACCGCGCCGAGAATGCCGACGAAAATAACGCAGACCGCGCTGATCGCCGGGATCCCGCCAATGCTGCTGCTCACCGCCATGGCAATCGGTGTCGTCACCGATTTCGGCAAAATAGAGGCGGCAATCTGCGGGGTTGCGCCCATCATCAGGGCAACGGTAGTGCCGGTGACCATCGCCACCACGCTGCCGATAAAGCAGATGGTGATGATTGACTTCCAGCGGGCGCGGATTTGGTGCAGCTGCTCATACAAAGGAAAGGCCAACGCCACCACCGCCGGCTGCAGCAGGTCGTTAAGAATTTTGCTGCCCTGGAAATAGCGCTCGTAGGAGATGCCGGTAATCAGCAGAAAAGGTATCAGCACCACCATCGCGACCAGCAGCGGGTTGAGAAGCGGAAATTTAAACCGCGCCGCCAGCCTGCGGGCAAGGAAAAAGACGGCCAGGGTTAACGGCAGCGACCACCAGATTTCATGGATCATTTTTCACTTCCTTTTTGCCCAACCACTTTGCGCTCACCGTGAACCAGGTGTGAACTCCAGCTGACCACTAAAAAGACCACCAGCGTGCTTATCGCGCAGGAGACCACCACCGGGCCAAACTGCGCGCGCAGTAAATCCCAGTACTGCATGACGCCGACGCCAATAGGTACAAACAGCAGCGCCATATAGCGAATCAGGATGTTGCAGCCGGGGTTGACCCACTGTGCAGGCAAGATTTGCAGCGCCAGCAGAAAAAACAGAATCAACATGCCAATAATGCTGCCGGGAATCGCGATTGGCAGGAGCGAAGAGAGAAAAATGCCCGCATACAGGCAGGCGTAGATGAGCACGAAAGCGCGCAGATACTGCCAGATAATAATCAGTGATTTACTCATGGTAATAACCCTTGATGAACCGCATTCATCATACAATTAAAGCCAAAAATGTGCTACCGATCACATCATGAATTCTGCGCATACCTGCGATAGAGACCGTGAACACCGGACCGGGCGACGGTCAGAGTGAAGATTGCAGGGACAGGCAATGGAGAAATCGGCTCAGCGCCAGCGACGGCGCTTCACTTTTTCGCCAGAACACCCCAACGCTACCTTTTTGTTCAATGCGCGGCAAATTAAGAATCGCCAGCTGGCGCTGGGCCGCGTAGCGCTGCGCCAGGCGCAGTGAGAGAATCGAGACCATATCGCTGCTCTGCAGCAGATTGCTGGTGACGTTCATCGAGGCGGACTCAATGGTGTTTTCCGGCAGCATCACGCCGTTATCCACCAGCGCGTTGTCGATGCTCAGGCGAATTGGCGTGCCGGTGGGCCAGACGATCCAGCGCCACGGAGAGAGGTCAGCCCAGCTTAATCGCGATTTCTGGGCCAGCGGGTGATCGGGGCGGGCGACAAAACAGACCGGTTCGGTGTAGAGCACCCGGTAGCTCAGCGGCAGCTCCAGCGCCCGCCCGCCGACGCGCCCGACGACGACATCCACCACGCCGGCGAGCAGGTCGTTAAGCAGCGGCGTCATCACTTTCTCTTCGATATTCAGGTGCAGGGTCGGCATCTCTTTCAGCAGTTCGAGGATCGCCTGTGAGACGCAGTCGGTCGCCACCGGCGAACAGCCGATCATCAGGCTGCCCACCTGTCCGCCCTGTTTAAAACGCTCGATTTCATACTGCGAACGCGACATATCGTTAATCAGCCGCTGGGCGTGCTGAAGCAGCAGCTTTCCGCCTTCGGTCGGGCGCAGACCTTTGCTGTGGCGTTCGAACAAAACCATGCCGACTTCGTCTTCAAACTGGCTGAGCCATTTGGAGAGCGCGGGCTGAGTAATGTTCATCATTTTCGCCACCTGCGTGAGATTGCCTTGCTCCCCCAGCGCCACCAGCATCTGTAAATGGTGCAGCTTCAGTTTCTGCGTCCAGTCTGCCATCAGCGATAACCTCCAGGTTATGTCTATGCCCGAAATACCATTGTACATTTCATTGCCAGAGTTACAAACTCGCAACATAAAAGAAATAAATACAACATCTACCCCTACCTGCTCTGAGGCATAATCATGACTCAACGACTTGAACTACAAAAACTACTCAACGCTGCGCCGGTCGGCGCCCGGCAGTGGCGCGTGATTATCTGCTGTTTCCTGGTGGTGATGCTTGATGGCTTCGATACCGCCGCGATTGGTTTTATTGCGCCGGATATCCGCAGCCACTGGCAATTAACCGCCGGTGACCTCGCGCCGCTATTTGGCGCAGGCTTGCTGGGCCTGACCGCCGGGGCGCTGCTCTGCGGTCCGCTCTCCGACCGCTTTGGCCGCAAACGGGTGATTGAGTTCTGCGTCGCGCTGTTCGGCCTGTTCAGCCTGCTTTCCGCGTTTGCCCCCGATCTACAGATGCTGGTGTTCCTGCGTTTTCTGACCGGTCTCGGCCTCGGTGGCGCGATGCCTAATACCATTACCATGACCTCGGAATATCTGCCCGCCCGGCGGCGCGGGGCGCTGGTGACCCTGATGTTTTGTGGATTCACCCTCGGCTCGGCCTTCGGCGGCGTGGTCAGCGCGCAGCTGGTCCCGCTGATTGGCTGGCACGGTATTCTGGTACTGGGCGGCGTTTTGCCGCTGCTGCTGGCGGTGGCGCTGATACCGCTGCTTCCCGAATCTCCGCGCTGGCAGATCCGTCGCCAGCTCCCGCAGGCGGTGATTGCCAAAAACGTTAGTGCCATAACCGGCGAACGCTATACCGATACCCATTTCTGGCTTGATGAGCCTGCCGCAGGGGCGAAGGGCAGCATCAGCCAGCTGTTCGCCGGTCGCCAGCTGGCCATCACCTTAATGCTATGGGTGGTGTTCTTTATGAGCCTGTTGATTATCTATCTGCTCTCCAGCTGGATGCCGACGCTGCTTAACCACCGCGGGATTGATTTACAGCACGCTTCGTGGGTCACCGCCGCCTTCCAGATTGGCGGCACCTTTGGCGCGCTGCTGCTCGGCGTGCTGATGGATCGCTTCAATCCCTATCGGGTGCTGGCTCTGAGCTACGGCCTGGGGGCGGTCTGTATCGTCATGATTGGCCTGAGCGAGAACGGCCTGTGGCTGATGGCGCTGGCGATTTTCGGCACCGGGATTGGCATCAGCGGCTCGCAGGTGGGGCTGAATGCGCTAACCGCTACGCTGTATCCCACCCAAAGCCGCGCGACCGGGGTGAGCTGGTCAAACGCGGTCGGCCGCTGCGGCGCCATCGTCGGCTCGCTCTCCGGCGGCGTGATGATGGCGATGAATTTCTCTTTTGACACCCTGTTTTTTGTTATCGCAGTACCGGCCGTCGTTAGCGCCGTGATGCTTGTCCTGCTGACGCTTGCCGTCCGCAACCCAACATCTGTACCTGCCGCGTTGCCTTCTGCTGGCATCGTGAATAAATAAGGAGAACGCTCATGACTCAATCTTCAATGGAAATCAATAAAGACCGTCAGCAGTACTATCAGCATATTTCCGGACAAAACCTGACGCCGCTTTGGGAATCCCTGCACCACCTGGTGCCGAAAACGCCGAATGCCACCTGCGCCCCGGCCTACTGGAATTATCAGGAGATTCGCCCGCTGCTGATGAAAAGCGGCGAGCTGATTGGCGCGAAAGAGGCGATACGCCGCGTGCTGGTGCTGGAGAACCCGGCGCTGCGCGGACAGTCATCGATTACCTCCTCGCTGTACGCCGGATTACAGCTGATTATGCCCGGCGAAGTGGCGCCGAGCCACCGTCATAACCAGTCGGCGCTGCGCTTTGTGGTTGAAGGTGAAGGGGCATTTACCGCCGTCGATGGCGAACGCACCGCCATGCGCGCCGGTGACTTTATTCTGACGCCGCAGTGGCGCTGGCACGATCACGGCAATCCCGGCAATGAGCCGGTGGTCTGGCTCGACGGCCTCGACCTGCCGCTGGTGAACTATCTGGGCTGCGGCTTCGCTGAGGATTACCCGGAAGATCAGCAGCCGGTGACCCGCAAAGAGGGAGACTACCTGCCGCGCTACGCCGCCAATATGCTGCCGCTGCGCCATCAGGTCGGTAACTCTTCGCCCATCTTTAACTATCGCTACGACCGCAGCCGCGAAGCGCTGCACGACCTGACGCGTATGGGCGATGCCGACGAGTGGGACGGCTATAAAATGCGCTACGTCAACCCGGTTACCGGCGGCTATCCGATGCCGTCGATGGGCGCCTTCCTGCAGCTGTTACCGAAAGGGTTTACCTCACGCGCGGCGAAAACCACCGACAGCACTATCTATCACGTGGTGGAAGGTAGCGGCCAGGTCACCATTGGCGAACAGACCTTCGCCTTCCAGGCAAAAGATATCTTCGTGGTGCCGACCTGGCACGCCGTCTCTTTTAACTCTGCCGAAGATACCGTGTTATTCAGCTTTTCGGACCGTCCCGTGCAGGAAGCGCTCGGCCTGTTCCGCGAAGCGCGTTATTAAAAATGAAGAATAAGGAATCCATCATGACTCAATACGTTTTTGCACCCCAGGCCCCGATTAGCGTTCCGGTTGTCGGCAGCGATGAGCAGTTCCCGGTGCGCCGCGTTTACTGCGTGGGCCGCAACTACGCCGCTCACGCGCGTGAAATGGGCTTTGACCCGGATCGCGAACCGCCGTTTTTCTTCTGTAAGCCAGCCGATGCGGTGGTGCCCGTCGCTGCGGGAGAGACGCTGGAGTTACCGTATCCGACGCAAACCGACAACTATCACTACGAAATTGAACTGGTGGTGGCGATTGGCAAGCGGGGAAGCGATATCCCGCTGGAGCAGGCCCATGAGTATATCTGGGGCTATGCCACGGGGCTGGATATGACCCGCCGCGATCGCCAGATGGAGATGCGCCAGATGGGCCGTCCGTGGGAGATTGGCAAAGCTTTTGACCTTTCCGCGCCGATTGCGCCGCTGCATAAAGCGGATACGGCGGACGTGAACCAGGCCGGAATTTGGCTGCAGGTAAACGGGGAAGATCATCAGCGCAGCGATATTCGTCACCTGATCTGGTCGGTCAATGAAACCATCAGCTATCTTTCCGGCTTCTTTGAGCTGCAGCCCGGCGATCTGATTTTCACCGGCACGCCGGAAGGCGTCGGCGCGGTGGTGAAAGGCGATGTCATCACCGGCAACGTAGATGGACTGACGCCAATCGCCGTGCGCGTGGTGTGAGGTGAATGATGAAGCTGTACAGTTTTTTCAATAGCTCAGCCTCCTACCGCGTGCGCATCGCGCTGGCGCTGAAAGGCATCGACTACCAGAGCGTGGGCGTCAATATCCGCATCGGTCAGCAGAACGCGCTGGAGTACCGGCGGCTGAATCCGGTTGGCCTGGTGCCAACGTTGATTACTGATGATGGTGAATCTCTCGGCCAGTCGCTGGCGATTGCCGACTGGCTGGATCGGCACTATCCGCAGCCGCTGCTGCTGCCCCAGGAGGACAGCGCGCGGATGCGGGTCCTGGAGATCGTTTACGCCATCGCCTGCGATATTCATCCAATAAACAACATGCGCGTTTTACGCTACCTCAGCGACGAACTGAAGGTAAGCGAAGAGGAGAAAAAGCGCTGGTATGCGCACTGGATCCAGCAGGGATTCAGCGCCGTCGAGCAGCTATTGCGCCACGCGAAATCCGGCGATTTTTGCGTGGGCGATGCGCCCACCCTGGCAGACTGCTGTCTGGTACCGCAGTGGGCCAACGCGCTGAGAATGGGCTGCGATCTCAGCCACTATCCGCGCTGCCAGGCGGTCTATGACGCCTGCACCCGGCTACCGGCGTTTATCGCCGCCGCGCCGGAAAACCAACAAGATAAGATCCCGGCTTAGGAGGCAACATGGCAAAAGTGATGCGAGCAATTATTGTCGGCGGTGGTATTGGTGGAGCGGCCACGGCGCTCTCTCTGGCGCGCCAGGGCATCAAAGTGATGCTGCTGGAAAAGGCGCATGAAATCGGTGAAATCGGCGCGGGGATCCAGCTTGGCCCTAACGCGTTCTCGGCGCTGGACAGCCTCGGCGTCGGCGAAGTCGCCCGCCAGCGGGCGGTATTTACCGACCATATCACCATGATGGATGCGGTAAGCGGCGAAGAGGTGGTGCATATTGAGACCGGACAGGCGTTCCGCGACCATTTTGGCGGGCCGTATGCGGTGATCCACCGGGTAGACATCCACGCCACCGTCTGGGAAGCGGCGCTGACCCATCCGGCCGTGGAGTATCGCACCTCGACCCAGGTGGTGGATATCCGCCAGACCGCCGATGACGTGACGGTTTTCGATGACAAAGGCAACAGCTGGACGGCGGATATCCTGATCGGCTGCGACGGCGGTAAGTCGGTTGTACGCCAGAGCCTGCTGGGCGATTCGCCGCGGGTGACCGGCCATGTGGTCTATCGCGCGGTGGTCGACGCCGCCGATATGCCGGACGATTTGCGCATTAACGCGCCGGTGCTGTGGGCGGGTCCGCACTGCCACCTGGTGCATTATCCGCTGCGCGGCGGCAAGCAGTACAATCTGGTGGTGACCTTCCACAGCCGGGAGAAAGAAGAGTGGGGCGTGCGCGACGGCAGTAAAGAAGAGGTGCTCTCCTACTTTAAAGGCATTCACCCGCGTCCCCGGCAGATGCTGGATAAGCCGACCTCCTGGCGGCGCTGGTCCACCGCCGATCGTGAGCCGGTAGAGAAATGGGGCAACGACCGCATCACGCTGGTTGGCGATGCCGCTCACCCGGTGGCGCAGTATATGGCCCAGGGGGCCTGTATGGCGCTGGAAGACGCGGTGACGCTGGGTAAAGCGCTGGCGCAGTGCGACGGCGACGCCGCCCGCGCTTTCGCGCTGTATGATTCGGTACGTATTCCGCGTACCGCGCGGATCGTCTGGTCGACGCGTGAAATGGGGCGGGTCTATCACGCCGCCGGCGTTGAGCGCCAGGTACGCAACCTGCTGTGGAAAGGCAAGACCCAGAGCGAGTTTTATCGCGGCATCGAGTGGCTGTACGGCTGGAAAGAGGATAACTGCCTGGAACCACGTTAAGCGGTTGTGCATTTCCCGGGGCGCAGACAGAGGTGACCTTGTAGCCCGGCTAAGCGCAGCGCAAGCCGGGAAGCAGCAGCGCCGCCGCCGGGAAAACCGATCTTGGCCCCTTTCAACCCGCATCCAGAGGCGCTAACATAGCGCCTCTTTTTTCCGGGCAATGAAAAAACAATATGCGTGTATTACTGGCGCCGATGGAAGGCGTGCTCGATTCGCTGGTGCGCGAGCTGCTGACCGAAGTAAATGATTACGATCTCTGCATCACCGAATTCTTGCGCGTGGTGGATCAGCTCCTGCCGGTAAAATCGTTCTACAGACTGTGTCCGGAACTGCATAACAACAGCCTGACGCCGTCCGGCACCCGCGTGCGCGTACAGCTGCTCGGGCAGTATCCGCAGTGGCTGGCGGAAAACGCCGCTCGCGCGGTCGAACTCGGTTCCTGGGGCGTTGACCTTAACTGCGGCTGCCCGTCAAAACTGGTGAACGGCAGCGGCGGCGGGGCGACTCTGCTCAAAGATCCCGAGCTTATCTATCGCGGCGCCAAAGCGATGCGCGAGGCGGTTCCCGGCCATCTGCCGGTCACGGTAAAAGTTCGGCTTGGCTGGGACAGCGGCGAGCGGCGGTTTGAAATTGCCGATGCGGTCCAGCAGGCGGGCGCCAGCGAGCTGGTGGTTCACGGCCGCACCAAAGAGGATGGCTATAAAGCGGAGCGCATTGACTGGCAGGCTATCGGCGAAATCCGTCAGCGCCTGACTATCCCGGTGGTGGCCAACGGTGAAATCTGGGACTGGCAAAGCGCCCAGGATTGCCTGGCCGCGACCGGCTGCGATGCGGTGATGATTGGCCGCGGCGCGCTGAACGTTCCAAACCTGAGCCGGGTGATAAAATATAACGAACCGCGTATGCCCTGGCCGCAGGTGGTCGAACTGCTGCAAAAATACACCCGTCTGGAAAAGCAGGGCGACATCGGCCTTTATCACGTCGCGCGGATAAAACAGTGGCTGAGCTATTTGCGTAAAGAGTATCTGGAAGCGGCTGACCTGTTCAGCGCGGTACGCACCCTACAGGATTCAACCAGCATAGCGCGCACGATTAACGACTGGCGTAGCTAAACTATCTGACCGGCATCACATTTTTTAGCTTGTCCCATTGAGATTACCCGGCGGACAGTGAAATACTCACTACCGATTGTTACTGCTCCGGCAGGCAAAACCTGATTTCCTGGCATCCGTCGGGGTCAGGTTTTTTTGTTTTTGGGGTTCATATGCAAATCGCCAAAGTACTTAATAATAATGTAGTGGTGGTTGTTGATGAGCAGCAGCGCGAACAGGTGGTCATGGGCCGAGGACTTGCCTTTCAGAAACGCGTTGGTGACTCTCTTGATGAAAGTAAAATTGAAAAGGTCTTCGCGCTGCAGAGCGATGAACTGGTTGGCCGTTTAGGTGAATTACTCAGTCAGATACCATTAGAAGTGATGACGACCTGCGATCGGATCATCGATCTGGCGCGCGGTCGTCTCGGTAAGTTACAGGATAGTTTGTACATTACCCTGACCGATCACTGCCACTTTGCGATTGAGCGGCAGAAGAAGGGCATCGCTATTCGTAATGTGCTGCTGTGGGAAATAAAGCGGCTGTATCCGAAGGAATTTGAGTTAGGGCAGGAAGCGCGGGCGATTATCGCCAAACGGCTCGGGGTTGAACTGGCCGAAGATGAAGCGGGTTTTATCGCCCTGCATCTGGTCACGGCGCAGCTCAACAGCGAAATGCCGGAAGTGATGCACGTCACCCGGGTCATGCAGGAGATCCTGCAACTGGTGAAGTATCAGCTGACGCTGAACTACGACGAAGAGTCGCTGAGCTACCAGCGCTTTGTCACCCATCTCAAGTTTTTCGCCCAGCGTATGCTGACGCGAACGGTGGTCGAAGATGATGATGTGACGCTGCACAGCGCGGTAAAGGATAACTACCCTAAAGCGTGGAAGTGTGCGGAAACCGTCGCCCGGCACCTGCAAAAGAGCTACCAGCGGCCGCTGACGACGGAAGAAATTATGTTTCTCGCCATTCATATTGAGCGGGTGAGAAAAGAGGGACGCTAAGCGCCGATCGGGCCTGGCGCATAGCTCCCGCGCTACAACTGGATTGTTACTGCATTACGCAGGCAAAACCTGAGCGCAACGCCTACACGGCGTTGTTCTCGGGTTTTTTTATTTTTAATACTCAGTTAACGATGCCTGCGGGCAGCGGAAGTAAGGAAAAACAGCATGGAATATAAAGCACTCGCGCAGGATATTCTCAGCCGGGTTGGTGGCAAAGAGAATATTGTGAGTCTGGTTCACTGCGCAACGCGGCTGCGTTTTAAGCTCAAAGATAGCAAGAAGGCGGATGCCGAAGGACTGAAGGCGAATCCTGGCGTCATCATGGTGGTGGAAAGCGGCGGCCAGTTTCAGGTGGTCATCGGTAACCACGTGCACGATGTCTGGCTGGCGGTGCGCAGCGAAGCCGGACTGACGGATGACAGCGAGCCGGTGGCGGTGAAAGGCGAAAAAGTGTCGATTATCGGCCAGCTTATCGACGTGGTTTCCGGTATTTTCACCCCGTTTATCGGCGTCCTGGCGGCCTCGGGGATCCTCAAAGGGCTGCTGGCGCTGGCGGTGGTTTGCGGCTGGTTAACGACGCAGCAGGCAACCTACAAAATCTGGTTTGCCGCCAGCGATGCGCTGTTCTTCTTTTTCCCGCTGTTTCTCGGCTATACCGCCGGTAAGAAATTTGGCGGCAACGCCTTTATTACCATGGTGATCGGCGGCGCGTTAACCCACCCGCTGATGATTCAATCTTTTGAAGCCAGTATGGTGCCTGACGCCGCGACGGAGTATTTCCTTGGGATTCCGGTGACCTTTATCAATTACAGTTCATCGGTCATCCCGATTATCCTCGCTTCGTGGGTGAGTTGCTGGATTGAAAAACGCAGCAACGCGATACTGCCTTCGTCGATGAAGAACTTCTTCACCCCGGCGATTTGCCTGGCCGTGGTCGTCCCGCTTACGTTTCTGATTATCGGCCCCGTGGCCACCTGGCTGAGCCAGCTGCTGGCCAATGGTTACCAGCTTATCTATCAGGTTGCGCCCTGGCTTGCCGGCGCGGCGATGGGGGCGCTGTGGCAGGTGTGCGTTATCTTCGGGCTGCACTGGGGATTGATACCGTTAATGATTAACAACCTTGCCGTGCTGGGTCATGATTCGATGATGCCGATGCTGCTGCCGGCGGTGATGGGGCAGGTTGGCGCCGCGTTGGGGATTTTCCTGCGCACTCGCGATGCGCGGCAAAAAGTGCTGGCGGGTTCTGCGGTTTCCGCCGGGATCTTTGGCGTGACCGAGCCGGCGATTTATGGTCTGAACCTGCCTTTACGTCGTCCCTTTATCTTTGGCTGCATTGCTGGCGCCATTGGCGGTGCGATGGTTGGTTTTAGCGACAGCCACGTCTACTCTTTTGGTTTCGGTAACATTTTCACCCTGGCGCAAATGATCCCGCCGGAAGGCATTGACGCTACGGTGTGGGGCGGGGCGGCGGGGATGTTTGCCTCGTTAATCATCGCCTGCGTGCTTACCCTCGTCGCCGGGCTGCCGCGCAGCAGCGCTGAGCAGGCTGCGGTTGTCGTGGCTCCGGCCTCGGAAAACGACATTCTGGCGCCGATGACCGGCAGCGTACTGGCGCTCGATCAGGTTCCCGATAGCACCTTCGCCAGCGGTTTACTTGGCCAGGGCGTGGCGATTATCCCTTCAGTGGGCAAAGTTATTGCGCCGTTCTCGGGCGAGGTCGCCTCGATATTTCAGACGAAACATGCCATCGGTCTGCTGAGCGATAGCGGGATCGAGCTGCTCATCCACGTAGGCATCGACACCGTCAAGCTCGATGGCGCGCCGTTCACCGCCCACGTTAAAGAGGGCGACAAAATCAAAGCGGGCGATCTGCTGCTGGAGTTTGACCGTCAGGCGATTCTGAACGCCGGTTACGATCTGGCGACGCCCATTATTATCAGCAACAGCGACGATTTTCGTGCTCTCGACATCGTATCCGCCAGCGCGGTGGATGCCGGTCAGCCGCTGTTGTCCGTAAGCCGTTAATCACAGGAGAGAGATGAATGAAGACATTCCCACAGGCGTTTTTATGGGGCGGCGCGACCGCGGCAAACCAGGTTGAAGGCGCTTATCTGGAAGACGGGAAGGGATTAACCACTTCTGACGTCCAGCCGCGCGGCGTATTTGGCGACGTCGTAGAACGCGTGCCTGGCGATAGCGGCATAAAAGATGTTGCCATCGATTTTTACCATCGTTATCCGGAGGATATCAGCCTCTTTGCCGAGATGGGCTTTAACTGCCTGCGCGTATCCATTGCCTGGGCGCGTATTTTCCCTGAGGGCGATGAGGCGCAGCCAAACGAAGCCGGGCTGGCCTTTTACGATAAGCTGTTTGATGAAATGGCGAAGCACAATATTACTCCGCTGGTGACCCTGTCCCACTATGAGATGCCGTGGGCGCTGGTGAAAAACTACGGCGGCTGGGGCAATCGCAAAGTCATTGGCTTCTTCGAACGCTACGCCCGTACGGTGTTTGCGCGCTACCAGGCGAAGGTCAAACTGTGGCTGACCTTTAATGAAATCAATATGTCCCTGCACGCGCCGATGACCGGCGTCGGTCTGCCGGCCGACAGCAGCAAAGCTGAAGTCTACCAGGCTATTCACCATCAGCTGGTGGCGAGCGCGCTGGCGGCTAAGGCCTGCCATGACATCGTGCCTGAGGGCAAAATCGGCAACATGCTGCTCGGCGGCCTGATGTATCCGCTGAGCTGCAAACCGGACGATATTTTTGAAACCCTGCAGCAGAACCGCAGCTGGCAGTTCTTTGGCGATGTCCAGTGCCGCGGCGCTTACCCGGGCTATATGCTGCGCTATTTCCGCGACAACGGCATTAGCCTTGAGATCGCCGATGCCGATCGCGAAGCCCTGAAAGAGACCGTTGATTTTATCTCCTTCAGCTACTATATGACCGGCTGCGTGACCGCCGACGAAGAGCTGAACAAAAAATCGCGCGGCAATATTCTCAGCATGGTGCCGAACCCGCACCTGGCAAGCTCGGAGTGGGGCTGGCAGATTGACCCCCTCGGCCTGCGCACGCTGCTGAACGTGCTGTGGGATCGCTATCAGAAGCCGCTGTTTATCGTGGAAAACGGCCTGGGCGCTAAGGATAAGGTGGAAGCCGACGGCAGCATCAACGACGATTACCGGATCAGCTACCTTAACGACCATCTGGTGCAGGCTCGTGAGGCAATAGAGGACGGCGTTGAGCTGATGGGCTATACCAGCTGGGGGCCTATCGACCTGGTGAGCGCGTCGAAGGCGGAGATGTCCAAACGCTATGGCTTTATCTACGTCGATCGCGACGATGAAGGCAACGGCACCCTGGCGCGCAGCCGCAAGAAAAGCTTCTGGTGGTATAAAGAGGTAATCGCCACCAACGGCGGCAGCTTAAAAGAGTAATGCCCTGAGCACGAAGCTAACATCAGCCTTATGGCCCGGATAACTTCCGGGTCTTTTTGCCTATTACGCCGGCTTGCGCGCGCGCAGGAGAAAAATCATCGGCCGCTCTTTTTCTTCATCCAGCGCCGGCTGAGCGGCAATCTGCTCCGCCGTCGGTCCCCACTCATCCAGATGCTCGATGATAAAACCGGCGGCGATCAGCTGGTTTATCCAGCTGGAAAGCTTGCGGTGCTGCTTTTTCACCCCGTCGGCAAACCAGTTGCTGATGCGCTCGCCCTCCTGCTGGTAGTGGCTTACCGGCCAACTTTTCTGCCCGTTCTCATCTTCCTGCCAGCCCTGACGCGGCGGGGCGGTATAGATGGGATGCTCGGCGGAGAACAGCAGCGTACCGCCGGGCGTCAGCGCCCGGTAAACGGTGGCGAACAGCGGCGCCACGTCGGGCAGATAGTGCAGCGCCAGCGAGCTATAGACCAGCTCGCAGCTATCGGCGGGCAGGGTAAGCGTCTGAAGATCTTCGCAGCGATAGCGGATACCTTCGCCCTCCGTCATTTCGCGGGCGCGCTCCAGCATTCGGCTGGAGAGATCCAGCCCGTCCACCTGCGCGGCGCCCTGGTCGCGGGCCCAGCGGCAAAACCAGCCGTAGCCGCAGCCAAGATCGACGACGCGTAAACCGGATAACGGCGGAAGCATTTGCTGAAGGGTCGGCCACTCGGGCGCGCCTTCCAGCCCTTTGACTGAACGGTCGAGGGTGGCGTATCCGGCAAAAAAAGCGGGATCGTCATAGATGTTCTGACTCATTGTCACTCCATGAGAAGTTTATTTTTAGTCTGCTAATAGTTACGGCACACGCTTTACTAAACGGCAAGGATGCAAGTAGCTTAATATACCCGACCTTATTTAATCATCTGACCGATTTCATGAACCTGACTTTGAGCAAACGCGCGTTGGCTGGCCTGCCACTGGTTATCGCGCTGGCGGGCTGCGCGCCATCGCACGATACTGGCAAGCCGCTCCAGCAGCAAACCCCGGCATCCCACGTCGCAACGGAACTGCCCGCCGCCGTGAAAAACGGCTGGCCGCAGAGCAACTGGTGGCAGGATTACCATGACCCTCAGCTCAATAGCCTGATTCAGCGTGCCTTAGCCAATGCGCCGGACATGCAGATTGCCGAACAGCGCATCAGGCTGGCGGAAGCGCAGGCGCGGATGTCGCAATCCAGCCTGGGGCCGAACCTGGATTTTTCCGCCGATATTGAACGGCAGAAAATGTCCTCCGAGGGGCTGATGGGGCCGTTTGCCACCGATACCGACGGCAATACCGGGCCGTGGTACACCAACGGCACCTTCGGACTGACCGCCGGATGGGATCTGGACCTGTGGGGTAAAAACCGCGCGCTGCTTAAAGCGCGCATCGGTGAAGTCAAAGCTCAGGTTGCCGAAGAAGCCCAGACCCGCGAACTGCTGGCCGGCAGCGTCGCCCGCCTTTACTGGCAGTGGCAGACCGAAGCGGCCATTAAAAACGTGCTGACGCAGGTGAAGCGCGAACAGAATAATGTCGTTACCGTGGATACTGCGCTGTATCAACGCGGGATCACCAACTCGGCCGAAGGGGCGGAGAACGATATTAACGTCAGTAAAACCGATCAGCAGCTCGCCGACGTGGCGGGCAATATGAAGGAGATTGAAGCGCGGCTGATGGCGCTGACCAACAGCCAGAGCCAGGCGCTGAATCTTCATCCGGCGGATTTACCCGCCGTCAGCGCGCAAATGCCCAACCAGCTGGGCTATGAGCTGCTGGCGCGACGCCCGGACCTGCAGGTCGCCCACTGGTATATCGAGGCTTCATTAAGCGAAGTTGATGCCGCGAAAGCCGCGTTTTATCCGGATATCAACCTGATGGCCTTCCTGCAGCAGGATGCCCTGCATCTCAGCGATCTGTTCCGCCACTCTGCCCAGCAGATGGGCGTCACCGCCGGGCTGACCCTGCCGATCTTTGATAGCGGCCGCCTGAACGCGAATCTGGATATCGCCAGCGCGCAAAATGCCCTGTCGATAGCGAAGTACAACAAAGCGGTGGTCGATGCGGTTAATCAGGTGGCGAAAACTGCCAGCCAGATGGAAACGCTGATGGCGAAAAATCAGCAGCAGCAGCAGGTTGAAAAAGATGCTCAGCGGATGGTCGAGCTGGCGCAGGCGCGGATGAACGCCGGGATTATTTCCGGCTCGCGCGTCAGCCTGGCGAAGCTGCCGGCGCTGCAGGAGCGCGTTACAGCGCTGCGCCTGCACGGCCAGTGGCTTGATGCCAGCATCCAGCTGACCTCCGCGCTGGGCGGCGGGTATCATCAGGCGACGAAGTAGTTCTGTTTCCCCGGCTCGCGCTGCGCTTAGCCGGGCTACAGGCCCATGCGGTCCGTGGAGTCTGTAGCCCGGATAAGGCGTTTACGCCGCCATCCGGGAACTCTCGTCACTCTTTCTTCTTTGCCTCGCGGCGCTTTAGCCACCAGTGCGCCGCAACCACCAGCACCACCGCCAGAATCAGCCAGATCCAGTGCTTCAGATGCGCATCCAGATGATGCAGCCACGGGCCAATCGCTTCCCCGCCGAGATAGCCGAGCGTGGTAAAAATTAACGCCCAGATAATCGCGCCGACAATATTCAGCGGCAGAAACACCTTCGGCGGCAGGCGGCTGGCGCCAATCAGCAGCGGGCCGATAACCCGAAAGCCGTACATAAAGCGGGTGCCGATGACAAACAGGTAGGGGCGACGCTGGATCATCCGCTGGGCCTTTTGGATCCGCTTTTTCTGGCGTGCGAATCGCCGCAGAATCCGTCCGCCAAAGCGCCTGCCGAGTAAATAAAGCAGCTGATCGCCAATCATCCCCCCGAGGGCGACCGAGATAACCACCAGCCAGAACTTCAATAATCCCTGATGTGCCGCCACGCCGCCGAGCAGCGTGATGGTTTCGCCTTCCGCCACGCTGCCAATGACCAGCGCCGCGTAGCCGTACTGGGAAATCAGGTTATTGATATCCATATAAAGATTAACTCCATAAAACGTCAGTCCCTTAATCATACACCCTGATGATAAAAATGCGGGGGAAGCGCATTTTTCTCGCTGTACACAAAATAATCTACAAGGTGAATTATACTTGGATCAGTGCTGTACCACGCCGTGACAAGGGGGACGCTATGAACCATGTCTGGGGGCTCTTCTCTCATCCTAATCAAGAGATGAGCGTTATTAAAAGCGAAAACGAAACCGTTTCGCATCACTATACGCACCATGTGCTGGTCATGGCGGCGGTTCCGGTTATCTGCGCCTTTATCGGCACCACGCAGCTGGGCTGGAACTTCGGCGACGGCACGGTGGTAAAACTGTCGCTGATGACCGGGCTGGCCCTGGCGGTGCTGTTTTACGCCGTGATGCTCGCCGGGGTTGCGGTGATGGGGCGGGTTATCTGGTGGATGGCGCGAAGCTATCCGCAGCGGCCTTCCCTTAAGCGCTGTATGGTTTTCGCCGGCTATGTCGCCACGCCGCTTTTCCTCAGCGGGCTCGTGGCGCTCTATCCGCTGGTGTGGCTGTGCGCGCTGGTCGGGACCGTCGCGCTGCTTTACACCGGCTATCTGCTGTATCTCGGTATTCCCACGTTCCTGGGGATTAACAAAGAAGAGGGGTTGAGCTTCGCCAGCTCGACTCTGGCGATAGGGGTGCTGGTGCTGGAAGTGCTGCTGGCGATCACCGTTATTCTCTGGGGATACGGATATCGGCTCTTCTGATTTAACTCATTGCCGGCATAAATAGATTTTTATGTCGGCAATGCAGCATTTGTTCACGATTCTTATTAGCCAGCTCGCGTTCTGACAAGGTATGATGATTTTTGCCAGCGGCGTCATCACCCCAGCGCCGCGGCGTACGTTCATAACGTGCAAAAATACTTTTCAGAATGTTCACGATGACCAAATTTCGAGTTTCTTTGCTCAGCCTGACGTTGCTGCTGGCTGTGCCTTTTGCGCCCCAGGCGTTGGCTAAAACCTCCACGGCGGTGACCGCCTCCCAGCCGGATATCGCTTCCGGCAGTGCGATGATCGTCGACCTTGCCAGCAAAAAAATCATCTATGCCAGCCAGCCGGACCTGGTTCGCCCGATGGCGTCGATCACCAAGGTGATGACCGCGATGGTGGTGCTTGATGCCCATCTGCCGCTGGATGAGATGCTGACCGTTGATATCAGCCAGACGCCTGAAATGAAAGGGATCTATTCACGGGTGCGTCTGAACAGCCAAATCAGCCGCCGCAATATGCTGCTGCTGGCGCTGATGTCGTCGGAAAACCGCGCCGCCGCCAGCCTGGCGCACCATTATCCGGGCGGCTACGACGCCTTTATCCGCGCGATGAACGCCAAGGCGCAGGCGCTGGGGATGACCCGCACCCGCTACGTTGAGCCCACCGGTCTGTCGATTCATAACGTCTCTACCGCCCGCGATCTGACTAAGCTGCTGATCGCCAGCGAGCAGTATCCGCTGATTGGCCAGTTGAGCACCACCAAAGAAGATATGGCGACATTCGCCCATCCGGCGTATACGCTGCCGTTCCGCAATACCAACCATCTGGTCTACCGCGATAACTGGAATATTCAGCTGACCAAAACCGGCTTTACTAACGCGGCGGGCCACTGCCTGATTATGCGTACGGTGATTAATCAGCGCCCGGTGGCGCTGGTGGTGATGGATGCGTTTGGCAAATATACCCACTTCGCCGACGCCAGCCGCCTGAGAACGTGGATTGAAACGGGAAAAGTGATGCCGGTTCCGGCTTCCGCGCTCAGCTATAAAAAGCAGCGTGAAGCGCAGATGGCCGATGCGATGCTGAAAGGCGGCGCTCAGACCGCGCAGAACGATTAACCCCCATTTCCCCGGATTACGGCGTAAACGCCTTATCCGGGCTACAGAACCGCTGTACCGTAGCCCGGCTAAGCGCAGCGCGAGCCGGGGGGTTACTCCGGCAGCGTCCAGTCGCCATCGCCGAGCGGGCGCTGCATAATCAAGGTATCCCGCCAGTCGCCCATCTTATAGCCGACGCTGCGCAGCTGACCCGCCACGCTAAAACCGAACTTTTTATGAATCGCAATCGACCCGGCGTTACTGTGGCCGTCGCCGATAATCGCCAGCATTTGTCGCCACGGTCCCTGTTCGCATTTCTCAATTAACCGGGAGAGCAGGGCGCTGCCGATACCGCGTCCCCCCATTCCCGCCTCAACGTAAATCGACTCTTCCAGGGTGTAGCGGTAGGCCGGACGCGGGCGGTAAAAGGTGGCGTAGCAGTAGCCGACGATGGTGCCGCGCCACAGGGCAACCAGCCACGGCAGCCCGCTATCGCGCACGGTTTTGATTCGCTTGCGCATCTCATCCACGGTTGGCGGGATCTCTTCAAAAGAGGCGCGTCCATTGAGCACGTGCCAGACGTACAGCGCGGCGATAGCGTGGGCGTCATCGGGCAGCGCTTCGCGGATCTCTAAGTCAGCGTCGTGTAGCTTATCCACTGCGGACATGATGGGTTAATTCCTTAAACGGGTTTGCCGGAGAGGAAATTTCTCCGGCGTGCAGCGTAATACAGAAGCCCCGCGGCTGAACAGTCCCCCGTGCGGATTATTGCGGTTCGGTCGCGCTCGTCGGTTTATCCTGCGCTTCGCCCCAGTATTTTTGCTTACTGGTTTTGCCAATCCCCGGGTTCATGCTGTTGGTGGGATCGTTTTCGCGATAGAAGAGTTTTAAGCTTTCCGGCGCTTCATACAGATGGCCGACGTTATGCTCGGCCGGATATTGGGCGCCCCGCTCCTTCAGCAGCGCCAGCATTTTCTCTTTCAGTTCGTGGGCATCGACGCCTTTTTTCACGATGTAATCCTGATGGAAAACGTGGCACATAAAGTGGCCGTAATAGAGCTTATGCACCAGCTGGCTATCGATATCGGCGGGAAGATGCTCAAACCATTCGGTGTCGTTACGGCGCAGGGCGATGTCCAGCGCCAGAATATCTTCCACCTCATCGGCGTGTACCGCCTGGTAGCGGATCGCCGCACCCGCGGCGGCAAAGCGGTGCAGGAAGGCTTTGCTGCCTTCTTCTGCGGTGCAGACGAAGAAATCCCCTTCGGCATTCTGGAAATATTCCCCGAGCCAGGCCTGAGCCTCTTCGATGCCGTCGCCCGCCATTTTCAGCAGCAGATGGTGTTCGTATTTATCGCGCCAGGTTTTCATTCGCTCCGGCAGATGCGACGGGAAGACGTGACCCAGCTTTTGCATAAAGCGGTCGGTGAAGTGCGGCTTAAACAGCGACACTTTCTCCAGCATCGCGTCGGTGCGGCCCTTCATGGTAAAGAAGAACGGCATTTTATCGGTGCCGAGCTTGTCGATCATCAGGAAGGTGTCTTTCCCGTACTGCTCGGCGATGTCGTAAATATCGCGGTGCATATACTCGCCCGCCACCGGCAGATGGTTGAACTCGGCGAGAATATGGCGGCGAATTTCGGTCAGCACGTCCGGGCGGTTGGTGCCGATGTAGAACACCTGCTGGCGTTTTTCCGCCGGGAAGGTATCGAGGCGCACGGCGAACACCGCCAGCTTGCCGGCGCAGCCCGAGGATTCAAACAGGCGGTCCGGGTCGGCGTTGTAGCGCGCCGGGGTATCGGCATTCACGTCGCGCACGCGGGTGACGTAATCATGATCGTGGGCGTGGCGGCCATCGTGGCGCACATCTTCATCTTTAACCCGTTCGTCGTCGAGGCGGCTGAGGATTTGCTCCGGCGTGGTGCCGAGGTCAATGCCGAGGTGGTTCACCAGCGTCAGCTTGCCGTTTTCATCAATTTGCGCGTACAGCGACATTTCGGTATACGCCGGGCCGCGCTGTACCAGCGAGCCGCCGGAGTTGTTGCAGATCCCGCCGACCACCGATGCCCCGATGCAGGATGAACCAATGACCGAGTGCGGTTCGCGACCCAGCGGCTTCAGCGCTTTTTCCAGCGAATAGAGCGTCGTGCCGGGATAAGCCAGCACCTGCTCGCCTTTATCCAGCAGATGCAGTTTATCCAGGCGCAGGGTGCTGATAATAACGATATCGCGGTCATAATCGTTACCGTTCGGCGTTGAGCCTTCGGTCAGGCCGGTGTTGGCCGCCTGCATCAGAATGATTTTATCGGCGTTGACGCAGGCGTTCAGCACGCGCCACAGCTCCAGCAGGGTACCGGGAAAGACTACCGCCAGCGCGTCGCCCTGGCCGGAGCGAAAGCCTTTACGGTAGCGCTGGGTTTTAGCCGGGTCGGTGAGCAGATGGGACGAGCCGACCAGACGGGCGAGTTCAGCCAGAAAAGCGTTGTTATAGGTTGTTGCAGATGACATGTTCCACTCCTTGTGGTGGTACAAAATTATCAAAAATAAGAATAGCGCTTTGTATGACAATTTGATGCATCAATGTTTCTAAAAATCAGAGAACAACGCGCGCTTTATTCAGGCGTCTCGTTTATGTTTATGGCAGACTTCGATTTTTGCTATCTTTTCGCCGATCTGGTCGACTGGAACAATGAGGGATAAAAATGAAATGGCTTTGTACTGTAGGCGTCGCTGTGAGCCTGGCGCTGCAACCGGCGCTGGCGGATGAATTGTTCGGCAATCATCCCCTAACGCCGCAGGCGCGGGATGCGTTTGTGACGGAACTGCTGACGAAAATGACGGTGGATGAAAAAATCGGTCAGCTGCGCTTAATTAGCGTCGGCCCGGATAACCCGAAAGAGGCCATCCGCGAGATGATCAAAGAAGGCCAGGTGGGGGCGATTTTTAACACCGTGACCCGCCATGATATACGCATTATGCAGGATCAGGTGATGGAACTCAGCCGCCTGAAAATCCCGCTCTTTTTCGCCTATGACGTGCTCCACGGCCAGCGTACCGTCTTTCCGATTAGCCTTGGCCTGGCCTCCTCTTTTAACCTCGACGCGGTGAACACCGTCGGGCGGGTGTCGGCTTACGAAGCGGCCGATGATGGCCTGAACATGACCTGGGCGCCGATGGTCGACGTCTCCCGCGATCCGCGCTGGGGCCGCGCTTCTGAAGGGTTCGGGGAAGATACCTACCTGACCACCGAGATGGGCAGGGCGATGGTGGAGTCGATGCAGGGGAAAAGCCCGGCCGATCGCTACTCGGTGATGACCAGCGTCAAGCACTTTGCCGCCTACGGCGCGGTCGAAGGCGGCAAAGAGTACAACACCGTTGATATGAGCCCGCAGCGCCTGTTCAACGACTATATGCCGCCCTACAAAGCGGGGCTGGATGCGGGCAGCGGCGCGGTTATGGTGGCGCTCAACTCGCTCAACGGTACCCCGGCGACCTCCGACGCCTGGCTGCTTAAGGACGTGCTGCGCGACCAGTGGGGCTTTAAAGGCATCACCGTCTCCGACCATGGCGCGATCAAGGAGCTGATCAAACACGGCGTGGCGTCGGATCCGGAAGACGCGGTGCGCGTGGCGCTGAAGTCCGGCATCAACATGAGCATGAGCGACGAGTACTACAGCAAGTATCTGCCGGGACTGGTGAAGTCCGGTAAGGTGACGATGGCGGAGCTGGATGACGCGACCCGCCACGTGCTGAACGTGAAATATGATATGGGCCTGTTTAACGATCCGTATAGCCACCTGGGGCCGAAAGATTCCGATCCGCAGGATACCAACGCCGAAAGCCGCCTGCATCGCAAAGAAGCGCGCGAAGTGGCGCGTGAAAGCCTGGTGCTGCTGAAAAACCGCCTCGATACGCTGCCGTTGAAAAAATCGGGCACTATCGCGGTAATCGGCGCGCTGGCCGACAGCAAGCGCGACATGATGGGCAGCTGGTCGGCGGCGGGCGTGGCCGATCAGTCGGTCACCGTGCTGACCGGTTTGCAGAACGCGCTGGGCGACAAAGGCAAGATTATCTATGCCAAAGGCGCCAACGTCACTGACGATAAAGGCATCGTCGACTTCCTCAATCTGTACGAGAAAGCGGTGCAGGTTGACTCGCGCTCGCCGCAGGAGATGATTGACGAAGCCGTGGCGGCGGCGAAGCAGTCCGACGTGGTGGTTGCCGTGGTGGGCGAGGCGCAGGGCATGGCCCACGAAGCCTCCAGCCGCACCGACATCACCCTGCCGCCGAGCCAGCGCGCTCTGATTAGCGCGCTGAAAGCGACCGGTAAACCGCTGGTGCTGGTGCTAATGAACGGTCGTCCGCTGGCGCTGGTGAAAGAGGATCAGCAGGCTGATGCGATCCTCGAAACCTGGTTTGCCGGCACCGAAGGCGGCAACGCTATTGCCGATGTGCTGTTCGGCGACTACAACCCGTCTGGCAAGCTGCCCATGTCCTTCCCGCGCTCGGTCGGGCAGATCCCGACCTACTACAGCCATCTCAACACCGGTCGCCCGTACAATGCGGATAAGCCAAACAAGTACACCTCGCGCTACTTTGATGAAGCCAACGGCCCGCTCTATCCGTTTGGCTACGGCCTGAGCTACACCACCTTTAGCGTTTCCGACGTGAAAATGTCGGCGCCGACCCTGCAGCGGGACGGCAGCGTGACCGCCAGCGTGCAGGTAACCAATACCGGCAAGCGCGAAGGGGCGACGGTGATTCAGCTTTATCTGCAGGACGTTACCACCTCCATGAGCCGTCCGGTGAAAATGCTGCGCGGCTTTAAAAAGGTGACCCTCAAGCCGGGCGAGACGCAAACCGTCAGCTTCCCGATTGACGTTGAAGCGCTGAAGTTCTGGAACCAGCAGATGAAGTACGACGCCGAGCCGGGTAAATTCAACGTCTTTATCGGCGTCGACTCCGCCCGCGTGAAGCAGAGCGAGTTTGAACTGCTGTAATGGTGATTTGTCGCCCGGGTGAGGCTGCGGCCGCCACCCGGGAACAGGCATTCCTTACCCCAAAGGCCGATTTATCGGCCTTTTCTTTTTCCGCTCCGCCCCAAATGAACTACGCTTTTTGCTTAAGCTCCTGTTAATGGAGCGCAAATTAAAGAGGGACGCGAGGATGATTAAGGCAAGTATGTGGTCCGGCACGCTGGCGCTGGCGGCCCTGATAAGCCTGCCGCTGCAGGCGGCGGAGCCGGTTAAGGTCGGCTCAAAAATTGACACCGAAGGGGCGCTGCTCGGCAATATTATTTTGCAGGTTCTGGAAAGCCACGGGGTGAAAACCGTTAATAAAATCCAGCTCGGCACCACCCCGGTGGTGCGCGGGGCGATAACCGCCGGTGAGCTGGACATTTACCCGGAATATACCGGCAACGGGGCGTTCTTCTTCAAAGAGGAGAACGACCCGGCGTGGAAAAACGCGCAGCAGGGATATGAAAAAGTTAAAAAGCTGGATGCGGAAAAGAATAAGCTCGTCTGGCTTACCCCGGCTCCGGCCAACAACACCTGGACCATCGCCGTCCGTCAGGATCTGGCGGAGAAAAACCACCTCGCCTCATTAAGCGATCTTGCCGGCTATCTGAAAAAGGGCGGTGACTTTAAGCTGGCCGCCTCGGCGGAATTTATTGAACGGCCGGACGCGCTGCCGGCGTTTGAAAAAGCCTACGACTTCAAGCTCAAGCAAAATCAGCTGCTGTCGCTGGCGGGCGGCGATACGGCGGTCACCATCAAAGCGGCGGCGCAGCAAACCTCCGGCGTGAATGCGGCGATGGCCTACGGTACCGATGGCCCGGTCGCCGCGCTGGGTCTGCAAACCCTGAGCGACCCGAAGGGCGTGCAGCCGATTTATGCGCCCACGCCGGTCGTACGTGAAGCGGTGTTAAAAGCGTATCCGCAGATAGCCGACTGGCTACAGCCGGTCTTCGCCAGCCTGGATGAAAAGACGCTGCAAAAGCTGAACGCCAGTATTGCGGTTGAGGGCCTGGATGCGAAGAAAGTCGCCGCCGACTATCTGCAACAGAAAGGGCTGCTGAAGTAGGGCGCGCGTGACCACTCGTTGCTGTAACCGGGTTGCGCTGCTGCTGGCATTCCTCCTGCTGCTGGCGATGGCGCTGCCGTTTATCAACTATGCGCCTAACCGGCTGTTATCCGGCGAGGGGCGCTGGCTATGGCAGGTCTGGCCGTGGCTGGCGGGCGTACAGGGGGCGGCAGGGCTGCTGATAGCGCTGCTGAGCTGGCGTCCCGGGCGTCTCCCGCTGCTGGTTATCTTCCTGCTGGCGGATCTGCTGCTGCCTTTATTGCTGTGGGGAGCCGGCAGTGCGGCGGTACAGCTGGCTCAGAGCGGTTCTCCGCTGGCCCGCACCTCGCCGGGAAGCGGCCTGTGGCTGGCGCTGGCCCTGTGCCTGCTTATCGCCAGCGATGCCGTTCGTCGCCTGACGACCCGAGCCCTGTGGCGCTGGCTGCTGAACGCGCAGGTCTGGCTGCTGCCCGCGCTGCTGCTGGGGCTCGGCGCGCTCGATGGCCTCTCTTTGCTGAAAGAGTATTTCAATCGCCGCGAGGTGTTTGACGATGCGCTGTCCCAGCATGTGACGCTGCTGTTGGGGACCCTGCTGCCGGGGCTGCTGATTGGCTTGCCCGTTGGCGTCTGGCTCTGGCGCTACCCCCGCTGGCAATCGCCGGTTTTTGCCGTTCTCAACGTGATTCAGACCGTTCCCTCCGTCGCGCTTTTTGGCCTGCTTATCGCGCCGCTGGCCGGGCTGGCGCGCCAGTTTCCGTCGCTGGCGCAGCTCGGCGTTTCCGGTACCGGCATCACGCCGGCGCTGATTGCGCTGGTGCTGTATGCGCTATTGCCGCTGGTGCGCGGGGTGACGATCGGCCTTCAGCAGGTGCCGCGCGAAGCGCTGGAGAGCGCGACGGCGATGGGGATGAGCGGCGTGCAGCGCTTTCGTCAGGTACAGCTACCGCTGGCGTTGCCGGTGTTGTTGCGCAGCCTGCGGGTGGTCAGCGTACAAACCGTGGGTATGGCGGTGGTGGCGGCCCTGATTGGCGCGGGCGGCTTCGGCGCGCTGGTTTTCCAGGGGCTGCTCAGCAGCGCGCTGGATCTGGTGCTGCTGGGGGTTATCCCGACCATCGCGCTGGCGGTGGTGGTGGATGCGTTATTCGCGCTGTGGGGCGCATTACTGAAAGGAGAGGCCCGTGATTGAGTTCGACGGCGTCAATAAAGCCTTTGCCGGAGAGCCTGCGGTGAAAAACCTCAATCTGCATCTGCGCGAGGGGGCATTTTCGGTGCTGATTGGCACCTCCGGCTCGGGGAAGTCGACCACGCTGAAGATGATTAATCGCCTGGTGGAGCACGACAGCGGGACGATCCGTTTCGCCGGGCAGGATATTCGCCAGCAGCCGGTGCTCGAACTGCGCCGCAGAATGGGCTACGCCATCCAGTCCATCGGCCTGTTCCCCCACTGGACGGTGGCGCAGAACATTGCCACCGTCCCGCAGTTGCAAAAGTGGTCGCGGCAGAAGACCCAGGCGCGGGTCGATGAGCTGATGGCCTTGCTGGGGCTGGAGCCGGGCCTGCGCGAACGCTACCCGCATCAGCTTTCCGGCGGCCAGCAGCAGCGCGTCGGCGTGGCGCGCGCGCTGGCCGCCAACCCGGAAGTGCTGCTGATGGATGAACCCTTCGGCGCGCTCGATCCGGTGACGCGCGAAGCCTTGCAGCAGGAGATGATCCGCATTCATCGCCTGCTGGGACGCACTATTGTGCTGGTGACTCACGATATCGATGAGGCGCTGCGGCTGGCGGACCATCTGGTGTTGATGGACGGCGGCGAAGTGGTACAGCAGGGTGAGCCGATGCAGATGCTGCTGGAGCCAAAAAATGCGTTTGTGGAGACGTTCTTTGGCCGTAGCGAACTGGGCGTGCGCCTGCTGTCGCTACGCGGCGTGAGTGATTATCTGCGCCGCGATGAGCGCCTGGCGGGGGACGCGTTGAACGTGACGATGACCCTGCGCGAGGCGCTGTCGCAGTTCGTTGCTCATCGCCGCGAGGTGCTGCCGGTGGTCGATGAGCAGGGAGAGGCCTGCGGGACGCTGCATTTTGCCGACCTGCTGCGCGAGGAGGCCCGGCGTGAAGGTGCTGCGTGATCCGCTGCTGTGGCTCAGCGCCATGTTTATCGCGCTGCTGCTGGCGTTGCCCTACAGCGCGCCGCTGTTCAGCGCGCTGTTTCCCGAACTGCCGCGTCCGGTTTATCAGCAGGAGAGTTTTGTTTCTCTTACCCTGGCGCACTTTTGGCTGGTGGCGCTCTCCAGCCTCGCGGCTACGGTGGTGGGCGTCGTCGCCGGGATTGCGGTCACCCGTCCGGCGGGGCATGAGTTTCGCCCGCTGGTGGAGACGATTGCCGCAATGGGGCAGACGTTTCCGCCGGTCGCGGTGCTGGCGATTGCGGTTCCGGTGATGGGGTTTGGCTGGCAGCCCGCGCTTATTGCGCTGGTGCTGTACGGCATCTTACCGGTTTTGCAGGGCACGCTGGCCGGGATTGGGGCGGTACCGTCCGGTGTGTTAGCTATCGCTCAGGGAATGGGGATGACCGGCTGGCAGAGGCTGATAAAAGTTGAGCTGCCGCTGGCGGCGCCGGTGATGCTGGCCGGGATTCGTACCTCGACCATCGTCAATATCGGTACGGCGACCATTGCTTCAACCGTCGGCGCGAATACGCTCGGCACGCCGATTGTTATCGGCCTCAGCGGATTTAATACCGCTTATGTGATTCAGGGGGCGCTGCTGGTGGCGCTGGCGGCGATTATCGTCGACCGGGGGTTTGAACGGCTAAACCGGCGAATCAGCCGACACCACCGCGAACAATAAATGAATAACCGGCCAGCATCACGCCGCCGATGCCGCTGATGGCCATAAATAAGAACAGGGTAATCACCGCAATTTTCGCTGGCTTCATAATAGGCTCCTGATGTTAACGCAGGGATTATACGGTGAAGCGCAGGTGTTAATAAAACATTAATTGCTTTTTAGCTACGACAACCCCCCCCCGGCTTGCGCTGCGCTTAGCCGGGCTGCGGTTCATCACCGTCTGCGGACCGGTAGCCCGGGTAAGGCGTTTACGCCGCAACCCGGGGAATGTGCCGCGACGTGGCATTGCTGCGGTTTCTACCCGGCTTGCGCTGCGCTTAGCCGGGCT